>JBEKYO010000005.1:0-84645 GCA_049510875.1 Steroidobacteraceae bacterium
CGCGTCGGCTTGGGTCACCGGCCGTTCATCATTGCGGAGATGTCGGGCAACCACAATCAGTCGCTCGAGCGGGCGCTCGAGCTGGTCGAGGCGGCTGCCGCGGCCGGCGCCCACGCCCTGAAACTGCAGACCTACACTCCGGACACGATGACGCTCGATGTGGAGGACGGCGATTTTCTCATCCGCGACCCGGAAAGCCCGTGGAGCGGCAGGTCGCTTTACAAGCTCTATGAGCAGGCGCATACGCCGTGGGATTGGCACCGGCCGATTTTCGAGCGCGCAAGGGGCTTGGGAATGCTGTGTTTTTCCACGCCGTTCGACGACACGGCGGTCGAGTTCCTCGAAGCTCTCGACGTCCCCGCCTACAAGATCGCCAGTTTCGAGAATTCCGATCTGGCGCTGATCCGGCGCGTGGCGGCGACCGGAAAGCCGCTCATCATTTCGACCGGAATGGCGTCCGTCGCCGAGATCGATGAAGCCGCGCGCGCCGCGCGCGGCGCCGGGTGCAGCGACATGATCCTGCTCAAATGCACGAGCTCTTATCCCGCCACCCCCGAGCACAGCCACCTGCGCACCATTGCCCACATGCGCGCGCTGTTCGGCTGCGAGGTGGGGTTATCCGATCACACCATGGGAGTCGGCGCGGCGGTCGCGTCGGTCGCCCTGGGGGCGACCGTGATCGAAAAGCACTTCACTCTGCGCCGGGCCGACGGCGGCGTGGATTCCGCCTTTTCGTTGGAGCCGGCTGAACTGCGCCTGCTGGTGAGCGAGACCGAACGCGCATGGCAGGCCCTTGGCGAAGTTCGATACGGCACCACGGACCAGGAAAGTGGTTCGGTCATTTTTCGCCGCTCTCTGTATGTCGTGAAGGACATTGCAGCGGGCGAGGTGCTGAGCGCGGATAACGTCAGAGCCATACGGCCGGGGTTTGGCCTGCCGCCGAAATACCTCGACATGGTTCTCGGCCTGCCGGCCAAGCGGGCGCTGAAACGGGGCACCGCGCTGCGGTGGGAGTCGCTCAAGTAGCCGGGTCGGCGGGGCCCACGCGGCTGCTGAAGCTTGCCGGCGGCAACCCCGCGCACCAGCCCCGCCACATGTGACGCAGCGCCGCCTCGAAATGCGCGGCGATGACGTCGGGTTGTCCGCCGGGCGATTCCCGCAAGCGCTCGCGCATGCCGGCGCGCAGGCCGGCAAGTTGCTGCAGATGTTCCGCCCAATAGCGGCCGCGCTCGACAAATTGGCGCGCATTCGCGGCGACGAACCCGTCGAGTCCCAGCTGTCCGTGGATTCCGGCTCCGGCGCGCGCCACCGAGGTCGCGCCCGCGACGGTCAGTGTGGGGACGCCCATCGAGAGCGAGTACATGGTGGTCGTGCCGCCCGCGTAGGGCTGCGTGTCGAGGGCAATATCCACCTGATTATGCAGCGCCAGGTAGAGGTCCATGGTGGTGCGGCCATGAAATGCCAGCCGCGCCGAGGCGACCCCCTGCGCGGCGAACTGCCGGATCAAGGTGTCCTGCTGGCCGTCCAATGGAATGCCGGCGATCAGCAGCGTCGCCTGCGGCAGGGCAAGCAGCAGCTGCGACCATAATTGGATGGTGGTGGGATTGATTTTTCCCAACCGGTGGAAGCTGCCGAAGGTCAGATGGCCGGTCGCGAGCGCCGGCAATGGGCCCACGGCCGGCGTCTGCGGATGCGGCTGGAATGCCCATCGATCCGGCAGGTACGCGAGCTTCTCGGTGAACAGTGCGTCGCATAGTCCGCGCGGCAGCCACTGCTCATCGGCCAGATAGTAATCCACGGCCCGAAGTCCGGTGGTGCCGGGGTAGCCGAGCCAGCTGACCTGCACGGGCGCGGGTTTGCGGGCGAAAGCCGGCAACCGGGTATGTCCCGTGTGCCCGGACAGATCGATCAGTATGTCGATCCCATCGTCCATGATTTTTGCCGCCAGTTGCGTGTCCGAGAGATCGCAGACCGGGGTCCAACTCTTGAAGCTCGCTTGCAGGCGGCGGCTGACGTCGTCGAGCACGGTATTGTTGTAATACGCATGCAGTTCCACGCTCGGGCGGCGGTTGAGCCGCTCGACGATGGGCTCGAGGAATTTGGCCACCGAATGCTCGTACAAATCGCCGGAGACGAACCCCACTTTGAGGCATCGATCCGGATTGCGCTCGTTCGGATGCTGCGGCCAGGATGATTGCAGCCGGTTTTCGAAATACTCGCCGTAGCGCCGGTGTTCGAGAAACAGCGCCTCGGCGTCGACCGTGGGATTGTGACCCATGAGAAACAGCATGTGCGAATAGCTGAGCTCGTCGTCGCCCGCCACGGTGTTGGTGCGCAGGCCAAGGGCGCGGCCGCGCCGCAGGCTCGCTTCTGCTTCCGCATATCGGCCCTGAAATTCGTAGGTCATTCCCAGACGGTAATGCGCCGCCGCGAGCTGCGGGTCGAGCGTCAACGCCTGGCGCAGGTGAATCTCGGCGTCCTTGAAACGCTTGGCCTTGGCCAGCGTCATCCCGAAGTTCACATGCGCCTCGGCATCCTTCGGCATCAGCCGGACCGCGGTCCGCATCACCTTGAGGGCCTCCTCGTAACCACCCTCGGCCGGCATGACCGCCCCCAGTATCTTCCACCCGAGGCCGCGCTCCGGATGCTGTGTGGTCAGGTCTCGGGCGAGCACCAGCGCGTCGGCGAACTGACGCTGCTCCACCATCGACAGCAGCGCGCGCTCCTGCCGCTGCAAATCGCCGTTCGCGCCGCGCCGGCTCTTGCGCCCCGGCTTGCGTGGCTTGCCCGGCCGGTCCGCCGCCGCCAGGGGCGCGCGACTCGCGCCGGCCGCAGCGGTGGTGTGATCGGCCGCGCGCTGCGCGGCCGCGCACTGCGCCGCGAGCCGCTGCGCATAGTCCTCGACGGCCGCTCCCGCCAGGCCCGCGCGGCGGCCGAGGGCGAGGATGTTCCGAGCGGTGTCCAGCCGATCGAGAAGACTGAGCGCCTCGAGATAACCCAGCCAATAGTCGGCCGTCTCGGGCTTGGCCTGCAGTGCGGATAGCAGAAACGGCAGCCCGTCGAGCGGCCGCTGCAGCTGCACGTGCAGCATCCCCGAGCAATAGTTCGCGGCGGCGTGGGCCGGGGCCGCTTGCAAAATCGCGGCATAGAGGCGTGCGGCGAGGTCGAGCTGACCCGCGAGTTGGAGCCCCATCGCCTTGGCACAGGCGGCGTCCAGAGCCGCGGCCTCCGCGGGCGGAGAATCGCCGGCGGGCATCATCGGCGTTCCCCTTCGGCGCCGTCGGTTGCGAAAGACGCGGCAGGCTCGCCGCCGCACCAGCGGCGCCACATGTGCCGCAGGGCGCGCGCGAAATGCGCCGCGATGAGTTCGGGCTGTCCGCCGGGGGATTCTTGTAAACGAGCGCGCATGCCGGCCCGCAGCCGCGCCAACTCGGGCAAGTGCCGTGCCCAATGCCTGCCGGCGGCCGCGAAATCCAGGGCGGAGTCCGCAATGAACTCATCGAGTCCCCGCTGCGCGAGAATTCCCGCGCCCGCGCGCGCCGCCGGCGTCGAGCCGGCAAGCGTCAGGGTGGGCACGCCCATCCACAGCGCGTGCAGCGTCATGGTGCCGCCATTGTAGGGAACGGTATCGAGACAGAGATCGACCTGGCCGTAGAGCGCAAGAAAGGCGTCCATCTCATAGGGGGGATGAAACATCAACCGCCGCCGCTCGATGCCGCAGCCGGCAAAGGCAGCGATCAATCTCTCGCGCTGCGCCGGCAGCCTGATGGCGCCGAGCAGCAGGTTGGCCTGCGGCACCTCGCGCAGCAGCATCGACCACAGTTCGACGGTAGCGCCGTTGATCTTGTCCATCCGGTTGAAGCTGCCGAAGGTCATGCGGCCGGCTGCGATGGCCGGCAGCGGACCCGCCTGTGGCGCGCCCGGATGCGGCTGGAATGTCCAGCGATCCGGCAGATAGGCGAGCTTCTCGGTGAACACATCGGCGAACCGGGCGGCCGGCAGCCAGTGCCGGTCCGCCACGTAGTAGTCCATCGCACGCAGCCCGGTGGTGCCCGGGTAGCCGATCCAGCTCGCCTGGACGGGCGCCGGCTTGCGCGCGAACGCGGCCAGCCGATTGAACGCCGTATGGCCCGAGAGATCGATCAGGACATCGATGCCGTCCGCCATGATCCGGTGCGCCACCTCATCATCGGACAGCCCCTCGACGGCGCGCCACTTGGGCACGAGCGTGCGCAGTCGCCGGGTCGCCGGGTCGTCGGCCGAATGGTTGGAATAGGCATGCAATTGCAAATCGGCGCGGCTCCGCAGGCTTGCGAAGATCGGTTCGATGAACAGCGCGACCGGATGATCGCGGTAATCGCCCGACACGAATCCGACCTTGAGGATCCGCTCCGGATCCCGATGATTCGCATGCTGCGGCCAGCATCGGCAATCTTCAAAACTCGCGGCGAAGCGGCGGTGCTCCGCATACAGCGAATCGGCATCCACCGCGGGGTCGTGGCTCATGATGAACAGCAGGTTCGAATGATTCTGCGCGTCGTCGCCATCCGTGTAGCCGGCTTTGAGGGCAATGCCCCGGCGCAGGCAGACCTCGGCCTCGGGCAGCCGCGCTTGCAGCGAGTACGTCATGCCGAGCCGGTAATGCGCGGCCGCGAACTTGGGATCGAGGTCGATCGCCTTGCGCAAGCACGCCTCGGCTTCCTCGAAACGATCCGACTTGGCGAGCGTCAATCCGAGATTGCAGTGCGCTTCGGCATCCTGCGGCAGGAGGCGAACGGAGGTTTGCATGGCGGCCAGGGCCTGCTCGGGGTGGCCCTGGGTCCACAGCAGGGCGCCAAGCACCTTCCAGGCAATGCCGCGTCCGGGAAAGGCAGCGACCAGGCCGCTCGCCAGTTGGAGCGCCGTGCCCGAATCGCCGCGCGCCAGCGCGGCGAGCAGCGCGCGCTCCTCGGCGTCCGCGCAGGCGCCGGCGAGCCGCCGCGCGAAGTCTTTGGCCGCCCGGCCCGTCAGGCCATGTTGGCGTGCGAGCTCGAGCGCGCCGCGCGCCGCATCGATCTGCCCGCTCGACAGCAACGCCTCCAGGTAGCCCAGCCAGTAGTCGGGCACCCGCGGATCCTCCTCGAGCGCGACCAAGAGAAAGGACAGGCCTTCACCCGGGCGCCGCAATTGCACCTGCAGCATGCCGAGGCAATAGTTCGCCGCGGCGTGCCTGGGCTCGGATTGCAAAATCGCACGGTATAGCTGTTCGGCCCGGTCCAGCCGGCCGGCGAGCTGCATCCGCATGGCGGTGCCGCAGGCCTCGTCCAGGGGCGACGTGCGAACGTCGCTGTCTGCAAATGAATGCGCCATGCGAGGTTTTTGCATGAACCATGCCACCCGGGGCCGTAAATCCGCGCCCAGGAGCCTGTCTGAGCAATCTGCGTGGTCGCGGCTCATGAAGATTATTCAGACAGGCTCCTAGCGGCCGATACCTCAGGAGCGGGCCGCGACGCTGCGCGCAAGCGCCGTCGCTCAAATCTGTGACGCAAGGCGCAGACGATGCAGGCGGGCCCTGAATGTTTCGCTAAAGAACCCAGCCGTTGTTCCGATAAACCTTCTGCGTGTGTCACCGGTCCGCCCGCTCGGCGGGTGAAGAGGACACAACGACATGAGGGCCTAATGACGGGCCGGTGAACTTAACTTTATTAGGAGCTCCTGAACATGGCATTAACTTTAAACACGAACATCGACTCGCTTACGGCACAGAACAATCTGAACGGCTCGCAGGCCTTGTTGTCGCAATCCCTGACGCGTTTGTCGTCGGGCCTGCGCATCAACAGCGCCGCGGACGACGCCGCGGGTCTTGCGATCAGCCAGCAGTTCACCACACAGGTGAACGGCACGAACCAAGCGATCAACAACGCGAACGACGCCGTCTCCGAGGCGCAAACCGCCGGCGGCGCGTTGAGCACCATCGTCAACAATCTGCAGAGCATTCGTACGCTCGCCGTCGAAGCGGCCAACGGATCGAACAGCTCGTCGGATCGCCAGGCACTCAATGCCCAGGTCCAGCAGCAGATCGCGGAAATCACTCAGATCGCCGCACAGACGAACTTCAACGGCGCCAGCGTGCTGAACGGCAGCAGCGGCACCACGACGTTCCAGGTGGGTGCGAACGTCGGCGACACCATCTCGATCGACCTCGCGCAGGGCGTGCAGGCCAACCAGATCGGCCAGGTTGCTTCGCAGGCGGGAACGGCCACCAGCGCGGCATTGACCGGCGGTTTGACCATCGCGGTCGGCACGGCAGCGGCCGTTTCGGTCGGCGCCAGCGCCAACTATGCGACCTCCAACACCTGGCAGAATGCTGCCTCGGCGTATGCGAAGGCCGCCACCATCAACGCGGCGGATATCTCGGGCTTGACCGCCACCGCGTCGACCACCGCCACGGAAGGGACGGCGTTCTCCACGGTCAGCGCCGGCTCGGCGGCGGGCACGTACGATTTGTCCATCAACGGCGTCAACATTTACTCGGGAACGAACGACGTTTCCGCGAGCTCGACGTTGACGGCTTCGGATGTGGTCAACCAGATCAACCTGTATTCATCGCAGGACGGCAACGTGACGGCGTCGGTCTCGAGCAGCGGCGAAATCTCGCTCACTGCGTCGGACGGCAGCAACATCGCCGTTACCCAGGCCTCCACCGGCCTTACGGGTACTGGGCTTGCTTCGAACATCGCGAGCTCGGGCGGAACGACGAACTACGGCTCGGTCACGCTGTCTGCCAATAGCAACATTCAGATCGGCGGCACCGCGGCGGACATCACGGCCATTGGTCAGAACCCGGGCAACATCACGCTGGGTGCAAACACGTTGGCCAACGCGAACGTGCTGACGGTCAGCGGCGCTAACAAGACCATTGCGGCGGTCGACTCCGCCTTGGCGACGGTCAGCGCCTTCCAGAGTCAGTTGGGCGCCATTCAGAACCGCTTTACCGCGGCGGTGAGCAACTTGACGTCAACGGCCCAGAACCTCACGGAGTCCCGCAGCACCATCGAGGATGCGAACTTCGCCCAGGAAACGGCCAACTTGACCCAGGCCCAGGTGTTGGAACAGGCCGGTATCTCGGTGTTGGCGCAGGCCAATCAGGAACCGCAATTGATTCTCAAGCTTTTGTCGTAACAGCCGAAACACTTCATTAGAAGTGATTGAGACGCAAGGTTCGGGCGACGGCGCCCGAACCTTGTCTTACGTGCGCAGATCAGCGATATAGGAATTTCGAGCAGCCCTACAGCTTAACGGAAGGTATTCACATGGCTAGCGACGGAAACACGGGACAGATCCCGGTTGCGAGTCCAGTGCAGGGAAGTCAGGCAGCAAGTACCAAGATTCAATCAGGCAGCGGCAACTCTTTGCCGCCGAGCGGCAGACCGGCGTCATCCCCGGCGGCCGCCTCCGGGGCAGGCGCCCGCGCCGACGAGGCCTCGGCATCCACGGTCGCCAAGGCGACCGTGCAAGGCAGCGCGGATACGCAATCCCTGGTCAACCAGCTGAACAAATATCTCAACGATTCGGGGCGACCGGATCAATTTCGCGTGGATCCCGCCTCGGGCGGCAAGCTCATTCAGCAGGTCAACCCGGAGTCCGGCGCGGTCGTCGGCGAGTTTTCGGCCACCGAGTTTCCGGCCCTGGCGCGCAGCGTGGGGGTCTCGGGACTGCTGATCGACAGCCGCGCCTAAACGCCGTTCCGCGGCCTGGTATGGCTCTTGCTTAAGTCTCGGTGCGATATGCCGATAACTTTGGTATCTGAAACGGGACACGGTGTCATATGAGTTCAAGCATCTCCGGCGCGTCAACGGCGACGGGCACGACGTCCACGGCGACCGCATCGAGCGCCTCCTCGGCCGCCAATGCGCTCATCACCTCGCAGGGCATCGGCTCCGGCCTCAACATCGGTGCCATCGTCTCCTCCCTGACCAGCGCGTTCGGCGCCGGACCGCAGGATCAGATCACCACCCAGGAGACGTCGCTGGATGCCCAAGTCTCGGCGTTCGGCACATTCACGAGCTCGCTCGACGCGCTTCAGGCCACCTTGGGCGTGCTGGAGAGTCCGAGCCAGCTGGCCAGCTTCGCGGCCACCGTCGGCGACACCAGCATCGCCTCGGCCACGGCGACCACGGGCGCGGTAGCGGGCACCTATTCGCTGGCAGTGCAGAACCTCGCCACCGCGGCCACCCTCACCTCGCAACCCGTGGCAACCTCGGGCACGGTCATCGGCACCGGCACCCTGACCATCTCGGTCGGCGGGACGTCCGCCGCGATCACCATCGATTCGACCAACAATACCCTCGCGGGCATTGCCGATGCCATCAACTCGGCGTCCGACAATCCCGGCGTGAGCGCCAGCATCATTACCGCCACCGACGGGGCGCAGCTGGTGCTCACCGGCACCACGACCGGCGCGGACAACTCGATCACGGTCACCCAGGCGGGCGGCGACGGCGGCCTTGCCTCGCTGGTCTACGACCCGGCCAACGCCGACAGCACCCTGACCCTGTCCCAGCCGGCGCTGGACGCGAATTTCACCGTCAATGGTTACCCCGCGACCAGCGCGAGCAACGTTGCCACCGGCGCCATTTCCGGTGTAACCCTGGATCTGCTGCAAGCTTCGGCCGAGATCACGCCGGCCACCACGCCGCCCACCTACACTCCGACGACCCTGAGCATCAGTCCGGACACGACGACGGCGCAAACCGCGGTCAATGCCTTCGTCACCGCGCTGAACGGTACGCTCTCCAGCATTCAGACCTTGACGGCCTACAATGCGACGACGCAGACGGCCGGCGCATTGCAGGGCAACGCCACCCTGCAATCCTTTCAGAACCAATTGTCGAACATCCTCGACACCGTGCGCAGCAGCGGCACCGGCATCAATTCGCTCGCCGACCTCGGCATCACGGCCGATGCCACCACCGGCGTCTACGACACCACTGCCAGCACGCTCACCAACGCGCTCAGTTCGAGTTTGAGCGGCGTGGGGAGCCTGCTCGGCGGCCCCAACGGCATCGCGACCCAGGTCGACAACCTGGTCACCCAGTACACGCAGGCCGGCGGAATTTTGGCCACCATCAATTCGGGCCTGCAAACCGGCCTGACCAACTTGAATACTCAGCAGACGCAGCTGAATGCCGAACTGGCGACCTATTCGGCCACGCTCACCACGCAATACAACGCGATGGATGCCGCGGTTGCGTCGCTGAAGGAAACCCAGACATATCTTACGGCCGAATTCGACCCGAGCTCGAGTTCGAGCAGCTCGTCGAGCAGCAACCTGAGCAGCGGCAACACGAGCACCTAGAGCACCCCGAGCACCTCGAGCAAGCACATCATGATGTATTCCAGAAACAAGGCCTCGCAGTACCACGCGATCCGCAGCCACGGACAGGTCGCCGATGCGAGCCCGACGCGGCTCGTTCAGATTATGTTCGAACATATCCTGTCGAATCTGGCCACCGCTCAAGGGTGCATGGGCCGGATCAACAACAACCTTCCCTGGAACGAGGTCGTCGTCAAGTGCAAGGCGATGGGCAAGGCGGTGCGGCTGATCGGTCAGCTCGATGCCACCCTCAACATGGAGAAGGGCGGGAAGATCGCGGAGAATCTGCATAATCTGTATCTGTACATGCTCGGCCGGCTGACCACGGCCAACGCCACCAACGATGTGCAAATCGTGCTCGAGGTGTCGAACCTGGTGCGCAAGATCAAGAGCGGCTGGGATGGAATCGTCAAGGACGAGCGATGAGCGGTGCAACCGCCGCCCTGCTCGAGGAGGCGCTGCAGCTGTCGCGTCAGCTGCTCGCGGCGGCGGAGCGCGGCGACGGACAGGCGGTCGCATTGCTCGACGCACAGCGGCTGCAACTGTTAAAGTCGGCGCGCAACGGCGCCGGCGCGCCGGATGCGCACGAACGGTTGCTGCTGCAGGAAATCGCGCTATTGAACGACAAATCGATCGGCTCGTTGGAACATCATCGTCGCATCAAGGGACGCCAGCTGGACGTGGCGATCGCCGGACGCCGGGCGGTGCACGCCTACGCACACGCCGGGCAGATGCGCTGAGCGGAAATTCCACCTGCAACGCGGGGTGCCATGCCTGAGTCAGTTCTCGGTGATGGTCTGATATTCGAGGACGCGCTGCCGTTCGCCTGGGAGCCCGGCCTCGCGGAGGGCGAGTCGAACCTCGCGCGTTTGAACGCCGATAATCATCAATTGCTTACCGCCGACTCCACTCTGGACGAGGTGCGGGTGCCTGATGCGTTGAAAGACGAGTCCGCGGCGCTGGTGCACGAACTGCAGCGCTTGGACTATAAGTTAAATATCCTGCTGCGCCTCGCCGCCGATCTGGCCATGCGCCGGCACGGCCTGCCGGAGGCCCGCACGGTCAGGTTTTCATCGAGCGGTTTCGAATGGATGGGCGAGGACGCCCCCGAGACCGGCAGTACAGGTGTACTGATGCTGTATGTGAACCCCTCGCTGCCCCAACCCCTGAAGCTCCCCGCCATCGTGGTCGGCACTTCTCATAACGATATGCGCACGGCGCGGCTCCAGTTCACAGGTCTGAGCGAGTCGGTTGTGGAGCTCATCGAGAAAATGATTTTCCGCCACCACCGGCGCCGCGTCGCGGGTGCCAGGCTCTCGCCCAACCGTCGCGGCTAGGGGAAAACACCATGGCCTCCAATGGGGGAAGGCCTTACACGTGTTGCGGGTATTTACCATCTGCTGGAGGCTCGAGCTCTTAAGTTAGTATGCGTTCCCGACCAGACATTGATTGAACAATGTCAATGAGTTAGACGCAATGCTTAAGACGGAGCTAGAGATATGTGCGCTCCGTCACACTTTTTGACCGGGAAGGAGCCCCACATAGTGGTTGACGCGAAAGTTATTGTGATGGACCCGTCGGATTCGCAGGCGCGAACCCTGGTCACGGTCCTGAAATTCTTGGATCTCGATCCGGTCCATGTGCACGATTTGGCGGAACTGCGCGAGTATCAACGCAGCTCGGCGCATGATTGGCTCGCCGTCATCGTCGCGCAGGATGCCGTCGCGGCCGAGGGCAATGAACTCGTGCTGCACCTGCGCTCGATCGCCCAGCCGCTGCCCGTCATTTATCTCTCCTCCGACGGCCTGCCGAAAATCGCCGAGAGCAGCGGCGATCTGGCGTGGTTTCATCTCGAATTGCCGGTCAAACAGCGGCGCTTGTCGGCGGTGCTGGGCCAGGCGCAGAACGTGCGCAACGGGCATCCGACGCAACCGGGAACGCACCGATTCCGGCCGAGCGGCACCTCGCGCGCGATGCGCGCGGTGCATCGGCTCATCGAGCAGGTCGCGCCGTTCGATACCAGCGTGCTCATCCTCGGGGAGTCGGGCACCGGCAAGGAGATGGTTGCGCGCCACATTCACGAGTTGTCGGGACGCGCAGGGCATCCCTTCGTGCCCGTCAATTGCGGCGCCATCCCGGCGGATCTGCTCGAAAGCGAATTGTTCGGCCACGAAAAAGGCGCGTTCACGGGGGCTTTGTCGACCCGGCTCGGACGCTTCGAATTTGCCGAAGGCGGGACCTTGTTCCTGGATGAGATCGGCGACATGTCGCTGCAAATGCAGGTGAAGCTGCTGCGCGTCCTGCAGGAGCGCAGCTTCGAGCGCGTGGGCAGCAACCGCACGATACGCTGCGACGTGCGCATCATCGCGGCCACGCACCGCGACCTCGATGAAGCGATCAGCGCCGGGCGCTTTCGCGAGGATTTGTTCTACCGGTTGAACGTGTTTCCCATCCAGATGCCGCCGCTGCGCGAGCGGCTCGAGGATCTACAGGTGTTGATCGAACACCTGGTACAGCGCCAGGGGCAGATCTCCGGCCGGCACATCCGGCTCGATAAGGAGGCGATCGGCTGCCTGGCACGCTATCGCTGGCCCGGCAACGTGCGCGAGCTGTCGAATCTGCTCGAGCGGTTGGCGATTCTGTTTCCCGAGCACAAGATCGCATCCGCCGATCTGCCCGAGCGGTACCGCAGCGCCGGCCCCGCGGGCTGGTCGGATGGCGGCGTGCTCATGGTTGCGCAGGCGGAAGCCGTCCCCGATGCCGAGCCCTGCGCCACGGCGCATGCCACCGAGGACTTCGACGAGTTGCTCGACGACGCGGAGACCACCTTGCCGCGCGGCGGGATCGATCTCAAGGATCATTTGTCCGCCATCGAAATCGGCCTGATCCGCAAGGCGCTCGAGGAAGCCGACGGTACCGTCGCCGGCGCCGCGCGGCTGCTCAACATTCGCCGCACGACCCTGGTCGAGAAGCTGCGCAAATACCGTCTCTCGGCCTGACGGTTTATTGACGCTCCGGCGATTGCCGGCAGCGGGTTTCGCGTAACTGGTTGATCGAAAGAATAAATACCGCTGAGGCACGGAAGTTGCTTTCTCCTCCCGGTATGACAGCGTCAACACTCGAGCGAAGCAGCGATACGCGCGCCGACCTGCAGGCGGCCTTCCTGGCCTTCGGTTCGGTTTCCGAACAACTCTCCGGCGCCTTCGACGCACTGCGCGACCAGGTCGCGCACCTGCGCGCCGAATTGAGCGAGGCGCATGCCGGCAAGGAGCACCTCGCCGCGCGGCTGGCTGCCTTGGTCAGAGGATTGCCGGGCGGCGTGCTGGTGCTCGATGCGCACGGGCAGATCCAGGAATGCAATCCCGCCGCCGTGGAGCTGCTCGGCGAGCCGCTGCTCGCGCACCCCTTCGCGGCCGTGCTCGCGCGCGCCGCCGCCAGCGCCACGGGCATCGCCGAGCACACGGAACTGCGCAGCGGCCGGTTCGTGAACATCTCGCGCCGGCATCTGGGCGGCGGCGGCGAGGTGGTGCTGCTGACCGACGTCACCGAATCTCACCTGATGCAATTGCTGCTGCGCCGTCAACAGCGCCTGCTGACGATGGGCGAGCTGGCGGCCGGACTTGCGCACCAGATTCGCACGCCGCTTGCAACCGCATTGCTGTACGCATCGCAAATGGCGCTGCCCGACCGCAGCCGCGAGGACCTGCAGCGCTGCGGTGAAAGAACGGTCGGGAGCCTGAAGCAGCTCGATTCCCTGGTGAACGACATGCTCGCGTTCGCGCACGGCGGCGCGGCGCGCGAATCGGTGAGCGTGAGCGCTCTGCTCGAACAGGTGGCGCAGTGGCTGCGGCCCGCGTTGCGGCGCGGCGTCCGCCTGACCATCCGCACCCAGGCCCCTGAACTCAAGGTCCGCGCCAACGCTCCGTCGCTGGTTTCCGCCGTGCTGAATCTGGCGACGAACGCGCTGCAGGCGGCCACGGCCGACCTCGAACTCGAACTGCTGGCGCGGCGCGGCGCGGACGGCCGCGCGCAGATCGTCGTCAGCGACAACGGACCCGGCGTGCCGGCGCACATTCGCGAGCGAATATTCGAACCCTTTTTCACCACTCGGGCGCGCGGCAACGGAATCGGCCTTGCGATCGTCAAGTCGGTGGTCGAGGCGCATCTCGGGAGCGTGCGTCTGGCCGAATCCGACAGCGGCGCCACTTTCGTCATTGATTTACCTGCAGAGGACAGAGCATGAACAACATGATCGAATCGGTGTTGATGGTCGAGGACGACGCGGCGCTGCGCGAGGCGCTGCTCGACACGCTGCGCTCCGCGGGAATTGCCGCGCTCGGCGCGTGCGATGCCGCCACGGCGCTGCAGATGCTGGAGACCGAGGAAATCGCACTCGTCATATCGGACGTGCAAATGCCCGGGCCAAACGGCTACGAGCTTCTGTCCGCCATCAAACGCTCGCGGCCGGACGTGCCGGTGGTGTTGATGACCGCGTACGGCACCGTCGCGCAGGCGGTGGCGGCGATGCGCGAGGGCGCCACGGATTACATCGTCAAACCCTTCGACGCGAAGGCGCTGATCGACATGGCGCAGCGCCAACTCGCGGCCCGGGTGGTGCCCAACGAACTCGTGGCGGCGGACCCCGAGTCGAGGCGCGTGGTGAACCTCGCGCGCAAGATCGCGGAGAACGACGCCACGGTGCTCATCACCGGCGAAAGCGGCACGGGCAAGGAGGTCTACGCGCGCTTCATTCGCGATCATTCGGCGCGCGGCGACAAGCCGTTCGTCGCGATCAATTGCGCGGCGATTCCCGACAACATGCTCGAGGCCACGCTGTTCGGCTATGAAAAGGGCGCATTCACGGGCGCGCTGGGCGCGCACGCCGGAAAATTCGAGCAGGCGCAGGGCGGCACCCTGCTGCTCGACGAAATATCGGAGATGGAACTGGGCCTGCAGGCGAAGATCCTGCGCGTGCTGCAGGAGCGGGAGGTGGAGCGATTGGGCAGCACCCGCACCATCAGCCTCGATGTGCGGCTGATCGCGACCTCCAACCGGGATCTTCCGGAAGAGGTCCGCGCCGGCCGATTCCGCGCGGATCTCTACTACCGGTTGAACGTGATGTCGCTGCGGTTGCCGCCGCTGCGCGAACGGCGCGGCGATATCCTGCCGCTGGCGCGCCGCGCGATGTCCTCGTGCGCGCGCGGCGGCCAGCTCTCCTTGAGCCTGTCGGCCGACGCCGAGCGCAAACTGCTGCACCATGAATGGCCGGGCAACGCGCGCGAGCTGACCAACATCGTGCAACGGGCGGCTTGGCTCGCCAGCGGCGGCCAAATCACCGCGGCGGATCTCGACATCGGGTCGCTCGCCGGCGCGGCGCCACCGCCGGCGATCCCCGCCGCCGCCCAAGAGGCCGGCCTGGACCGCGACCTGAAGGAGCGCGAACGGGAATTGATCCTGGCGACGCTGCGCGTGACGGGCGGCAGCCGAAAACTGGCCGCCGAGCGGCTGGGGATCAGTCCGCGCACGCTGCGCCACAAGCTGCAGCAGTTCAAGGCGGCCGGCGTCGCCGTGCCGCAGCTCCATGACACCCAATACGTGACGGCCTGAGCCATGAGCAGCATGCAAATCCAGCAGGTGCTGGCCGAAATGCGCGCGCTTTCCGCGCGCGCGATGGGCGGCTCCGGTGATGCCGCGCCGTTGGGCGCGTCGGCAGCGGGCGCGCAGCCCACCGACTTCGCGAATCTTCTGAAGAACTCGGTCGACCACATTGCGACCATGCAGAATCAGGCGACTTCGATGGCCGCAGCCTATGAGTCCGGGGACAAGAGCGTCGATCTTACCAAGGTGATGCTCGAGGTGCAGAAGGCGAGCCTCGCGTTCCACGCCATGACGGAGGTGCGCAACAAGCTGGTCGACGCATACACGCAAGTCATGGGCATGCCGGTCTAGGAGTCGGTGCCGGTAGACCGCGTCAGATTCAACGATTCCAGAGGTTTGATTTATGGCTGATCTCGTCCCCGTGGCGCCGCGCTCCCTCCTCGACATACCGGGGCTCAAACAGGCGGGCTTGCTCGCCGGCGTCGCCGCCGCCATCGCCGCGGCGATTTGGCTGGTCCTGTGGTCGCAGGGCCAGAACTACACCGTTCTGTACGGCCAACTCTCGGAGCGCGAGAGCGGCCAAGTCATGGACGCGCTGACCGCGGCCGGGATCGAATTCAAATTGAACCCGTCCGGAGCGGTGTCGGTGCCGGAGTCGAAGGTTCAGGAGGCGCGCATTCGCCTGGCCAGCCAGGGCCTGCCGCAAAGCGATTCGATGGGCATCGAAATGATCCAGAAGGACTCCGGGCTCGGCACCAGTTCGATGATGGAGACGGCGCGCTATCAATCGGTGCTCGAGACCGAGCTGGCGCGCACCATCATCAAGGTGCAGGGCGTGCAAAGCGCCCGCGTGCACCTGGCGCTTCCCAAGGCGTCGGTGTTTCTGCGCGACGAGCGCAAGGCGACCGCCTCCGTGATGCTGCAGCTCTACCCGGGCCGGCGCTTGGAGCCCGGTCAAGTCGCCGCGATCGTGCATTTGGTCGCCTCGAGCGTGCCGGAACTCGGCCCGAGCGACGTCACCGTGGTCGACCAGGCGGGGTCGCTGCTCAATTCACCGGACGAAAGCGCGGAGGCGGCGGCGTCAACGCGCCAATTCGAATACACACGCAAGCTCGAGGAGACGTATCAGCAGCGCATCATCGAACTGCTGGAGCCCATCGTGGGCCCGGGCCGGGTGCGGGCGACGGTCACGGCGGATCTCGACTTCACGCAGACCGAGGAAACCCACGAAAACTACGATCCGCAGAAGACCGCCGTGCGCAGCGAGCAAACCAGCAGCGACATGCGCAAGAGCGCGGACGGCGCCGAGGGAATTCCGGGCGCGCTGTCGAACCAACCGCCCGGCACCTCCGGCGCGCCCGTGCTGCCGGGCGCAGCGCCCACGCCGGGGTCGCCGGCCAATGGCCAGACGGCGACGGCGAGCTCCGGCCCGAGCTCGACCTCCTCGCGCAGCACGCGCAATTTCGAGGTCGACCGCACGCTGTCGTATGTGAAGCAACCCACGGGCGTTCTGAAGCGCCTCTCCGTCGGCGTCGTGTTCGACGACTGGCAGAAGGCGGGCGCAGACGGAAAAATGACGACCTCGCCGATGAGCGAGAACGACATCAAGCGCTTCACGCAGCTGGTGAAGGAATCCATCGGCCTCAAGGACGACCGGGGCGACCGGCTCGACGTGATCAATCAGGCATTCAAAACCAACCCGCCGATTCCGCAGGTCGACGGCGCGCCGCTCTGGCAGCAGCCCTGGGCCACTCAGCTCGCGAAGCAAATCGTCGGCGCGGGCCTCGTACTGCTGGTCGCTCTGCTGATCTTGAGACCCTTGATGAAGTCGTTGACCAAGTTCCCCGCGCGCAGCGTGTCCAGCACCGCGTCCTCGGATTTCGGCGGCGACAGGATCAGTCTTTCCGGCAAGGCCGAAAATGCCATCAAGCTTCAGCCCAGTTTTGAGCAGCAGATCGCGGCGGCTCGGACGCTTGTCGGGCAGGATCCGAAACGTGCCGCACAAGTCGTAAAGGATTGGGTCGCCGCCGATGGCTAAGCCGGATGAACTCGACGGGACGCAGCGCGCCGCCATTTTGCTCATGAGCCTGGGCGAACAGGACGCGGCCAACCTGCTCAAGCAACTCGACGCCAAGGATGTGCAGAGACTGGGCATGGCCATGGCGGAGCTGAAGGAGGTGTCGCGCGATCAGATGACCGAGGTGCTCGACAAATTCATCGGCATCGCCGACAGCAAGGCCGACATGGCGTCCCAGTCGCAGGACTACGTCCGGCGCGTGCTGACGCAGGCCGTCGGCAAGCAGAAGACCGAATTATTGCTCGATCGCGTGTCGACGGGCCAAACGGGCCAGGGAATCGAGGCGCTCAAATGGATGGAAGCCAAGGCGGTGGCGCAAATCATCAGCGGCGAGCATCCCCAGATCGGCGCGATCGTGCTCGCACACCTCGAACCGGAGCAGTCGGCCAGCGTCCTGCCGTTGCTGTCGGATGAGATGCGCACCGAGATATTGATGCGGATTGCCTCGCTCAACGAGGTGCCCCAGTCGGCGCTCACCGAGCTCGACCAGCTGGTCGAGAGACAGGCCAATGCCGCGCCGCCGTCGGCGCTGCGGCGCATCGGCGGCGCGCGCACGGTCGCCAACATCCTCAATTCGATGGAAAAGGAAAAGAGCGGCGAAGAACTCGGCAAGATCGAAAAAGCCGACGGCGAAATGCATCAGCAAATAAAGGACCTGCTGTTCGTCTTCGACAACCTGCTGGATGTCGACGACCGCGGCATTCAGGCGCTGCTGCGCGAAGTGGGATCGGATACCCTGGCGGTGGCCCTGCGCGGCGCCGAGCCCGAGGTCCAGGAGAAGATTTTGCGCAATATGTCGAAGCGCGCGGCCGAGATTCTCAAGGACGACATGGAAGCGCGCGGGCCGGTCAAACTCGTCGACGTCGAGGCGGCGCAAAAAGAGATCATCGTGATAGCTCAGCGGCTGGCGGAAGAGGGCACCATCAGTCTGGGCGGCAAGGGGGGCGCCGATTTTGTCTAACGCATTCACCAAGGTGGCTGCCGCCGCCGCGGAGGTGTGGGCGGCTCCGGACATGGACAGCGCCGCGGGCGTCAAGGCGATGCCGACCGTCACCGGCCTCGCCGACCTGCAGGAGGAGGCCTACAAGGAGGCGTTCCAACAAGGTCTCGCGGAAGGCCGTGAAGCGGGCCGCGTGGAGATCCGCGCGCAGGTCGAGCGCCTGTCGGGCATGTTCTACGATCTGGCGAAGCCCTTCGAGGTGCTGGACGCGGAGGTGGAGCGCGAGTTGTTGACGCTGGCGATGGCCCTGGCGCGGCAAATCGTCCGGCGCGAATTGAAATCGGATCCGACGCAGATCATCGGGATCATTCGCGAGGCCATTGCGGCGTTGCCCGTCGCGGCGCGCGACGTGCGCGTCCATCTTCATCCCGAGGACGCGGCGATCGTTGCCGAGAATCTCGCCCCGACGATGAGCGACCGCGCGTGGACCATCGTCGAGGATCCGGTGATGGCGCGCGGCGGATGCCAGGTCACGACCCTCACCTCGCGTATCGACGCGCGCCTGGAGACCCGGTTGGGCGCGGTGTTGAGCGAATTGCTGGGCACCGAACGCCACGCGGCCCTGCGCAGCGGATCCACTCCGTGAGCGCCGCCGCTGCGAGGCCGCGGCCGAAGGAGTGGGCCGCGATGCTGGTGCGGGCGCGCGAGCGCACGGCCAATACGGCGTCGGTGGTCGTCGAAGGCACGTTGAGCCGCATGGTGGGCATGACCCTGGAGGCGGTCGGCTGCGAAGCCGCGGTGGGCGGGCGCTGCCTCATCGACACGGCCGAAGGCAAGCAGATCGAGGCCGAGGTCGTCGGCTTCTCCGGTGAAAAGCTGTTTCTGATGCCGACCGGCGACATGCGCGGCATCATGCCCGGCGCGCGCGTCATACCCATCAACAGCGTCAGCGAAATCGCGGTCGGCGATGCACTGCTCGGGCGGGTTCTCGATGGGGCGGGCCGGCCGCTCGACGGCCTGGGCGATTTGCGCTGCACCGAGCGGGTCTCGCTGGTGGGCGAGCCCATGAATCCCCTCATGCGCCGTGCCATTCGCGATCCGCTCGACGTGGGGGTGCGCTCGATCAACTCGTTGCTCACGGTGGGCGGCGGGCAGCGCATCGGCTTGTTCGCAGGATCCGGCGTGGGAAAGTCCGTTCTGCTCGGCATGATGACCCGCTACACCAAAGCCGACGTGACCGTCGTCGGACTGATCGGCGAACGCGGCCGCGAGGTCCAGGACTTCGTCACCAACACGCTGGGACCCGACGGCATGCGCCGCGCCGTGGTAGTCGCGACTCCGGCCGACAATCCGCCGCTGATGCGGCTGCACGGGGCGTGGCTGGCCACGGCGATCGCGGAGTATTTCCGCGACCGCGGCCTCAAGGTGCTGCTGCTGCTCGATTCGCTGACGCGCTTCGCCCAGGCGCAGCGCGAAATCGCGCTTGCGATCGGCGAACCGCCCGCAACCAAGGGCTATCCCCCGTCGGTTTTTGCGCGGCTCCCGCAGCTGGTCGAGCGGGCCGGAAACAGCGACCGCGGCGTCGGCTCGATCACGGCGTTTTATACCGTGCTTGCCGAGGGCGACGACCAGAACGATCCGATCGCCGATGCGGCGCGCGCCATTCTCGACGGCCACATCGTCCTGTCGAGGCGGCTGGCGGAAAGCGGTTTGTATCCGGCCATCGACATCGAAGCATCCATCAGCCGCGCCATGCATCAGATTGCGACGCGCGAACAACAGGATCTGGCCAACCGGTTCAAGCAGGTGTATTCCACCTACCAACAGAATCGGGATCTCATCACGGTGGGCGCGTACCGGCGCGGATCCGATCCGCGCGTCGACCTGGCGGTCGAACAGTGGCCCAAGATGCTGGATTTCCTGCGCCAGGATATGTACCAACCGCTGGGGATCGAACGTAGTTGCCAGGATCTGCGCCAACTCGTGACGCAGTTCTCGGCGCCTGCTCCCGCAACAGTTCGATAGTGTCTCGCATGACGAGATCCAAACGATTCGAACCCATCCAGGAAATCGCCGCCTCCTCCGCCCAGGAATTGAGCAAAACGATGGGGGAGGCCGCCCGCCGCGTGGCGGACCTCGAGCGCCAGCTCGCGCAGTTGACGGCCTATCGCGATGAGTACCTGGGCACGGCGACCGCGAACGGCGGTTCCATCGACGCCGTGAAGCTGCAGAACTACCGCTCCTTTCTCGACCGCCTGGGCGAGGCGCTGCGCCAGCATCTGACCAAGCTCGACAGCGCGCGGGCCGACTACGAACGGCGGCGCTCGCAGTGGAGCGAAAAGCGCATCGAGGCCGAGGCGTTGGACCGGGCGATCGACCGGTTTCGCAAACAGGAGCAGCACGTGGCCGACCAGCGCGAACAGCGTGAGGGCGATGACGCCGCCATGCGCATCTCGCTGGCCCGAGCCGACGCGGGCAATACGTAGGTATATCATCCAGCATCGCCCGAGCGCGGCAGAGGCTGTTTGGATGGAACCGAAAGAGAGCGAACCCGTCGTGGTCCCGCATACCGAGCTCGCGGCCGATGTGCTGCGGGCCGTGGTCGAGTCGTTCGTGCTGCGCGAGGGAACCGATTACGGCGAGACTGAAATCCCGCTCGATCAAAAGGTCTCGCGGGTGATGCGTCAGCTTGAGCGCGGCGAAGCGCAAATTCTCTTCGACCCGGGCACCGACAGCGTGGACATCGCGGCCGTTCGCCAGCGGCCGGGCGCGACGCCGCGCCGCCAGGTGTAATGGCATTTACTTGTGCGATTGTGCCTAATCCCGTTCAGTTCGTCGTTGAAATTGCCCAGGAAAAAGATAGGTAACATTCTGCGACCCTGGCGGAGTACAAGGGTCGCAGAATGTTACCTAATCTTTTTCCTGGGCTTGAACCACCGAACAGTCGAGGCTATGCAGCTTAAATAAGCGCCATGCCTCCTGGGCCTGCCGAGGTGCGCCTGGCACGCGCATTGCAACGCAATCGGTATGAACGCAACGCCCATCATCCAAGTGTCCGCTCACCTTACGGCGAGTCCATCCACAGCGAGCAGCTCCACGGCGGCCGATTCCACCAAGGGGAGCACGAGCGGGGCGAGCTTCGCCGGGGTCATGCATGACGCGGGCGCCAAGCCTGCGCGCAAGTCCGGCTCCGCCAAGGCGTCGCAAGCGGAGCCCTCCGGCAGCGCGTTGCCGCCGACCGGCAACCACTCGCCGGCGGAGTCCGCGGCCTCGCCGCAGACGGCCGCCCTGGCGCTGACGCCGAATGCGGTCGCGGCGGCCCAGGCCGCCGCCGCTGCTGACGCCGAGGGGGAGGACGCGGCATCGGACTCGCCCGTGTCGGGTTCCAGCTCAACGTCGAGCAGCCTGGAAGCGGCCGCGGCGGCGGCGGCGGCGGGCACGGGAGCGGCCGACACGGCCGCCGGCCGCGCCGCCTCCTCGTCCGCGTTCAGCGCGGCGCTCGGGCTGCCCTCGGCCGGCACCGCCAGTGCCGGACAAGCCGCGGCGAGCACGGCCGCTACGGCCGCCACGGCGGCTGCAGCGACCGCCGCCGCTACGACGACCGCCGCCGCTACGACGACCGCAGCGGCTTCGGCGACCACAGCCGCGGCGGCGAGCACCGCGGCTTCGGCGGCGACAGCGGCCACCACGGCCAGCACGGCCGAGGACCTCGCTGCCAAGGCAACCAGCGCCGGGTCACGTCCACTCGCGAAAGGCATCGATCGCGAAGCGCCGCGCCCCGCCGCCGCGTCGGTCGCGACCCAGGGCGATGCTCCCGGCAGTGCCGACAGCATCTCGGCGCGGTCGAGCGCGGCGGCGGCATCGGCCTCCGCCTCCGCAACGACCTCGGCCCAGCAGGCCTCCGACGCCTCAACCGTGGCGTCGGCGGCCGGAGCGGCCAGCGCCGCAGGCGCGGCGGAATCGAAGGCCAGCAGCTCCGCCGCCGCCGCCGAGGACGGGGATTCGGATTCGTCCGACTCCGCCTCAGACCTCGCGGCATCCGCCATGAACGGTGTATCCGGTGCTTCCGGCTCCTCGTCCGCGGGCACGTCGCAAGCCCAGACCGTGGCCAGTGTGCTGGGCGCCGCGAACGCTGCGGCGCTGTCGCTGGCCGCGAACATCGACAAACATCCGCACCCCGGCGCCGACTCCTCCCTGGAATCCGCCATCGGCGCCGGCACCAACGCCAGCGCGGACGCCGCGGCCGGCTTATCCCAGATCAGCGTGAATTCACCCGTCAGCGCGGCCGCAGACACCGCCCCCGCGCCCACCTTGCAAGTGCATGCCAGCGTCGACAGTGACGAGTTCGCGCAGGGCCTGTCGGACCGCGTCTCGTGGATGGTCAACAGCGGCGTCAACAGCGCCAAACTGCAGGTGAATCCACCGCAGCTGGGTCCCATCGAGTTGAACATCCTGGTGCAGGGCGACCATGCGCAGGTGTCGATGAGCACGCATAGCGCCGTGACGCGCGACGCGCTGCAGTCGAGTTCATCGCAGCTGCGCGACATGTTGGGCGCCCAAGGCTTCGGCCAGGTGAGCGTCGATATTTCGCAGCGCTCCTTTCAGGATCGCTCGGCCTATACGCCGCCCTACGAGCTGGCGTCGTCCAGCGAGCGGGGCGCCGCGGCGACGCCCGCGGTGTCGTCGACCGCCGCTGCCGCCCCTCGCGGCTCGCTCGGCGTCCTCGATGCCTATGCGTAGCGACTAGTCACTTTCGCCCGCTTCGAGACAGGAAGTGGCGCAATGCCGGGGCCGTGATCACCGTGCTGAATACGGCCATGATGACCAGCATGGTGAACATTTTCTGCGAGATGACGCCTAAGTCCAATCCCACGTTGACGACGATGAGCTCCATCAGCGCCCGCGTATTCATCATGAATCCCATCATCGCCGATTCCGCGTGGTCGAAGCCGGAGAGGCGCGCCGCCACATACGCACTCGCCCACTTGCTGATCGTGGCGGCGGCGACGATGGCGAGGCACCAACCCCAGTCGCTCATCGCGTCGAGCCCGCCGATCGAGGTGCGCAGACCGGTGTAGGTGAAGAATATCGGCAGAAAGAACACGGTGACGAAGCCCCCCACGCGCTCGCGCCACGCCCCCACCAGTTCCGGCTCGTCGAACAGAATGACTCCCATCATGAAGCCGCCGAATATCGCGAAAATGCCGATTTCATAAGTGGCCATGGCGGCGGCGAATATGACCACCAGCAGGCCGCCGAGAAGATTTCCGCTCATCTTCCCGGCGCGGGGATTCGAGCGGCGAATCGCCCGCTTGAGCAGCGGCCTTACGATCTTGCCGCTTGCGAGTCCGAAGGCCGCGACCAGCGCCACCCGCAGCGCCAATTCACCCCCGACGAAGTTGCTGGCCGTCAGCGCCGTGACCACGGCGAGCAGCAGCCAGCCCAGGACATCGTTGACGGCGGCGGAACTGATGGCGATCGTGCCGAGACGGGTGCGCGTCAGATTGAACTCGATCATGATGCGTCCCAGGATCGGCAGCGCGGTGATCGAGAATGCGGTCGCGACGAACAGCGCGGTGTCGATGCGGGGGGCGCCGAGACCCAAGCCGGGGGCCATGAAAAATCCGAGCACGAAGCCGCTCGCGAACGGCACGGCCATGCAGGCGATGGATACGCGCAGCACGGCCGCGCGGTTGGCGCGCTCCGTCAGGTGCGCGAAATCGAATTCCAGCCCGATTTGAAACATCAGCAACACCAGGCCAAGTTGCGACAACACGAGCAGCGGCTCCGGCGACGCGGAATGAAACACGAAGTCGAATGCGCGCGGCGCGATCCAGCCGAACAGCGAAGGTCCGAGAAGGATGCCGATGATGATTTCGCCGACGGCCGCCGACTGGCCGCATAGCGCGGCGAGCCCGCCGCCGATCCGGCCGGCGAGCACGATGATGGACAGTTCGAGCAGCGTAAAGAACAGCAGGATCTCGGTCTTGTGGGAGCTTGCGGCCGAGGCAAGGACGGATGAGTTCAATTCAGGTCATTCCGCCGTTGATGGAAATCACCTGCCCCGTGATGTAACCGGCTGCCTCGGAGGCGAGATAGCCCACCAGGCTTGCAACCTCCGCGGGGGTTCCGGCGCGCTTCATGGGAACCAGCTCGGCGACGGTTGCCGCGTCGAACAGAGGAGCGCTCATGGCCGTCGCGATGATGCCGGGAGCCACCGCGTTCACGGTGATGCCGCGGCTGGCGACCTCGAGGGCGAGTGCCCTCGTCGCGGCGTTGAGCGCGCCCTTCGCCGCGGCGTAGTTGACCTGTCCGCGATTGCCGGACAACGCTGTCACCGACGAGATGCTGATGATGCGCCCCCAGCGCGTGCGGATCATCGGCAGCATCAGCGGTTGGGTCACGTTGTAGAACCCGTCGATCGAAACGTCGATGACCCGATGCCACTGCTCGGAACTCATGCCGGGAAACGCCGCATCGTCGTGGATGCCGGCGTTATTGACCAGGATTTGCACGGGCGCCTTGTCGAGCAGCGTCTCGAGCGCGGCGCGCGTGCCGGCGCTGTCGGTCACGTCGAACCGAACCGCCTCGGCGGCACCGCCGGCGCCGATGATTTCGCCGACCACCGCGTCGGCCGCGGCCCTGCCCCGATTCGCGTGCACGTACACGAAATGTCCGGCCGCGCCCAGCGCTCTGCAGATGGCCGCGCCGATGCCGCCGCTGCCACCCGTGACCAAAGCCCGCTTCGCCGTTTCGCTCATGGATGGATTCGTCCCCTGGGGTCTAGCACTACCGTGGCGCGGCCCGTGAGCAGCGGCGCCGCCGCGGACCGCAATTCGAATTCGTAGAGAGCGGTGCCGCGGTCGCCCGCGACCCGCACGGCGTCGCAGATCAAATCCGCTGCCACATCGTCGAGCCGCAGCACATGAAACTCGACGCCGCGCAGCGCGGCAAGGAACCCCGCGGCCGGCGGACCCGCGCCCGGCGCCCCGGCCGCGAGCGCACCATGCACCGCCATGGCCTGCGCGGCGTATTCTATACCGCACGCGACACCCAGCCGTCCGCGAGCGCGCAGCGGATTGCCGGGCGCGCGATGGCTGCGGCTCAAACAGCTGATGCGGTCCGCGTCCCAGGCGAGGACTTCGTCGAGCAGGCACATGGCGCCGTGGTGCGGAATGTGCCGCTCGATCCACGCGCGGTCTAGCATGGGGGAGTGCTCAAACAGGCTCCTCGCATGGCGCGAGATTCGTCACGAGATGCAAGGCGTCCAAGTAGTCGAGCACCGTCGATCCGGCGTCGCGTCGCGCCAACCGCCGCAGCAACGGCAGGCAGCGGGCGGCGGGAATCGCCCGGCGCAGCGACTCGAGCGGCGAATTCGGCATGGCGTCCACGGGCTCGGAACCGAGCGTCACCTCGATGAGCGCGAGCGAACCCGGGCTCTTCCGCGGCGTCAGCACCATCGCGACGCCGAAGGCATCGGGGAGCGGGCGTTTGGCATGGATCGGCTCCGGATATTCCGTATCATAGGCGACCAACAACAGCGATTTGCCGTCCACCGCGACTTGCGTCATGGCTTCGAGCAGACCCGCCCCGAAACTCGCGTCGTACGCGCACAGCACGTTGGATTCGAGCTTCGCGCCGGTGGCGATGCTCCAGTATCCGGCCGCGGCATTGTGCACGGAATTGGAGAATCTTGTCGGCGAGACCTCGCGATGCTGCAGGCTGAGCGCCTGGCACAGTTCGTGGCAATTGTGGCCGTCGCCGCCGGAGGACGCAAACACGCTCACCAAGTCCGCGGGGTTGATGTTCGCGCGCCCCGTCGCCTCGAGGGCGACGGCGAGCGCGAGTTTGACCACGCGGCCGGTGCGCCGGCGCTCGGCCGGAGGCAGCAGTGCCGGGGTGGGCAGCAGCGTCGGTGCGGGCGAATAGGCGGCCGCGCCCGACAGCACGCAGGCGGCCTGCGGCCAATCGGCAAGGCCGGGTCCGAGCACGCCGATGCCGCCGAGATACGCCGCGAGCTTCATGCGGGCCGGCCGAGAATCAGGCTGCAATTCGTCCCGCCGAAACCGAATGAATTGCTCAACACGTGCGCCACGGGCGCGCGCCGGTTCTCCCGTATGTAGTGCGCGGTCAACGTGGGATCCACCTGCGCGGTGTGAACGCCGCCCGGCATGAGCCCCCTGCGCAAGGCGAGGGCGCAGATGACCGCCTCGAGCGCGCCCGCGGCGCCCAAGGTGTGGCCGGTCGCGCCCTTGGTCGAACTGCTCGGCGTGGTGGGGCCGAAGACGCTGGTCACCGCCTGGCTTTCGGATCGGTCGTTGCTCGGGGTCGCGGTGCCGTGCAGATTGATGTAGTCGATCGCGCTTGCATCCAAGTTCGCGGCGAGCAGCGCAGCATGCATGGCGCGCCGCGCGCCGTGTCCCTCCGGATGCGGGGCGGACATGTGGTACGCATCGCTCGATTCGCCCACGCCGAGCAGCAGCACGGCGTCGCCGTCCAAGTCCTTGGGCGGGCGTTCCAACAATGCAAAGGCGGCAGCCTCGCCGATGGAAATGCCGTCGCGCGCCACATCGAACGGGCGGCACGGCAGGGCTGACGACAACTGCAGTGAGTGAAATCCGTACAACGTCGTCAGGCACAGCGAGTCGACGCCACCGACCAGCGCGGCGTCGATGAGCCCCGCTTCGAGCATGCGCCGCGCCGAACCGAACACCTTGGCGCTGGAGGCGCATGCGCAGGACACCGCCACGGCAGGCCCCTCCAGCCGCAGCCGTTGCCGCAGGTAATCGGCGGCCGAGAACGAATTGTGCGTGCCGCTGTATTCGAAGCTCGCAGGCAGCGCTCCGGTGACCCGATCGCGCTCGCGGTATGCAAGTTCGGTCTGAAGAATGCCGGCGGTGCTGGTGCCGATGAAGACTCCGATGCGTTTGCGGTCCCAGCGGCTCGCCGCGCGCCGCATCGCTTCCAGGAAGCCGTCCTGTCCCAGCGCGAGTTCCGCCAGCCGATTGTTGCGGCAATCGAAACGGGCCAATTCCCGCGGCAGCCGCACGGCATCGACCCCGGGGACTTCGCCGATGTGGGTGTCGATGTCGACGGTCTCGAATTCGCACCTCGTGAGCCCGCTGCGCTTCGCCAGCAGCGAATCGAACGTCTCCTCGAGCCCGAGTCCGATGCAACTGCTGGCGGTGTAGCTTGCGAGCAGCACGGGCCTCATCGCCGCATCGCCCCGCGCAGCGTCACCGCGCTCAGCTGGTGCGCGCTGATGGCGTCGAGCAGCCGCGGCAGCACGTCGAGCACCACCGGCCGCCCCTCGGGGCCGAGCGCCGCGTGGCCGTCGTGCAGGAGCACGATATCGCCGCCGCACAGCCCCTTCGTCAAGCGCCGGTAGACGGAGTCGGCATTGCGGTTGACGGTATCGAAGCCGCGCCGCGTCCAGCTCGCGAGGCGCAGCTGCAGGCTCTCGAGCACCGGGTCGAGGAACGGATTGCGCAGTCCGGCGGGGGCGCGGAAGAACCATGGTTGGTTGCCGGTGACCCGCGCAATGCTGTCCTGAGCCCCGGCGATCTCGGCGCGCATGCCGGCGGGCCCCAGCAATGAAAAATTATGCCGATGCCGTTGGCTGTGATTTTCGATGGCGTGGCCGCAGCGCGCGATCTCCTGCGCGAGGTCCGCGTAGCGCTCCACGCGTTCCCCCACGCAGAAGAATGTCGCCAGCGCACGGTGCTGCGCGAGTAGCGCGAGTACGCGCGGGGTCACCGAGGGATCAGGTCCGTCGTCGATGGTGACGGCGACTTCGCCGCGTGCGCCGCTCGCCTCAGGCAGGCGAATCCAATTCGGGCCCAACAGCTGGCTTCTCGGCCACAGGCCCGCGGCGGTCAGCGCGGCGTGGTTCGCCACCACCGCGCCCACCGACCAGGGCCAGGCCCCCGGGTCAATCAGCGCCGCGGCCGCAGCGCCCACGTGGATGGCGGCGGACGCCGATAGCGCCGGCGAGGACAGCAGGCGCCGGTACCCGGGGCCGCGCCGTGTCATGTGAACGTCGAGTCCAAAAAGTTCTCCCATAGTATCGTCCAGGTGCGCCAGTCGTGGCCTCCAGGCACGACGTCAACGGCGCTCGACGGCAGGGCTTGCGCCATCAATCGATGCGCTGGCGCAAATCGATCCTCGCGTCCATACCCCAAGTACACCGGCCGCGATCCAGCACCCTGCGCCTGGATGAAGCCCCATATTCGGCGTTCTTCATCGGATTCCGCAAGATCGCCCGGAACCCAAGCGTCGAGAGCCGGCGCGCGGCCGATCTCGCCGGTCAGCATGCGGTTGCCAAGATAGGGCGCCAGCACGCACAGACCATCGAGTTCGCCGGGGTGCGAGGCGGCGTAGTCCAATGCCATGAATCCACCGAGTGAAATTCCGGCCAGCCACAGGCGTTCGCATCCCAGCGCTCGCGCCGGCGCCAGGATGTCATGCTTCAGCTGTTCTCGAAAGCGCCGGTCGCCGAGATGCTGCAACTCGGGGTCGACGAAGCACAAATCGATGGGCAGTGCGCGCTCGCGGACCCGCGCATCGAATCCGGCCGCAATAAAGTCCTCCGCGACCTGGAAGGCGCCGGACAGGCACACGATGCGAGTCGGCGCCGTGGTCCCCGCAGCGGCCGGCCTCGCCACGCTACGCATCGGCGGCACCCCGCGGCGCGGCGCGAGTCCGCGCGGGCGACGTCAGCAGCGCGGAGAACACCAGGGCGAGCAGCGCGCCCGGCGCCACGGTCTCACCCAGGGCCGTCAGCACCGGCACCTGCGAGAACGCGAGCAGTCCGAAGGCCATCACCGTGCTCAGGTTCGCGATGCCGAGCGAGGCGAGCGTCAGCGGCGCGCTGGGGCCGCGCTGCTTGGCGCCCTCATCGTCGAAGAACAGCGCGTAGTTCGAGCCGACGGCAACGATGAGCAGCATGCCCACCAGATGCAAAATGGTGAGCCGTTGTCCGGCGGCGGCGAGCCCGGCCGCCACGGCGAGGACCGCGAGCGCCAGCGGCGCCAGCACTCGCACCACCCGCAACGGCGAGCGCAGCGCGGCCAGCAGCAGCAGGAAAATCAGCGCGAACCCGCACAGCGACAGGCGGATCGCTTCGCGCAGGTAGCTTGCGTAGAGCGCATCGGCCTGCGCTTTCATGTCGAGCACCTGGGCGCCCTGCACATGGGCTGCGGCGAGCGCCGCCTCGACACGGCCGGCGTCGACATCGGGCGCGGCGGCGCCGTTCGCGGCGTGCAGGGGCAGCAGCGCGCTCCAATGGCCGGACCGGTGCAGGATCAAGGCGCCGAACCCGGCAGCGAGCGAGGTGCCGCGCAGGTCGTCGGCGGTCACGAGCGCGCCGCGCCGCGCGGCCTCGACGTCATCGAGGAAGGGCGTGAGCTGAGCGGCGTCAAGATCGAGGTCGGCCGCGGCGGCACGCAGGTTGTCGTGCAGCGCCGGCCGCTCGGGAAGCGCGGCGCGGCGCTGTTGCTGGGTGGCGAGGCTCGGCAGGTAATCGGCCGGACTGTCGAATGCGCCGATGGCCCCGGCGTCGACCAGGCTCTGCAGCGGTGCCCGGGCGCGCTCGGCGCCTTCGAGGGCGGACTCAAGGCTCCGCCCCTCCACGATGACGAGGTCGAGCACATCGGCGGCGCCGAGGTCGGACCGAAGCGTTGCGTCCAATCGTTGATCCTGCGCGGATACGGGACTCAGGGCGGACAGCTCGCGATTCCACAGGGTTGCGTGATGCCGATACAGCACCGACAGCGCGATGATCGCGAGCAGGCACGCCGCGCCGGCGGCGCGGGCGCTGCCGAAACGCCGCAGGGAATCGCGGCGCCGGCCGATCCACGTCCCCAACGGCGTGAGGTCGCGAATCTTCAATCCGGCGGGGAGCAGCACCGGCAGCACGAACCGCGTCACCAGGGCTGCCGCGATCAGGCCGCTGATGGAGTAGAGGCCAAGCTGGGCAAGTCCGGGGAAGCCGGAGGGAAGCAGCGACGCGAAGCCGCAAACGGACGTCAGCATGCCGAGCCGGATGGTGGGCCAGAGCAGCCGCTGCCACGAGCCGGGGGCGCGGTCCGGCGCGCGCTCGCGCGCCGATTGAATGAAAAAATAGATGGAATAATCCACCGACTCGCCGATCAAGGTGATCCCGAAGCCGAGTGTGACGCCATGCACGGCGCCGAAGCCGAGGGCGACGGCGGCAATGCCGCACAACGCGCCGGTGGCCACCGGCAGCAGTCCCAGGATCAAGGCGGTGCTCGATCGATAAACCGTCAGCAATACGCCGATGACCAGCAGGCTGCTCACGATGGACAGGCGCGTCGCCGCCCGCTTGATCTTGGCGCGTGCGTCCACGGCGAAAACGCCCGGGCCGCTCATGCGCAGCCGCACCGCCGACGCGGCCGGGCCCGCCGCGGCCACGCCGGCGCGAAAGGCCGCGCCGATGGCGCGCAGATCTTGCTCCTGCGCGTCCGTGTCGGATCCCGCGGCGTCAGTTTGCGCGACCAGCAACGTGCGCGCGCCGTCCGCCGACACCCACACGCCGCCCTGCATTCGCGGACTGCGCACCCGGGCCAAGTCGTCGAGCAGGTGCAGCAGCTCGCCGGTGGGGTCATGGGCCACCAACGACGCCGGCATGAGTCCCGCCGAGGAGGCCAGATCCAGGAGGGTCTGCCCGGCGGCCGCGCGCAGGCCCGCCGCCGAAAAATGCTCTGCGCTGACCGCATCGCTCAAGAGATAGCGATGCTGCAACAAGAAATCACGATCGCGCCCGCCCGCCACGGGCTCGCCGTTGTCCACGTTCGAAAACGCGGCATCGCTGCGCAGCCGCTGCGCCAGCGCCTTGGAGAGGAGCGCGCGGGTTTGGCTGTCGCCGTCCTCGAGCGCGATCAGAACGAGGCGCGAGGCGGGACCGTCGCGCAGTTGGTCGACCAACTGTTGTTGCAGCGGCGTCGGCTTTGCCGGCAGGAAGGCCGACAGGTCGGTGACGTAGGTCGCGTGAGCGACTATCCAGACGGCCGCTGCGACGCAGATCAACCACGGCGCGACGATGCGCGCGCGGCGCGCGTTCATCGGCCGTCGGGAGCGCGCAAGATCATCAGCGATCGGTCGCCGTCCGCCTGTCGAATCTCCACCTGCGAGAGTTCGTCCTTCGCGCCCTCGATGCTCACCTGCGCCACCGCCTTGGCGATCTCCCGGTCGAGCGGCACGAGCACGAGCGTCCAGTGCGCCAAGTTGCCCGAATACTGCAGCCGAAACACCCGCTCCAGCGCGGCCCGGTCTCCCGCCAGCGTCGCGCGGATGCTTTCGATGAAGGGTGCCACCTGCGGGTAGGACTTCAAGTCGAGCACGTGGCTGCGATGGCCGCGCTCGACCGTCAACACGTCGCCGCTCAGCACCAGGCTTTCGGGACGCGGCTCGAGCGTGCGCTTCTCCAGCCGGTCCGGGGCGTCGTAGATGAGCTCGCCCGAGGACTCGAGCGGCCTCTTCAGCAGCGACATGAATTGCTGCTCGACGAAACTCACCTCACCGTGGCGCCGCCCCGCCAGGGCGTGCATGACGTCGTCCAAATCGTCGGCGGCGTGGGCCGCCGCGCCGACCAGCAGTGCGCAGCAAGCGCCCGCCAGGCGCAGCGCCGGGCGCGGCGGACTAGGGACGGTTCGGCGCACGCCAGAAATCGAAGAAATTGAACCAATTGAAGGGGTCGCGGCGGCAGTGCAGGTCGAGCAACGCAGCGTAGCGCTCGACCGCCTCGCGCACCGCGGCGTCGCGCGATTTCGTGGTGACGTTGGCGAAGTCCGCGACCGGTGCGAACACCACGTGATAGCGGTTTGCGCCGCGGTACAGGCCGACCATGAAGATGACCGAACGGCGCAAAATGGCGGCGGCGCGCATCGGGCCGGTGGGCAGGTACGCGCGCTCGCCCAGGATCGTCACCTCATGCCGGGGCTCGTCCCCCAGAGTACGGTCGCCCAGCATGCCGACGAACGCGCCGCGATCGAGCCGTTCGGCGATCCTGAGCATCGCGTCGATGTGTCCCAGCGAAACGATATCGGGTTTCGCCTCCGGGTTGATGGCGGCCAGAATGGCGTTGATCTTGCGGGCGTTGTCCTCGTACATCGCCATCGACACGAGGATTCCGGGCTGGCGGCGGCCGATGCTGCCGATGACCTCGAAACTACCCATGTGCGCGCCCATCAGGAAGGCGCCATGACCCAGCTCCATCTGGGCCTTCATGAGGGATTCGCCTTCGATGGTGATCTCGAACTCATGGTATTGCTCGTTGATGAGATACACGCGATCGTGAATCGTGGTCGCGAAATTCAAGACATGCCGGAATCGCTCGCGTGCACTCGGCATGCGGCCCAACGCACGGTGCAGGTAGCGGCGCGACTGGCGGCGCGCCGCCGGAGCGAACCAAAAGAAATATGCGGCGATACCGTAGAGCGCGACGCGGCTCAGCCGCCGTCCCAGACGCATCGATAGGAACGCCATCAGCTTGAGCAGGGCCGCGCTGCCGCGCTCGCGGGCGCCGACCCATTCGGCCGGTTTCCGCGGTGCGTGTGCGACGTGCGTCGGATCAGGCGCCATGCGACAGCATACCGGATGCGATTGCGCGGCTGGCGGCCCGGATCGCGAAGCGGATGGTCGAATCGCCGGTGGCTGCGTGCTCCAGCGTCAAATCGTCGCCCGGCCGGACGGGATCCAAAAATTTCACCGCGGCGAGCCGCCACTGCGTCAGATCGAGGCTGCGGCTGCGTGCGATTTCGTGCAGCGCCTCGTCCAGCAGCGCGGCGCCCGGGAGAATCGGAAATCCGGGGAAATGCCCGGCGTAGGCCGCGTGATCGACCGCAATCGCAAGCTCGCTGCGCATGGCCGGTGCCGCCGCGCCTGCGCTTGCGGTCACGGGGAGCCGCTCGCGCGCATCCGGCTCTCGGCCAGCGATTGCAGGGCTTGCAGCGGTATTTTGCCGGTGGCATTGCGCGGCATCTGATCCACCAGCAGCAACGGACGGGGCAGGAACGCCGGATCGATGCGCCGCCGCAATTGTTCCGTCAGCTGCGCGAGGTTCAAGGTGGGCGCGACGACCACGGCAGCCAGGCGAGCGACGCCGGTGCCTTCGGGCTGCGCATCGCGCAGGAAAAACGCGCCATCGACCACGCCCGGAATGGCGTTCAGTTGGGCATTCAAATAACTGAAGGAGCTGCGCTTACCCGCGACGTTGACCAGATCGGCGGTGCGCCCGTGCAGCAGGAATTCCTCCTCGCCGGTGATCTCGATCACATCGCACATCGGGGTCATCTGCTCGACGTGACCGCCGTGGGCGAATACCTGCTGGTCGCGGGCGAACAAGCGCACATCGGGCCACAGGCGCCAAGTCGGCGATTCGGCGGTGCGGCGCGTGGCGATCTGACCCGTTTCGGTGGACCCATAGATCTCGAGCAGCCGCGTTTGGAAGGCCGCCTCCACCTCGAGCGCCACTTCAAGCGACAAAGGCGCGGTGGCTGACACCAGCAAATCGACCGGCGGCAGGGCGATGCCGGCGGCCAACAAGGCGCGCAAGTGCAGGGGCGTCGTGACCAGTTCCCGCGGGCGCGGCAGCGCCGCGATGGAGGCGCAGATATCCGCCGGATAGAACGGCCGCTCGGCACTGAAGGCGTTGCCGGAGAGCAGGGCGAGCAGCACCGTCGATTCGAAGCCGTACATGTGCTGTGCCGGGACGGTGCCGATCAGAGTATGGGCTCGGCCGTCGAGCAGGCCGAGGCGCGGAGCGCCGTCGCGCACGCAGCGCGCGAGCTTGCCCCACGTCTTTTTGTAGGGCAGCGGCGTACCCGTGGAGCCCGACGTGAACACGATGGCGGCGAGCTGAGCCGTCGATATCCGCGGGTTGCTGAAGGCCGCGCCGACGCGGGCCGCAAGCCGCGGAAACTGCAGCCGGGGCAGATCGATGTTGCAGGCCGTCTCGTCGGTCAGGCAAAAAACATCCGGAGCGAAGTCGGTGAGCTGCCGGATCACCTCCGGCGTATGGGTCGACGGCAGCAAGCTCACCCGTTCGGTCATGAGGCAGGCGGCAAGTCCCACCGCAAATCGGTACCGGTCGGAGCAAACATTCAGCGCGTGCCGGGAGGCGGGCAGGCAATCGGCCAGATGCCCGGCGTCGGCCAGGAACTGGCGCGCCTCGACGGCTTGTCCGCCGCGGTAGGCGACGACCGCGGTGGGCGATTCATGCGCAAGCAGCGGGATGGTGTCGGCGCTCAGGATCATAGGGGGGCGGCGAAGTAGACGCGCACCGTCGCCAGCAGGCCGCCTCGAGGGCGCCGCGGCAGCACCCAGCGCCGCAGCAGGTATTCCGCGACGAACATGGCTGCCACCAGCGGCTGGACGCAGAAATTGCTGTAAATCGACCAGATCCGCAAGGGCGCCAGCAGGTAGAGGAGAATCGAAAGCGCCGAGATCAAGAAGAACAAGGCGGCCCACGCACCCGTGACGCGCCGCGTGTACTTGATCTCCAGCGGCGAGAGGGGGCCATGAACCCGATCCGCCAAGCGCGTGCAGAGCGCCACATGGCCGGGGAGCATCGAGCGGCTGAAGGTCAATCCAAGCAGGCCATACACGCCGCTCTCCTGCACGAAGGAGAGCAGGGCGTAGTTCTGCCTCCATAGGGGCCAGAGTCCATACACCAGTGCGCCGAGGCCTGCGCTCGCCAGCATGGCGAGCCGCCGCGGCAGCGCGCGCCAGGCGAGGATCACCGCGACCACGGTGAGCGGCGCCAGAACCACCGCGGCGCCCAAATTGCCGGCTCCGGCAACCGAATTACTATAATGGGAGAGTCCGGCGTAGGCCGCGATAAGGAGCGCTGCCGCAGCACACTGCAGCCTTCGCGCCCAGTGCATGCTCACTTGGTTCTCTGTACCGCGATGAACTCGGATAAATGCCGGAGCGACCTGAAGATTTGCTGATTTTCAGGGGCCTCGGCGCGAAGTTGCACGCCGTATTGCTTGGAGACGAGCAGCGCAACCTCCAGGATATCGATGGAATCGAGACCCAGGCCTTCGCCGTACAGGGGGGCGTTCGGATCGATATCCTCGGGCGCGACCTCCAAATTCAACGCCTGCACGAACAGCGTGGCGAGTTCCCGCTGTAGACCGACATCGGCCAAGGGCGCCGGCTTTTGCATGAGCGACGCTTTGTCGGACATAGGCTGAGCTTCGATTTGGTTTCTAGGGTAATGCGGGCATCGGATGCCGGTCTGGGATCATTATATAGGTGTAGGCCCGACCGGCAACCCACGACTGAACGAGGTATCCTCCGCAGGCATGATGCAAGCGCCCCACCGACCGCTCAAGGATTACTACGCTCAGGAAGCCGACAGGCCGGACTGGGTGCGCGGGATCTTCGATGATACGGCCGGCGATTACGATCGCGTCGAGCGCGTCATGGCGTTGGGTTCGGGCTCCTGGTACCGGCGCCGCGCGCTGCGCCGGGCGGGGCTCGTGCCGGGAATGCGGGTCCTGGACGTGGGGGTGGGAACGGGCTTGACGGCCCGAGAGGCGGCCCGGCTGGTCGGCACGGCGGGCCACGTCACCGGGGTGGACCCGAGCTCGGGAATGCTGGAACGCGCCATCGTTCCCCCCGGGATTCAGTTGCTGTTGGGGAGTGCCGAGGCGCTGCCGCTGGCGGCCGACACGGTGGATTTCCTCTCGATGGGCTACGCGCTGCGCCATGTTGCCGACCTGTCCGTGGCGTTTCGCGAATTCAAGCGGGTGCTGGTGCCGGGCGGCCGCTTCTGCGTCTTGGAGATCACCTCGCCCGCCGGGCGGGTGGGGCGAGGTCTGCTGCGCATGTACATGCGGGGCATCATCCCCCTGGCGGCGCGCTGTATCGCCCGCCATCGCGACGTGCCGAAGCTGATGCGCTATTACTGGGACACCATCGAAGCCTGCGCGAGCCCGGCCGCCATCATGGCATCGATTCGCGACGCGGGCTTCGTCGACGTCGAGCGGGTCGTGAGCTTGGGCGTGTTTTCCGAGTATTGCGCCCGCAAGCCCTAGACCCTGGTCCCTAGACCCTGGTCCCTAGACCCTAGACCCTGGTCAATGGCGCCGCGCGGCGCGCCCCAGCAGCAGCGGCAGCCGCGCCAGGAACCCCAGAAACAGCCTGCAGTGCATCCAGGTGAGCAGTGCGTTGTCGCGACCGTAGCGGAAATGCGACACGCCGCCTTCTTCCGGACGAAAGTAGCGCACGGGCGCGGGCAGATTGATGGGACGAACGCCCCGCCAGCACAGCCGCACCACCGCCTCGGCGTCGAAGTCGAAGCGCCGCATCCAGAGTTGACGGCGCATCACCCCATCGAGCGCAGCCAGCGGATAGACGCGAAATCCATACAGGGAGTCGCCGATTCCCGACCACAGCGTCTCGAGATTGGCCCACCAGTTGGACACCTTGCGGCCCTTGACGCGAAGGTTCGGGGCGGTGGCGTCGAACACCGGGATGCCGAGCACCATGGCATCCGGCGCTGCGAGCGAGGCTTGCATGAACGCGGGGATCCTCTCAACCGGATGCTGCCCGTCAGAATCCATGGTCAGGGCATGGGTAAATCCCGCTTGCAGGGCCTCGCGGACGCCGTATAACACCGCTGCGCCCTTGCCCGCGTTGCGCGGCAGAATCAGCACGCGCAAGTCCGGCCGGGCAGCCGCCATTTGTTGCAAGCGCAGCGCGGACCCGTCGGTACTGCCGTCGACCACCACCCAGACCGGCGACCACTGATCGAGCGCCGCGCCCACGGCGGCGAACACCTTGGGGCCCGGGTTGTAGCTTGGAATGAGCACCAGATGGGTGGTTGAGGGCGCCGGCATGCGTTAGTCGCGCGGCAACCAGCGCGATTGCAGCGCAGCGCCCAGCTCGCTGCGGTAGTACGCGTCGAGTTCCGCGGTGAAGCCGTTCACGTCCGGCGGGGGCGGGAAGCGCCGGCCCAGGCGCACGCGGTAGTCGATGGGCAGGTTGGGGCGCCGAAACAACGGCCATCCCTTGCTCAAGAAAGGCGAGTCGGTCTCGATGATGAGGGTCTGCACCGGCACGCCGGCATACTTGGCGATGAGCCCGGCGCTCGCCACCAGGGGATTGATCGGCGCCCGCCGGGTGCGCGTGCCTTCGGGGAACAGCAGCAGCACGCCTCCCTCCTTGAGATGCGCCACGGACTCCTTGACCATCTGGCGCGACGATTCGTTTCTCACATAGCGGGCAAGCCGCGAGCCCGATCCGAGAAACACGTTCTTCATCAGCTCGGCTTTCATGACGCACACGATATTCGGATGCCGCGTGAGGATCAGCAGGGCGTCGATCAGGCAGGGATGATTGGGCGCAAGGACCACCGCTGGACCGTCTCGGAGCGCGTCGATCGCGCTCAAATCCAGGCGGTACGCGCGCGTGGCCGACAAGGACCAGGCATAGAGGCGGAAGCCGATCATGATGCCGCGCCGTCCGACGGCGGTGCCCAGGCGGCGGGGCAGGACGAAATACAACGGCAGCGCGAACACTGACCAGGTCAGACAAATGAGCCCGAGCAGCGTCAAGGATGAATACAGCGCGAAAGACTCATACAGTGTTCGAAGTGGGCGAAGCATGCTCAGTCGGAGACTTCAACCATCTGAGCGGAGGAGTGAATGATCCAGGCAATGCCGAATCCCGCGGACCAGTAGCTGTCGCGCTTTACCAGGGGGCTGTCCACGAACGCAGCGCCCGACAGGCTGTCATAGCGCAGATAGGCTCCCACCCAGTACTTCGGAAAGCGCTTCGAGAGCGCCGTGACGGTTTCGGTGCCGGCATAGCCGCCGGGCGCTTGATAGGCGGGGCGCGACGCCGTCGCATAAGCCGGCGCCACCGAATAGAAGTAGTCGTTGTAGCGGCGGTCGGCGAACAGCGGGCCCGCCAGCGCGCCGGCGTGCCAGCCGGCAAAACCCCAGGGTTCCGCCACGTCGAGCGCGAGCCGCGGGCTGAACGTCCAGCCGATGGACTGCGGCGGCGCGTCGACCGTAAACGCGGTGCGCAGCGGCAGACGCAAATCGAACTTGATGTGCGAGTCGGCGCTGTGCAGCAGGTGAAAATCGAGGGAGGGACCGATTTCCAACGTGGACTTGAGATCGGGCATGCCGCTGCGGGCGCTGTCGTTGCGCACCGGCGAGGTGGCATTGCCGCTCACGTTCAGTTCGACCCAGTCCTGATTGAACAGCATGCCGCGAACTCCGTCACGGTCCGCTTTGAGGAACGTGCCGTTGTAGACGAGATAGGGAATCGGCAGCGGATAGCCGTGCGTGGTGTCCGAGCCGCGATAGTCCTCGAACGCGACCGCGCCGATCCCCAGCCCGTATTCCAGCAGAGGCTCTTCTTTCGGATTGGCGGCCGGGGTCCACGCGACGCAGAGGAGCGCTGCCATGAGCGCCTCCGGGCGGCGGCCGGTCGTCTTGGAGCTCATCAGCCGGTGGTCAAGCGTTCGGGCTCGGCGCGGATGTTGGCTGCGCGGCTGCGCATCGCGCGGATGCTCCTTCCGAGGTGCGCAATGCAGATCGCATAGTACAGCACCTTGAACAAGCGCAGCGACGTCCAAATGGGCGTGCCGCGGAACACATCGCCCGCCAGCAGCGACAGCAGCGCCTCTTCCATCCGCAGCACATTGCGCGGGCCCAGGAATACTTCGCGCATCGTGGGGTTGGTAACCCGATAGATGAACCACGAGTACTGCTTCGGGCCGCGGCGCATGATCCTGTCGAACCGTTTACGGGCGCTCATCGCCCGCCCGGGGTCCGTGCGGCAGAGGTCGACGGTTTCAGCGGCGGCCATGCCGCCGTTCATGGCCAACATCACGCCCGAGGAGAACACCGGATCGATGAACGCGAAGGCGTCGCCAATCATCAGGTAGTTGCGTCCGTAGCTGCGTTCGCAAGCGTACGAATAGTTGCCCGTGGCTTCGACCTCGGAGATCAGCGTGGCGCCGCTCAGGCGCTCGGCGAGCGGAGGACACTGGGCGATGGTCGACATGAAAAACTCCCGCACCGGTCCCACGCGGGTCTTCAAATAGTGCGGCCACACCACGGCTCCGATACTGGTCGTCCCGTCCGCCAGGGGAATGAACCAGAACCACCCATGATCGAACCAATAGATGCAGATGTTGCCCGCCCGCTTGCCGCAATCGCGCCGCGCGCCGGTGAAGTGGCCGTACATGGCCGCGCTATTGTGCTTCTTGTTGCGCCGCTTGAGCTTGAGGCGGTTGCCCAGGAAAGTGTCCCGTCCGGAGGCGTCGATCAGCTGCGCGGCTTCCCAGGATTGCGCGCGCCCGTCGTCATGCAGCGCGTGCACCCGGACGCGCTCGCCGTCCAGAAATTCCACGTCCTGCACGCGGCACCCTTCGACCACGTCGGCGCCCTGCTCGGCGGCGCGCCTTACCAATATTTCATCGAATTCGGAGCGCCTGACCTGGTACGCCATGGGTAGGGTTTTGTCCCATGCGTTCGCGAACTGGAACTCCTGGCAGCGCCCGTCCCAGTGCGAGATGAATTCCGCGCCCCACTTCTCCATGCCGACCGCGCGAACTTTTTCCGCCACGCCGAGTCTGTCCAGAAGAGGCATATTGGCGGGCAGCAGCGACTCGCCGATGTGAAAGCGGGGATGGCGGGCCTTCTCGAGGACGACGACGCGGTACCCCTTCTCGGCGAGCATGATCGCCGCGCTCGAGCCCGCCGGTCCGCCGCCGATGATCAATATGTCGCATCCCGCCGGGTGGATGCGCGGGAAATCGATTTGCGAGCCATTCGCGGACGTCATCATTTCTCCACATATCCCTATCGGGGCGGCCCGGGCCACTGTCCCTGCAGTTTATCGCGACGAGAAACACGGGTCCAACGCCTGTAAGATACCGGTATGCACATCTTGATTGTCGAAGACGATGAGGTTGCGCGCGATTATCTGGCCAAGGCGTTGCGCGAAGTGGGTCACACGGTCGATGTCGCCGCCAACGGCCTCGCGGGTCTGCAGATGGCGTCTTCCCTGAGCGTCGACCTGGCCATCGTCGATCGCATGCTCCCGAAGCTCGATGGACTCGCCCTGGTGCAGTCCCTGCGGGCCACCGGCCGCAAGATGCCGGTGCTGATCTTGAGCGCGTTGGGCGACGTCGACGACCGCATCACGGGTTTGCGCGCGGGCGGGGACGACTACCTCACCAAGCCGTATCACATGCCGGAACTCATGGCCCGCATCGATGCGCTGGCGCGGCGCGGCGACTCGGGCAATGCCGAAGCGAACACCAAACTCAAGCTGGCCGATCTCGAGCTGGATCGCATGACCCGCCGGGTGACGCGCAACGGCAAGAAGATCGAGTTGACGGCGCGCGAATTCCAGCTGCTCGAATTCATGATGCGTCACAGCGGCCAGGTCGTCACCCGGACCATGCTGCTCGAAGGCGTGTGGGACTATCACTTCGATCCGCAGACCAACGTGATCGACGTGCACATCAGCCGCCTGCGCCAGGCGATCGACAAAGATTTCGACAAGCCCCTGCTGCACACCGTGCGCGGCGCAGGTTATAGTTTGCGCGAAGACGAGTAGGCTCCTGGTGCGCGCCGCACGACGCACGGTCAGCCCCGATCAGCGATTCCTGGGCGTGCTCGATACGTCGCCGTTTCGCATCGCCATCGTTTACTCCATCGTGTTCGCATGCGGGGCGGCCGCGCTGCTCGGGGCGGTCGATTTTGCCGTGTCGCGGGTGGTCGACGGCAGCACCGACAACCTCATCGAGGCCGAGGTTCAGGGCCTGCGCGAGCAGGTTTTGGTGCTGTCGCGCAGCGATTTCATCGAGCTCATCGAACAACGTTCGCAAGACCAGGACGTGCGCGGCGCCGTCTACCTGATGGTGGACCCGCAATTGCGGCCGGTCGCCGGCAATGTTCCCGCGTGGCCGAGGATCGACGCCAACGAAGGCAAGTGGATTCAATTCAAGGTCTCGGTTCCGTTCGGCGACGAGACGCGCGAGCATGAAATGCGCGCGCAGCGCTTCCCCCTGCCCGGCAAATATCAAATGCTGGTCGGCCACGACGTGCAGGAACGGCAGGACGTGAAGAACCTGATGATGCGCGGCCTGATTGCGGCGGTGGTGATGACGCTGCTGCTCGGGCTGGGGGGCGGATTTTGGATGGGCCGCCGCATCCTGGCCCAGGCGGGCGCCATTTCGGCGGTCGCGACCCAGATCATGCGCGGCGATTTGTCGCGCCGCCTGCCGGTGCGCGACGCCGAGGACGAGATCAACACCCTCGCCCGCGAGATCAACAGCATGCTGGACAAGATCGAGCAGCTCACGTTGGGCATGCGCACCGTGCTCGACAGCGCGGCGCATGATCTGCGAACGCCCCTCAACCGGCTGCAGTCCACCGCGGAAGGCGCCATGACCCAGCTCGCGCCCGGATCGCCCGAGCGGCGCGTGCTGGAGCGCGTCACCACGGAAGTCGACCACATGCGCAGCACGCTCGATGCGCTGCTGCGCATCGCACTCGCCGAGACCGGCACCGTGGCGCGCGAGCCCGTGGACCTGTCGGAATTGGTGGCGAGCATGGTCGAACTGTATGCGCCGGTGGGCGAGGAGCGCGGCATCGTCCTCGAAAGCGCGGTGGAGCCGGGGGCGCGCGTGCAGGGCAGCCGGCAGTTGCTGGCGCAGGCGCTCGCCAATTTGCTCGATAATGCGATCAAATTCACGCCCGACGGCGGACACATTCGCGTGCTGCTGCACGGGCCCAGCACCGAACCGGAGCTGGTCGTCGAGGACAATGGGCCGGGAATCCCGGCCGATAAGCGCGAGATCGTGCTGGGCCGCCGCGTTCGCCTGGATGAGGCGCGCAAATTTCCCGGGTCCGGCTTGGGACTATCCTTGGTGGCCGCCGTCACCAAGTTGCACGGTGCACGCCTGGTTCTGGATGATGCCGGCCCGGGCCTGCGTGTTTCGTTGAAATTTTGAGGGGTTTACATGCTGCGATATGTTGGATACGTTGCGACGATGATGGCTGTGGCTGCTTGTTCCACCACTGGTAATCCGCCGGCAGGGCCGGACTCCGCGCCGCCGGCCGCCGCGCCGCGCGCCGCCCTGTCCGGCGTGGATACGCGGTACGTCGACGATCACGTGCGGCCGCAGGACGATCTGTACCGGCACCTGAACGGCAAGTGGCTGGATACCTTCGAGATTCCGGCGGACAAGGGGGTGTACGGGGCATTCACGCAAATCGATGACGCGACCCAGGAACAGTTGCGCATCGTGGTCGAGGGGCTGACCGCCCCGGGGGCCGCAGGCCCGAGCGCACCGAACGGTGATGGCAGCGCGGGCGGCGCGCCCCCCGCGGATGCGCGCAAGATCGCCGATCTTTACGCCAGCTTCATGGATGAGGCGCGGCTCGAAACCTTGGGTCTCGCGCCGCTCAAAGCTGCCTTTGCGGAAATCGACGCGGTGTCCGACAAGCGCGACATCCCGGGGCTCATCGCACGCTTCAATCGAACCGGCGCGGGCGCGCCGTACGACATCGACATCGACCAGGATCAGAAGGATTCGACGCACTATGCGGCCATCCTCAGCCAGAGCGGGCTGGGAATGCCCGACCGCGACTATTACCTCAAGGACGACGCCAAGCTCAAGAGCGCGCGTGCCCAGTACCTCGCGCACATGGAAAAGATGCTGGCCATGGCCGGCGACAGCCAGGCGGGACGCAGCGCGGCCGCCATCATGAAGCTCGAGACGGCCATGGCGGAGCTGCAGTGGACGCGCGTGGCCAACCGCGATCCTGTAAAGACCTATAACAAAGTCCCGCTATCGGAGCTGCCCGGACTGATGCCCGGCTTCGGCTGGCACAGTTACCTCGAGCGCAGCGGGATTCTCGGCAAGACCGATTACGTCATCATCAGGCAGCCCAGCTATTTCAAAGGGCTCGACAAGCTGATCGCGGATACGCCGCTCGGCGTCTGGAGGAGCTATTTCAAATGGCATCAGCTGGCGGCCGCGGCACCCTATCTCTCGAAGGCCTTCGTCGACGAGCGGTTCGCGTTCACCGGCACCACCCTGCGCGGCATTCCGCAGAACCGCCCGCGGTGGAAGCGCGGCATGACGGTTATCGATGAGGCGATGGGCGAGGCGATCGGCCGGCTGTATGTCGCCAGATTCTTTCCCCCGCAGAACAAGGCGCGCATGGAGGATCTGGTGCGGCACCTCATCGAGGCTTATCGGCAGGACATCGTGACGCTCGATTGGATGAGCCCGGAGACGAAGAAAGGTGCGCAGGAGAAGCTCACGAAGCTCGTGACCAAGATCGGCTATCCGAATGTCTGGCGCGACTACGGCGCGCTCGTGATCGCGCGCGAGGACCTGTGGGGCAACGTGGTGCGCGCCGGCGAATTCGAATATCGCCGCAATATCGACAAGCTCGGGCGTCCCATCGACCGCAACGAGTGGCAGATGACGCCCCAGACGGTCAACGCCTACTACAACCCCGTGATGAACGAAATCGTATTTCCGGCGGCTATCCTGCAGCCGCCGTTCTTCGATGCGGGGGCGGACGATGCGGTGAACTACGGCGGCATCGTGGCCGTCATCGGTCACGAGGTCAGTCACGGCTTCGACGATCAGGGCAGTCAGTACGACGCGGACGGCAACCTGCGCGATTGGTTCACGCCGCAGGACCATGAGAAGTTCGCCGCCAGAACCAAGGCGTTGGTGGCGCAATACGACGCCTACGAGCCCGTGAGCGGCTATCACGTCAACGGCGAGCTGACGCTCGGCGAGAACATCGCCGACAACTCGGGATTGGCGCTGGCCTACAAGGCTTATCAATTGTCGCTGGCCGGCCGGGCATCGCCGATCATCGACGGGTTCACGGGGGAGCAGCGCTTCTACCTCGGCTGGGTGCAGGTGTGGCGGGGCAAGGTTCGCGAGAACGAGGCCATCCAACGCATCAAGGTCGATCCGCATTCGCCGCCGGCGGTCCGCGGGACGGCCCCGCTCGAGAATCAACCGGGGTTCTATGCGGCGTTCGGTGTGAAGCCCGGCGATAAGATGTACCTGGGTCCCGACCAGCGCGTCATCATTTGGTAGCCCAACCGCATCTGCGCTACGCGGCTCAACCGTCAATTTATCGGCGCTCCCAAGGGCAGCACGCTCCCGGAGGCTGCCGGGGAGAAATCGTAACCCTCTGGAAACATAGATAAAAATCGTCGAGAGGGGCGTGGCATGGAACTTGCTCGATGCTTGGCTGCGGCAGATGCGCCGCGCTAGGAATCGACACCATGGCCGAAGAAGCTGGAGAAGCCACTCCACCGCCCGCGAACAAGTCGGGCGCGATGGTTGGCAAACTGGTGAACGGGACGGGCATTTTCGCGCTGTCCTTGTGCGCCGTCGTGCTCGGGGGCGGCCTCAACGCCAAGCTGCATCCGATGCCCGACTTCAGGTTGGACAAGGACGGCAAGATCACCGCCATCGTGCCGGTCGTCGCCCCGGGCGGCGGCCACGCCGAAGAGGGGGTGAAAGCCTCGGTCTTCTATCCCATCGACCCTCCGCTCGTCGTCAATTTCGAGGACGGCTCCGCGGTGCGCTTCCTGCAGATATCGATGGACGTGATGGCGAAGGATCAGAAGGCGATCGACAGCGTCCAAAAGAACATCCCCCTGATCCGCAACAACCTCCTGTTGCTCATGAGCAATCGCGATTACCAGTCGCTGATGTCGCGCGAGGGCAAGGAGAAATTGCGGCAGGAAGCGCTGACCGAAGTGCGCGCCGTGCAAAAGAAACAAGGCGGCGAAGACATCGACGATATCCTGTTCACCAGCTTCGTGGTGCAGTGATGCCCGCAGCCGAGGCCGCCGCGGCGGAGCAGACCGCCGCGCCTGACGCGAGCGCGATTTCCGAGGAAGAGGTATCGGCGCTTCTCGAGGGCAACGCCAGCAGCAATGTGCGCCCCTACGATTTGACCTCGCAGCGCGTCAACCGCACCCAGCTGCCGATGCTCGAAATCGTTTGCAAAAGCTTCGCCGAAAAAATGAGCCTGGCGTTGTCGACGCTGGTCGGGCGCGATGCCACGGTGCAGTTCAGCGCGCTCGATTCCGCGCGGGCCGCGGAATTGCAGGCCGCCCTGCCGGTTCCCGCGAGCCTGGCCGTGGTGCGTTTGAAGCCGCTGCCGGGAAACGCATTCGTCAGCGTGGATCCCGCGCTGCTGCTCACGCTGCTCGACGGCTTCTTCGGCGGTTCCGGGCGGGCCACCAGCGACGCCCAAGCGGCGATCGCGCCGGCGGCTCAGCGCTTTCAGGCCATGATCTTGCGCAGCTTTGCGGCGGGATTGGCGGCCGCCTGGGCGCCGGTCGCTGCGCTCGAGCTGGAAATCGTGAAGCAGGAAACGAATCCGCGGTTGATGCAACTCGGCGCGCCGCAGGACCTGATGCTCGCATTGCGCTTCAGCGTCGAATTCGGCGCCCAAGCGGGCCGCATCGATTGGCTGGTTCCCGAAGCGCTGTTGGCGCCCGTCCGGGAGGCGCTCGCCTCGGAGACCGGCAACACGCAGATGCGCAAGCACGAGCCCTGGGGCCCGGTGCTCGGGACGGCATTGCAGGAAGCACAGCTCGAGACGCGGGCCATTCTGGCGCAGGCCCAGATCAGCCTGGGCGAACTCGTGCGCCTGGCGCCGGGCGACATCATCCCGATCGAGACGCCGCAGCATGCCATTTTGCTGGCGGGGGGGGTCCCCCTGTACCGCGGCCGGTTCGGCGTTTCGCAGGGCCGCAACTCGCTCAAAATTCTTCCCGGAGGTCCTGTATGAGTGTTCCCGATCCCAAAGCCGCGGCCGTTGCGCGCGCGCAATTCAACGATCTCGGGCCGAATGCCGCGGGCGGCGGCAGTCACGAGATCAACCTCAACCTGATTCTCGACGTCGCGGTCACGCTTGCGCTCGAAGTGGGCCGCGCGAGCATGTCGGTGCGCGAACTCCTGCAGCTCGCGCCCGGCGCCATCGTCGAACTCGACCGCATGGCCGGCGAACCGCTCGACGTGCTGGTGAACGGCGTGCGCATCGCGCGCGGCGAGGTGGTGGTGGTCAACGACAAATTCGGCATCCGGCTCACCGACGTGGTGAGCGCCACCGAAAGGATGGAGCACGCGAAATGACGGGAGTTGCGCAATCCGCATCCCCGCTGTCGGTCAGCAGCCTCGCGCAGCTCACGTTGAGCCTGATCGCGGTCGTTGCCTTGATATTCGCGGTCAGCTGGGCCTTGAAGCGCTTCAAGCTGGCGGGCCCGCGCGGCCGCGGCGAAATCGCCGTGCTCGACGAATTGGCGGTTGGTCCCCGCGACCGGATCGTGCTGCTCAGCGTCGGCGACAGCCAGGTGCTGGTCGGCATCGGCGCGGGCGGCATGGTGAACCTCGCTCCTCTGGCCACACCCGTTGCCCTGAAAGGCGCGGCCCCCGCGCCGGCGTTCGCGGACCGGCTGCGCGATTTCATGAAGCGCTCCGGAGCGGCACAGTGACCATCCGCCTGCCCGCCGCGCGCGTGTCCTGGCGGCGCTTGAGCGCGCTGGCGGTGTCGGCGCTGCTGCCCATCGGATTGGCGTCGGCGCAGGCGTCCCTGCCGGCGATCGCGATCAAGACGGCGGCGGACGGCGCGCAGCAGTATTCGCTGACGTTCCAAGTGCTCATATTGATGACGGTGCTGACGCTGCTGCCGGCGATCCTGCTCGCCATGACGGCGTTCACCCGCATCATCATCGTCCTGTCGATTCTGCGCCAGGCGCTCGGCATGGCGACAACCCCTTCGAATCAGGTGCTCACGGGCCTCGCGCTGTTCATGACCTTCTTCGTCATGAGCAGCACCCTGGACCAATCCTATGCGAACGGCATCAAACCCTATCTGGACGGACAGATTGCGGGCGAGGTCGCCATCGACCGCACGGTGCAGCCCCTGAAGAAATTCATGCTCGCGCAGACGCGCGAGACGGATCTGCAGCTGTTCACGAAGCTCTCCGGCAGATCGCAGTTCGCGAGCGCCGAGGACGTGCCGCTCGCCGTATTGATGCCGACCTTCATCACCAGCGAGCTGAAGACCGCGTTTCAAATAGGCTTCATGGTGTTCATTCCCTTCCTGGTCATCGACCTGGTGGTGGCGAGCGTGTTGATGTCGATGGGCATGATGATGCTGTCGCCCGTGCTGGTTTCACTGCCGTTCAAGATCATGCTGTTCGTGGTGGTCGACGGCTGGACGCTGCTGATGGGCACGCTGGCGGCGAGTTTCCACCAGTGACGCCGCAAAACGTCATGGATCTCGCGCACAGCACGCTGCTCGTGACCGGCATGCTGGCGGCGCCGCTGCTGTTGGTCGCGCTGATCGTCGGTCTGGTGATCGGCATGCTGCAGGCGGCGACCCAGATCAACGAGACGACCTTGAGCTTCATCCCCAAGCTGATCCTGATCGCGCTCACGCTGTTCGCGGTCGGTCCGTGGATGCTGCGGGTGCTGGTCGACTTCACGCACGATCTGTACACCAACATTCCCGCCGTGATCGGTTGAACCCAGCATGCAGCCGCTCATCATCAACGCAGCCGACGTGTCGGGATTGGTGGGGCGCCTGTGGTGGCCGAGCCTGCGCATCGGCGGCTTCGTGCTCGCCGCGCCCATCGCGAGCGAAGTGGCGATTCCCAGCCGCGTCAAGGTGGTCCTCACGCTGGCGCTCGCCTTCGTGCTGGCGCCGCTCGCGCCGGTGCCGTCCGCGCTGTCGATTTTTTCCGCGCCCGGGATGCTCACCGCCGCGCAGGAACTGCTCATCGGGGTCGCCATCGGCATGGTCATGCAGCTTGCGTTCGACGGGCTCACCTTCGCCGGCCAGACCATTTCGATGAGCATGGGGCTCGGCTTCGCCACCTTGATCGACCCGCAGCGCGGCGCCAGCGTGCCCGTTCTCGGTCAGCTCGTTTCCATCATGGGGACCTTGAGCTACCTCGCCATCAACGGGCACTTGGTGCTCTTGGGAGCGCTGGCCAACAGCTTTCAGACCCTGCCGATCGGCGCGGCCAACGTCGACAAGGATTTTCTGCTGGCCGTCGCCACCTGGGGGGCGCGCATCTTCGAGACCGGCCTCCTGGTCGCGCTGCCGGCGATGATTGCGCTGGTCATCGTGAACATGGCCCTGGGCGTGGTCGCGCGCGCGGCGCCCCAGCTGAACCTGTTCGGCATAGGATTCACCATCACCCTGTTGTGCGGCTTCTTCGTGCTCATGGTGGGCCTCGACGGCATCATGGTCGGCATTTCGGGCGTGCTCGAGCACGCGCTCCGCGCCGTCGGCGACCTGACCGGCGCGCACCTGGCGGGAGCACCCTGATGGCCGAGTCCGAACAGGGCGGCGAACGCACCGAAGAACCATCGCCACGCCGCCTGGAGCAGGCGCGCGAACGCGGCCAGGTGCCCCGTTCCCGGGAACTGACGAATTTCGCGACGATGATCGGCGGCAGCGCGACGCTGGTCGCCATCGGCGGAGGGCTGGCCAGCTGCCTGTCGGGCATCATGCGCCAGTCGCTCGGATTCGATCCGGAGGTGCTGCGCGACCCCCACTCGATGATGACGGCATTCGGCGACGCGGTGCTGCGCGCGATGCTGACCGTGCTGCCGATATTCGGCGTCCTGATCGGTTTGGTGCTGATGGCCTCGCTGGTGCTCGGGGGCTGGAACTTCAGCCCCGCGGCCATGGTGCCCGACTTCACGCGGATGAGCCCGCTCGCCGGCCTGGGGCGGCTGTTCGGCTTCCGCGGCCTCACCGAGCTCGGCAAGGCGCTGTTGAAATGCGTGGTCATCGGTGCGGTGTGCTCGGGGGTCGTGTCCTACATGTTCGGCGACGTCATGTCGCTCGGGCACATGTCGCCCCAGGCCGCCATAACCCGCGGCGCTCATCTGGTCGGTTGGGCGTTCGTCTGGCTGAGCGCGTCGCTCGCGCTCATCGCGCTGGTCGACGTTCCGCTGCAGCTGTTCCAGTTCAAGCGCGCGCTGCGCATGACGCGCCAGGAGCTGCGCGACGAGGCCAAGGAGTCCGACGGGCGTCCCGAGACGAAGAGCCGCATCCGGCAAATGCAGCAGCAGATCGCGCGCCGCCGCATGATGCACAAGGTGCCGGCCGCGGACGTCGTGATCGTAAACCCGACGCACTTCGCGGTGGCATTGCAGTACGACCCGAAGAACATGCGCGCACCGCGCGTGCTCGCCAAGGGCCGGGACCTGGTCGCGGCGAACATCCGCCGCATCGCCGAGGAGCACCGCGTGCCCGTGTTCGAGTCGCCGAAGCTCGCGCGCGCGCTCTACAAATCGACGGATCTCAATCAGGAGATTCCGGCGGGCCTGTACGTCGCCGTCGCGCAGGTCCTCTCCTACATCTTCCGGCTCCGCACGTTGAGCCCGACCCTCGCGGCGCGCATGGTGCGCCCCGACCCCAAGGTCGGCGATGAGTACGCAGACGCATGAACGGACGCCTCGCACTAGCAACGTTCGGCGAGTTCGCCCGCAACGGCCTGGGCGTGCCGGTCCTGGTGATGGCCGTCATCGCCATGATGGTGCTGCCGCTGCCGGCGTTCCTGCTCGATATTTTCTTCACCTTCAACATATCGTTGTCGCTGATCATCCTGCTCGCGGTCATCTACGTGCGCCGGGCGCTCGAATTCGCGACGTTCCCCACGGTGCTGCTGGGAGCCACGTTGCTGCGCCTGGGGCTCAATGTGGCATCGACGCGCATCGTGCTGATCAACGGCCATACCGGGGCGCACGCGGCCGGCCACGTGATCGCGGCGTTCGGCCAGTTCGTGGTGGGCGGCAATTACGCGGTGGGCATGGTGGTGTTCATCGTCCTGGTGATCATCAATTTCGTGGTCATCACCAAGGGTGCCGGGCGCATCTCCGAAGTGAGCGCGAGATTCACCTTGGACGCCATGCCGGGCCGGCAAATGGCCATCGATGCGGACCTGAACGCCGGCATCATCACGCAGGCCGAGGCCATCACGCGCCGGCTGGAAGTGCGTGAAGAGGCGGACTTCTACGGCGCGATGGACGGCGCCAGCAAATTCGTGCGCGGCGACGCCATCGCCGGAATTCTCATAGTGTTCATCAATCTGTTCGGCGGCACCATCATCGGCGCCGCCCAGCACGGCATGTCGCTGGCGGACGCGGCCCGTACGTACGCCCTGCTCACCATCGGCGACGGCTTGGTGGCGCAAATTCCCGCGCTGCTGCTCTCGGTGGCGGTGGCGATCCTGGTCACCCGCGTTTCACGGTCGCACGACATGAGCCAGCAAATCATGTCGCAGGTCCTCGGGCAGCCGCGCGCGCTCGGCGTGACGGGCGGAATATTGGCGCTGCTCGGAATCATTCCGGGCATGCCGAACGTGGTGTTCCTGGCAATGGCCGCCGGGTGCGGCGTGGGCGCGTATTTCCTCGGCAAGCAACGTGCCTCGGAGAAGCGCTCGGCCGCGGCCAAGCCCGCGACCCCGCCCGCCACTCCGCTGGAACAGCGCGAACTGTCCTGGGACGACGTCGAACCCGTCGACTTGATCGGCCTCGAGGTCGGCTATCGATTGATTCCCCTGGTCGACCGCAATCAAGGCGGCGAACTGATGGGGCGCATCAAAGGCGTGCGCAAGAAATTGTCGGAGGAGCTCGGTTTCCTCGTGCAGGCCGTGCACATCCGCGACAATCTCGACCTCGGCCCGAATTCCTACCGCATCACGATTCTCGGCGCGCCGGTGGGCGAGTCCGAGGTGTTCCCGGACCGCGAGCTGGCGATCAACCCCGGGCAGGTCTCCGGCACCCTGCCCGGCTCGGTCACCAAGGATCCGGCCTTCGGCCTGGATGCCGTTTGGATCGAGAAATCGCGGCGCGAACAGGCTCAGGCACAGGGTTTCACCGTGGTCGACGCGAGCAGCGTGATCGCCACCCACCTGAGTCATCTGCTGCAATCGCATGCGCACGAACTGTTGGGCCATGAGGAGGTGCAGCAGCTGCTCAACCGGCTGGCGAAGACCGCGCCCAAATTGATCGAGGACTTGGTGCCGAAACTGCTGCCGATGAGCGTCGTGGTCAAAGTGCTGCAGCAGCTGCTGCAGGAGCGGGTCGCGGTGCGCAACCTGCGCACGGTGTGCGAGACGCTGGCGGAACTCGCGCCGAAGACCCAGGACCCGATGGTGCTGGTCGCCGCGGTTCGCGTCGCGCTCGGCCGCAGCATCGTGCAGAGCATCGGCGGCCTTCGCGAAGAACTCCCCGTCATCACGCTGGATCCGGCCCTCGAGCAGGTGCTGCAGGATTCCATGGCGGGCGGCGGCAGCGAAGGCGCGCCCGGGTTCGAGCCCGGCCTCGCCGATCGCATCCAGACGGCGCTCGCCGATCGCACGCGCCGCCAAGAGGCCGCCGGCGAGCCCGCGGTGCTGTTGGTCGCGCCGAAGATCCGGCCCTGGGTGGCGCGCCTGATGCGCTATTCCACGCCGTCGCTCTCGGTGCTGGCTTACAACGAGATACCTGAAAACCGCCGCATTCGCGTGATTGCGGCGGTTGGACGCTGAAGGCATAGCTTGATTCACGGAGGCTCTATATGAAGATCAAACGGTACATGGCCGTCAGCATGCGTGCGGCGCTCGCACAGGTGCGCGCCGAGCAAGGCCCGGACGCGGTGATATTGTCGAGCCGCCGGGTCGAGGAAGGCATAGAAGTCATCGCCGCGGTCGACTACGACGAGGCGCTGTTCGTCGGTGCGACGCAGCGGCGCGCGCCGGCGGCCCCGCAGCCCGAGATGACGGTCAAACCGGCCGCCCCGCAGCCCGAGCCACGAATCGCGCTGATTGCGGCCGCCGCGCCGCCGCCGGCGAGCGCCGCCGTCATCGCGCCCAAGGCCGCCGCGGCCACGCGTGCATCGGCGCCGGTCGCCACCGTGCGGGCCGCCGCGGCCCCGGCGAAACGCAAAGAGGCGACGCCGCCGCATGACGGCTACCTCGCGGTACGGGCGGAGATCCAGGACTTGCGCGAGTTGCTGCAGGGTGAGCTCAAGCACATGTCGTGGAACGACAAGCGCCTGCGCGAGCCCTTGCAGGCGCGCGTGCTCGAACAGCTGACGGCCATGGACATAGCGCCGGACATTGCCCTCTCGCTCGCGTCGCGCGCGCCGCGGCGCACGACCATGAAAAATGCGGCGAACATCCATCTGGCGCTGCTGGTCAGGGACCTGAAGGTGGTGGACAAGCTGAGCCCGGTCAATGGCGGCGTGATCGCGTTGGTGGGACCCACCGGAGCCGGCAAAACCACCACCATCGCCAAGTTGGCGGCGCGCTGGAGCATGCGGCACGGCAGCCGGGATCTCGCGCTGGTGAGCACCGATGCCCTCCGCATCGGCGCGCGCGAGCAGTTGGCCACGTATGCGCGCATTCTCGGCGCCCCGATGTACACGGCGAACAACGGCAAGGAGCTGGCGCGCGTGCTCCAGAGGCTCAAGTCGAAGAAACTGGTGCTGATCGACACCGCCGGAATGGGGCCGCGCGACGTTCGCCTCACCGAGCAACTCGCGGCGCTGCAGCTCGGCGCCGCGCGCGCGCACGTGCTGCTGGCGCTTCCCGCACATGGCGAGGCGCACGCGCTCGACGAGATCGTCAGGTCGTTCGCCAGGATTTCGCCGACCGCGTGCATTCTGACCAAAGTGGACGAAGCGGCCAGTTTGGGCGCCGTCATCTCGACGGCGTTGCGGCACAAACTGCGCATCGCGTACTTGTGCAACGGCCAGCGGGTCCCGGAGGACCTGCATTCCGCGCACGAACGGCGGGTGTGGCTGGTTCGAGCGGCGCACAAGCTCAAGGAGCGCGCGCCCACGCCGGTGGGCGAGGGCTATCTGGCGCGCAATTTCGGCCGAGCACCCGCTCATGCGTGATACCCGACTTTCAAGAAATCAGGCGGAAACACTTATGCAACTCAATGCCTCGCGTCCGGTCAAGGTCATCGCGGTCACCGGCGGCAAGGGCGGTGTGGGCAAGACCACCGTGTCGGCCAATCTCGCCGTGTCGATCGCCTCGCAGGGCCGCGACGTGATGCTGGTCGACGCGGATCTCGGATTGGCCAACGTCGACGTGGTGTTGGGGCTGCACACCCGCTTCCACCTCGGCCATGTCGTCAAGGGCGAGTGTTCGCTGGAGGATGCGATCGTCACCGGGCCGCATGGCCTGCAGATCGTTCCGGCGGCCTCGGGCATCAAGCAAATGGCCAACCTTTCCGAGAAGGAACAGGCCGGCATCATCCGCGCCTTCAGCGACCTGTACCACCGCGTGGAGATTCTGGTGATCGACACGGCGGCGGGTCTGCACGACAGCGTGCTGACCTTCAGCCAGGCGGCGCATCACGTGGTCGTGGTGGTCTGCGATGAGCCGGCGTCCATCACCGATGCGTACGGGCTCATCAAGGTCCTCTCCCGCGAACACGGGGTGCGGCGGTTCCAGATCCTGGCGAATCAAACCCGCCGGTCCGGCGAGGGGCCGGATCTGTTCCAGAAAATATCCCGCGTCTGTGACCGATTTCTCAATGTCACGCTGGAGTTTGCCGGTTCGGTACCGTACGACGATTACCTGCGGCGGGCCGTGCAGCGGCAAACCGCCGTCGTCGAAGCCTACCCCGCCTCTATTTCCTCCATGGCCCTCAAGAATCTGGCAGTCAAGGCCGATAAGTGGTCTGTGCCACAAGGTGCACGAGGTCACCTGGAGTTCTTCGTTGAACGAATGGTAGGGGCTCGGATAAGTCCCTCGACGGTATTGCAATGAGAGCAAGTACACAATATTCGAACACTCAAAAGCGTGCTCCAAAGCCAGGGGCGGACGGCGACGTTCCGGTCGGCGAGGTTCCGCAACAAGAACTGGTCTTGAAGTATGCAGACCTGGTCAAACGCATTGCCTATCATCTGGTCAGCCGCATGCCGCCCAACGTGGAGGTGGACGACTTGATCCAATCCGGCATGATCGGCCTGCTGGACGCGGCCAAGCACTATTCCGCCACGAAAGGCGCCAACTTCGAAACCTATGCGGGCATCCGCATCCGCGGTGCGATGCTGGACGAAGTGCGCAAATCCGATTGGACGCCCCGCTCCGTGCATCGAAACATGCGCGAGATGGCCGATGTGGTGCGCAAGATCGAGAACAACAAGGGCCAGGATGCGACCCCCACGGACATCGCCGAGGGTCTCGGCGTGTCCATCGAGGAATATCACAAACTGGTGCAGGACGCCGCCAGCTGCCGTCTATTCAGCTTCGATCAGATGGGTTCCAGCGACGACGAGTCGAGTCCCGCGGATCACGCGCGCGACGAGCGGCCGGGTCCCTTCGATCATATCGAAGACGCCGGGTTTCGCGATGCGCTGGCCGGCGCCATCGGCACGCTGCCGGAGCGGGAGAAATTGGTGCTGTCGCTGTATTACGACGAGGACATGAATCTGCGCGAAATAGGCGAGGTTCTCGAGGTGTCCGAATCGCGAGTCTGTCAAATCCACGGGCAGGCGCTGATTCGCCTGCGCGCGCGGCTCGCGGAGTGGTTGTCGCCAGGCTGAATCAATGGATATCCTCAGCATCATCGGGGTCGTGCTGGCGCTGATCGCCATCATCGGCGGCGCCATCTTGAAGGGCAGCAGCGCCGGTGCGCTGGTCGGCAGCGCGGCGTTCGTCATCGTGATCGTGGGAACGTTCGCGGCAAGTTTGCTGCAAACGCCCTTGGCGACCTTTGTGCGCGCCTGGAAAATCGTCGCCTGGGTGTTCAAGCCTCCGGCCAACAATCCGGCGGCAATGATCGAAAAAATCGTCGAGTGGAGCAACATTGCGCGCAAGCAGGGACTGCTGGGGCTGGAATCCGCGGTGGAGGGAGAGACGGACCTGTTCCTGAAGAAGGGCCTGCAGTCCCTGGTCGACGGCGGCGAGCCCGAAGCGATTCGCTCGAGCATGGAAATCGAGCTCGACACCATGGAGCACTTCGACAACCAGGCGGCGAAGGTGTTCGAGGCCATGGGCGTCTATTCGCCCACTCTCGGCATCATCGGCGCGGTCATGGGACTGATGGCCGTCATGCAAAATCTGGCGGACCCGTCCAAGCTGGGCCACGGCATCGCCGCGGCGTTCATCGCCACCATCTACGGAATCGCCTTCGCCAATCTGCTGTTCCTGCCCATGGGCAACAAGCTGAAGGCGGTCATTCACGGTCAGGTGCAGGTCCGGACCATGGTGATCGAGGGCATCATCGCGATCGCGCAAGGTGAAAATCCGCGCAACATCGAATCGAAGCTGCAAGGGTACTTTCACCATTGACGCTCTCCCTTGGGAGAGCAAGTCGCTAAGGACGGTTGAGCATGGCCCGAAAGAAGAAGCACGAGGAGCACGTCAACGCGGAGGCCTGGGCCATCCCGTACGGCGACTTGGTGACGTTGCTGTTCGCGCTGTTCACAGTCATGTACGCCATGTCGTCGGTCAACGAAGGCAAGTTTCGCGTGTTGTCGGATTCGATGATCGCGGCGTTCCACGGCGCTCCGAAGAGCATTCAACCCATCAACGTCGGAGACAAGGAGCCGGGCAAGGGCGGCGACAAGCCGTTGGTCGGCGTGACGCCGACGGTGCTGCTGAAGCTCAGGGATCCGAAAAGCGCCATCGGCGAGTTGACGCCAAGGGACCCCGCCGCCGACCCGGGGGTCGGCCGCGAGGATCTCCCGGGCGCCCTGATCCGCATGGAACGGCAGGTGCAAAACGCCATGCAGGCGCTGATCGACGCGAAGTTGGTCACCGTGCGGCGCGAAGACATGTGGCTCGAAATCGAAATCAACACCGACATTCTCTTTCCGAGCGGTGCCGGCGAGTTCGCGACCGCGGCGGAGCCCGTGCTCGACAAGCTCGCCGAAGTGCTGAAGCCCTTTCCCAATCCGATCCGGGTGGAAGGCCATACCGACGACCGCCCGATCCGCACCGCTGAGTTTCCGTCGAATTGGGAGCTGTCGGCGGCGCGCGCCGCCAGCGTGGTGCACCAGTTCACCAAGCAGGGCATCGACCCCCTGCGGCTCGAAATCGTCGGCTTCGGCGAATTCCATCCGCGGCAAACGAACGACACGCCCGAGGGGCGCAACGCCAATCGGCGCGTCGCGATTCTGGTCTTGGAACAGGTTGCCGCCGGCGCCACCGTGACGGCCCGGACCACTGCGCAAACGCCGCAGCTCGCCGCCCCGGGCGTCGAAACGGCCGATTCGAGTAGTGCCGCAAATCGGTTACTATGGCGTGTGCCGCCTGCCGATGTGGACAAGACCGTGCTGGTTGAGAATCACGCGAGGCCTCCACAGGCCCCCGCGCAGCACATAGGTCCTACGCAGCTGGCATGGCCGGGGTCCGAAACATCTGAAGCGAAAGCGCCGCCGCCCAAGCACGAATAAGCGAGGTGACACGTGAGCGAAGTCGATCGCTTGAGTAATCCCGGACTTTTTCCTGCGCTTCCCATTGCCGACAAGCAGCCCGACAAAAACTCATCGTCGCGCAAACCGCCGCCCGACCGCCAAGGCAAGCAGCCGGAGCCGGCGGCCGACGATGCCGCACGCCCGCCCAAATCCATCATCGACGAGTACGCATAATGAACCTGGAAATCCTAGTAAGCGTCGCCGCAGCGGCGCTGGCGCTCGGCGCCACGGCCGTAGCGCTGCTGGCCCTGCAGTCGGTGCACCGCTGGCGCGCCCAGTGCCAGTCTCTTGAAGCGAGTATTGTTGCGCTGCGTCGCGAGCTGGAGCTGGTCGCCTCGATCAGTGTGCGCACCGGGCGGCGCGTGCAACGCGTGGAACATGAGTTCTCGGGCGTGACGGAGCGCGTCGACTTGGTCGAATCGCGCAGCCCGGCCCGATCGGGATCGCTCGATCAGGCCATCGATTTGGCGCGCCGTGGCGCCGATCCCAACCGTCTCGAGCAGCAATTTGGGTTGAGCAGCGGAGAGGCCGATCTGGTGGCCCGCCTGCATGGACGCCCCAAACCCAGCTGACCGATCCGGGAGACCTCATGCGCGCTGCGGTCTATCATGGTGCCCGCGACCTGCGGCTCGAATCCGTCGCGGAGCCCGAACCGGGGCCGGGCGACGTCAAGCTGCGCGTGCTCTACAACGGCATCTGCGGCAGCGACCTGCACGAATACTACGACGGCCCGGTCACGACCCGCACAACGCCGCACCCGCTGACCGGCGTGAAGAACCCGGTCATCCTCGGGCATGAGATTTCCGCCGCCGTGGTCTCGGTGGGCGCGGGGGTCCATGATCTGGCGCCGGGCGATCTCGTGGCGGTGGAGCCGCTCGAGACCTGCGGTGGCTGCGTGTGGTGTGCGGCGGGCCAATACAACCATTGTCCCGAGCTCGCCTTGCACGGATACAACCGAAGCGGCGGCGGGCTCGCGGAATTCACCGTGGTGCGGCGCCGCATGGCACATCGACTTCCTGCGGGCATGACGCCCCTGCAGGGCGCGCTCATCGAGCCGCTGGCCGTGGCGTGGCACACGGCCGGTCGCTGCCGGCTCGAAGCAGGGCAGACCGTGGCGATTCATGGCGCCGGTCCGATCGGAATCGGCGTGTGCTTGACGCTCAGGGCGCGCGGCGTCGAGGTCATCGCCATCGATCCCTCGCCGCTGCGCCGTGGGGTCATGCAGCGCCTCGGTGCGCGAGCCGCCTTGGATCCGCGCGACTGCGATCCCATCAGCGCGATCCGCGATCTGACGGGCGGCCGCGGCGCGCATGCCTCGGTGGACGCGGCGGGCGTGCCTCAAGCATTTCATGCGGCGCTGCACGGAACGCGCGTCGACGGCACCGTGGTGGTGGTCGCCATCCATCATGCGCCGATCGCCATTCCACCCTTTGATTTGCTGATGCCCGAAGTCAACCTCACCGGCGTGGCCATGTCCGCACACGCGTTTCCGCGTGTGATCGACGCCATGGCGCGCGGCGATTATCCATCGGACCAGTGGGTGGAAACGATTCCCTTCGAAAACCTCCTGGAAGGCGGCATCGAGCGGTTGCGGCGCCAGGAGGGCCTTAAGATTCTGGTCGACGTCGGGGCGAGCGCGGCGCGCCGCCGGGGAGAACCATGAGCATCCAAGAACTCTTTGAGGTGCATGGCGTCGCGGATTGATCCATCAAGGGGGTAGAGCTATGGGACTCGTGGGATTCGGCCAGCCGGATGATGGCGTCATCCAAATGTGTTACCTGGTCCAGGACATTCACGCCGCGATGAAGCACTGGGCCGACAAGCTCGGCGTGGGCCCGTGGTTCTTGCTGGATCACTTTACCGGCACCACGCCGAAATACCGCGGCCAGGACTCCAAGGCCGACGTGTCCCTCGCCATGAGTTTTGCGGGTCACATGAACATCGAGCTGATTCAGCCCAACGACGCACACCCCTCGGTGTACCGCGAGTGGATCGACCGGCGCGGCTACGGATTTCACCACTGGGGGCGCGCGACGCGCCATTTCGAGCGGGACGTCGCGCAATACCAGGCGGCGGGCCACGACCTGGTGTTTCTCGCGGGAGTCCCGTCCGGCGGCAGCGTGGCGTACATGGATACCACCGCGCTCTTGCCGGGCTATGTGGAGTTCATCGAGATCGGCGCGGGATTCGAAGCGACCTTCAGCCGGTTCTATCGCGCCAGCATCGGTTGGGACGGCACGGACCCGGTGCGTTCGTTCATTTGACCCGCACCTCGAGCAGCATGGGCGTGGTGGCGGCGAACACTTCGCCGAGCGCCGCATCCAGATCCTCGCAGCGCTCGACGCGAATGCCCCTCACGCCGTGACCCGCGGCCAGCGCGCAGAAATCGAGGTGCGGCAGCTCGATGCCGGGAAGCGCGCCGATGTCGAAATGGCGGCCGAACTCCTCGAGCGCGCGATAGCTCGAGTTGGCGATGATGATGAAGGCGATGGGCAGCCCCAAATCGGCGGCCGACCACAGGCCCTGAATGCCGTACATGGCCGACCCGTCGCCCAGAACTGCGATGATCTTGCGTCCCGGGCGCGCCAATGCCACGCCCACCGCCGCCGGCAGGCCGTGCCCCAAACCGCCGCTCGCGCAGGTGTGAAAGGATTCGCGCTCGAGGATGGGCAGGTGGTCGTGCATCGGGCCGCGGCTGCTCGGCGCCTCCTCCACGATGATGCTGTGCGCCGGACGCAGCGCGGCGATCTGCTGCAGTAGATATCGATCGCTCAACTCATCGGGCCGGAGCCGCGGCGCGCGCGGGGCAATGACCGGCGCGCTGCGTTTCCCGAGCGGTGGGCTTTGGAGCAGGGCCGCCACACCCAGTTTCAGATTGGTCACGATGGCCGTGCCCACCGGCGACCAGGCCGCCGCGCCCGGATCGTCGGTCAGCTGAACCAGCGCGGCGCCGGCCGGCAGGTGCGGTCCATGACCTTCGACGTGATAGGTAAATACCGGCGCTCCCAATACCAGGATGAAGTCCGCTCCCTGGAGCCGCGCGACGATGGCCGCCCGGTCGGCCGGCAGGAAGCCGGCGAACAGCGGATGGCGTTCGGGAAAGCTGTTGCGCGCCGACATGGGACTGACCCAAACCGCCGCTTGATTGAGTTCGGCCAGCGCGATGGTTTCATCCCAGGCATCGTCGCGGGCGACCGATGCGCCCACCACGAACACGGGTTGCCGCGCCTGCCGGAGGGCATCGGCGGCCGCCGCGAGCAGTACGGGGTCGCCGGCGACCGTGCGGCTGACGCGGCGCGCCTGCACCGGCATGCACCGACGGTCCCAGTCGTCGACGGGAATCGACACGAACGCCGGGCCGCGCGGCGGCTGCATCGCCACATAGTAGGCGCGCGCCAGGGCGGCCGGCACGTCCGCCGCCCGCGCGGGCTCGACGCTCCATTTGACGTAGGGCTTCGGCAGCTGGGCGGCTTGCTCCGAGTACAAAAAGGGCTCGAACGGCAGGATGGAGCGCGCCTGTTGTCCGGCGGTCACCACCAGCGGCGTCTGATTCTTGTAGGCCGTGAAAATGCCGCCCTGCGCGTGGCCGACGCCGATGGCCGAGTGCAGATTGACCAGCGCGGCATCATGGCGGGCCTGCGCGAATCCATCGGCCATGCCCACGACCACCGATTCCTGCAGGCCAAGCACATAGCGGAAATCCGCGGGAAAGTCGCGAAACATCGGCAGCTCGGTGGAGCCGGGATTGCCGAATACCGTGGTCAGTCCGAGTTCGCGCAGCAGCGACATCACCGCGTCGCGTACGGTGACTTCGCCGCTCAAAGGCTGCCCACCTCTTTGCCGACGTGGTCCGGAGGATTGCAACGCCGAAGACCATCGAGGCGGCCTCTGCCGGCGGAGATTTGATGGGCGCGCATGGCAACTCCCGGAAGTTATCTCTGCATTCGACCTGAAAAAAAATCGCCGTGATCGACTGTAAGCGAATGCACAGTCTACCCGCAGGGGGGGCGACCTTGGGTGACTGTACGGCGCACCGGGAACCCTCGCGCCGAGGGCCGCCGCGAGGCGGCGACCCTGGTCGTGCACCACAATTGCGCGCCGCCTTTCCCCGTAAACTTTCTGTGACGCAGGACGCACCACGGCTGAGGGTCAACGGCCCTTTTTTTGCTCCTGAGAAGGAAGTCTCAGCACTTCATTACATAAAAGGTGTCCACTAACCGATAAGAACCTCAAGGAGCGGGTATGAACGAGTTCATGGTCATTTTTTCCATTGCGGCCTCGGGCTGCTTGGTGCGCTTGTCCACGGACCTCGTTCTGCAGCTGTTGGCGCGCAAAGCGCCGAGCGGAACCATCGCCATGGGCCCGCACCACGGGCACGCTCCCGACCATCATCAGAAGGTCGATCCGGTGATGGCGCTCGGACTCACGCTCACCTGCTACGGCGCGATCTCGCTTGCACTAGTTTCCGAATTACCGGGCGCGCTTGCCTTCCAAAGAACCTGGTTGGCGTTTGCGCTTTTGTGCGCCGGAGGCCTCATCGGAGAGATTTCACGCACGGGCGGCGGCGGCGGCTCCGCCGCCTCCGCGGAATCGGATGCCGACGCCGACGATCTCGAGCCCAAGGAGCGCACCACAGGGTCGGTGGGCCTCTCGGTGGCGCTGATGCTGGCCCTCAACCTGGCCGTTGCCGTGCTCTCGAGCGGACAAGGGCTGGTTCAGATCGTGCCGCCGCCGGCGCCCACGAGCGACAATCAGTCCCCGGAGTTGGAACAGATCGTGGTGGTCGCGCGGCGAGGCACCGACGAGCTCGGCAGTTCGACATTTCTCTGAGCCCGAGCTTAAGCTCGAGCCCCGGTCATAGCTCCAACCCCAGAGGCAGCTCGAGCCCCGGTCGTAGCTCCAACCCCAGACGCAGCTCGAGCCCCGGTCGTAGCTCCAACCCCAGACGCAGCTCCAGCCCCGGTCGTAGCTCCAACCCCAGACGCAGCTCCAGCCCCGGACCGTCACTCGAGTCCCGAACTTACGCCCTGATTGACGGGCTGACCGCGCCCCCCTGCGCCATTGCGATGGCCTCGTGAAGCGTTGTGAAAATGCGCGCCGGTCCGATCACCGGCGTCATGCCATGCCGGTCCATGTCGGAGCGCAAATACGGGCTGACGCGCCCGAACACGACGGTTACGTGCTGTTGTGCGAGGTCGTTCAGCAGGTCGCGCGTGGCGCCCGCGGCCGTGTAGTCGATGTCCGTGATGGCGCCGCAATCGAGGACCAACCAGCGCACCGGCTGCGGGGCGCGCTGCACCAATGCCCGCACGTCGTCGGCGAAGTGATTCGCATTTGCGTAGAACAGATCCGCGCCGAAACGGTAGACGATGAGTCCCGGTTCGGTCGTTTTGCCCGGCACCGCGGGCACCGGTACCCAACGCCCCGCGGCATCCGGTTCGAACATCATGGTGTGCGGACGATAGCTGTGGCGGACATGGCGGAACAGGGACAGCGCGATGGCGAGCAAAATGCCTTGCTCGACGCCGAGCGCGACCACCGTCGCGGCCGTAATCACGGCCAATGAAAACTCGCCGGGACTCTCGCGCCGGATGGCGCGCAAATTCGCGATATCGATCATGCCCACGGCGATCGTGAACACGATGGCCGCCAGTACGCAGCGCGGCAGGTACTGCAGCGGGCCGGTCAAGAACAACAGCACCAGCAGCACGACCGCCGACAGGGTCAATTGGGCGAGTTGACTGCGCGCGCCCATACGATCCGCCATCGCCGTCTGGGTGGGGCTGCCGTTCACCACGAACGTACCGCTCAGCGCCGCGGCCGTGTTCGCGGCGGCCAGCCCGAGGATGTCGGCGTCCGAGTCGACGCTTTCCCGATAGCGCAGGCAGAAGCCGCGCGAGGTCGCCGCGCTTTGCGTCATGATCATGACGAAGCACGACGCCGATACCGGGAGCAGCGCGAGCGTCTCGGACCACGTGACGTGCGGCAAACTCAACGCCGGCAGTCCTCCCGCGACCGGGCCGATCACCGCGATGCCCCTGCCCGCGAAGCCCAGCGCATCGCTCGCCACGATGGTCGCCGCGACGACCACCAGCGACAGCGGCAGCCGCTTGGCAAAACGATTGCCGAGCAAAATGGCGCCCGTCACGATGGTCGAGAGCGCGAGCGTCGGAAGCTTGGGATGCGCAAGACCCAGCAGCACTTCCCACGCTTTGACGAGCGAATAGCGGGAATCCACGGTGACCCCGGACATGTCGCTCAGCATGGCGATGCAAACCTGAAATCCAACGCCGGTGAGAAACCCCACCAGCACGGTCCGCGAGAGAAAATCGGCCAGGAAGCCCAGCTTGAAGATGCGCGCCAGCAGCAGAATACCCGCGGTAAGCAGCGCCACCATGCTCACCATGGCCATGTACTCGGCGCCGGCCGGTGCAGCCATATGCGCGAGCGAGCCGGAGAAGATCGCGGCCGTGGCCGAATCGGCGGCCACGACCAAATGCCGGGACGATCCGAACACGGAGAACGCGACGAGCGGCAGGAGTACGGTGTAGAGCCCGGCGACCACCGGCGCGCCGGCAATGCGGGCATAACCCAGCACCTGCGGAATGTTGATGGCCGCGGCACTCACGCCGGCCCAAACGTCTCTGAATGCGCCGGCGCGGCCTGCCGGCCGAAAGCCGCCGAAGAGTTTTATCGGCATCGACCGGGCGGAGCGCCCTTAAGCGCCAGGGCGGCCGGAATGTCGGCAATGTATCGCATGTAAAGCTCCCTCTTTGCCTCTCCAGATAGCATGATGTGCGCGGTTGCACCAGGCCACGGGTCTGCCCGGGCCCAACTCCCGGCCCAATCGGCTCAAATCCCTTTACACTGCCACCCGAATTCAACGGAGCATGGCTAGGCAAACGGCATGAACATACCCAAAACGGCATGAAGATACCCAAGGGGCTGCAGCCTCTGATCGAAGACGGCATGGTCGACAGCGTGGTGCGCAAACTCAAGAGCGGCAAGGAGGCATCGGTGTACATCGTCGCCTGCGGCGATCAGATCCGCTGCGCCAAGGTTTACAAGGAAGCCGAGCAGCGCGGCTTTCACAAGCTGGCGCAATACCAGGAGGGGCGGAAGACCCGCAACAGCCGCGATGCGCGTGCGATGGGAAAGCGCGGCCGCCACGGGCGCCGGGTGCAAGAAGCCGAATGGAAGAATGCCGAGGTGGATGCCCTGTTTCGTCTGGCGAGTGCCGGTGTGCGCGTGCCCGCGCCCTACCTGATTCACGAGGGCGTGCTGCTCATGGAACTGGTGCGGGACGAGGGCGGCGAGCCCGCTCCGCGGCTCAATGATGTCGACATCACGGTGGACCAGGCGCGAGCGTGGCATGCGTTCATGATCGTGCAGATCGTGCGCATGCTCTGTGCCGGCCTGATTCACGGGGACCTGTCGGAATTCAACGTGTTGTTGGACGCCAGCGGGCCCGTCATCATCGACCTGCCCCAGGCGGTAAACGCCGCCAGCAACAACAACGCGTTCGCCATGTTCGAGCGCGACGTCAACAACATGCGTGAAACCTTTGGCCGAACCTGCCCTGAGTTGCTGGAGACGGAATATGCGCGGGAAATCTGGGCACTGTATCAGGCGAGCGAATTGACGCCGGCTTCCGTGTTGACCGGACGCTGCGCGCCCGATGCGTCGGCTCCGGACGTGGACGCCGTGCTTCGTCAAATCGAAGAGGAAAGACTCGAGGCCGAGGCCCGCCGGCGCCGGCGCGAAGAGGTCGACGCCGCCTAGCCGGGAGCCTGCCCGAGTATTCCCCGCGGCCGCGAACGGGCGCCGCGGCGCGCTACATCGGTCGCTCGCCGCGGAGCGTGGTGCGCTACACCGGCCGCTCGCCGCGGAGCGAGGTGCGCTACATCGGCCGCTCGCCGCGGAGCGAGGTGCGCTACATCGGCCGCTCGCCGCGGACCGTGGTGCGGATCAAATGGCGCCGCTCGTTCGCATAGTCGTGAATGCCGCAATGCTGCAGGAAGCGGTTGTCCCACACGATCAGCGTGTTCGGCTTCCAATTGATGCGGCAGTGATATTGCAGGCGGTAGGGCAGTGCGCCGAGTTGCTCCACCAGGCCGCGGCTGTCCTCATCGCTCCATCCCTCGAATCGTTTGAAGTAGGCATGCGTGACGTACAGGGCCTTTCTGCCGGTTTTGGGGTGGCGGCGAACGGCGGGGTGAGTGCTCTCGAGCTGCTCCTCGGTGAAGTGATGGCTCTCGCGCAGACGCAGCCGTTGTTCCGGTTCGAGCTTGGCGTTCTTCGACCAGATGTCCTTGCCGGAATACACGACTCTCAACCCGTCGACCGTCTTCTTCATTCCCTCGGACAATTCCTCGTAGGCTAGATACATGTTGGCGAACGCCGTGTCGCCGCCGTAGCGGGGCACGTCGAGCGCGCGCATCACCATGCACAGCGGCGGCTCCGCGAGAAACGGGCTATCGGTGTGAAATTTCGTGAACGGCACGACGGACACCGGCTCATGCGCCTCGCGGCGCACCTCCTGCATGTCGTGGTGTTCTCCATACGTCGGCGCCTGCGGCAGTTCGATGATCTCCCCGAAATGGCGGGTGAATGCTTTGTGCTGCTCCGGGGTCAAGTTCTGGTCGCGCAGCATGATGACGAGGAAATGTTCGAACGCGAGCATGATTTCTTGCAGCGTGTTGTCCGCCAGCGGCTTCGACAAGTCGACGCCCTTGATCTCGCAGCCGGCCGCGCCGGTCAGGGGTTCGATATCGATGGTGTGAAATGCGGGCATGGGCCTGCCGGCAACGATGATCCCGGCGTGCGCGCCGGCCGGCACTTTGGCAATGGAATTCACCTTCGGCTTCCCTCTCAGTCATTGAGCCGCACGCCGAGTATCCGCCTCCAAGGTGCGCGCGGCAAACAAAAAGCACAGCGCAGCCGCTGCGACGCATAAGACCACCGCGAGCATGGAATAGCGGATGGCGGCCGCGCCATAGACGGAGCTCAGCCGGTCGTTCAGCCAGCCCACCAGCAGCGGACCCAGGATCTGTCCCACGAGGCTGGAGCACAGCAGCACGATGGCCGTGACGGTCGCACGCATGCGCGGCTTCGCCACATTCATCACCGCGGCATACACCGGGCCCTGGTGCAGGAACGTGAGCAGGCTCGAGAAGGCGAAGCCGCCGATCCACACGGGCCTCTGATCGCCGAGCAGGAACGCCAAATCCGCGGGTACCACCGCCAGGCAGGCCAGGCCCGGAACATACAGACGCCAGCGCGGATTCGCGGCGCCGAGGCGGTCGGTGAGCAGGCCGCCCAGCAGCACTCCCGCGACTCCGAGCGAGCCGCGCAGCGGCCCGATCACCGTGGCTATCTCGGAGATCTTGAGGCCATGCACTCTGACCATGAGCGTTGCGCTCCATGCGCTGGCCGCGTAGACGTCGGCGCCCATGAACGTGACACCGGCCAGAATGAGCAAGTAGGTGCGGGCGCCGCTCATGAAGCGCAGCGTATCGGTGAAGGCGACATTGGCATCGGCGACCTTGCGAGCTTCGGAGGCGCCGCGCGCGGGCTCGCCCACGGTGAGGCGGAAAATGACGGCGAGAATGGCGCCAGGAAGTCCCGCGCAGACGAATGCCGCACGCCAGCCGTACGCCTCGATGATCCGTCCCGCCACCGGAAAGAACACGATCGATGAGATCGCAAAGGCCGTTCCGAATATGGACAGGGCCAGCGGCCTGCGCGCCGGCCGGAACAAATCCGCGATCATCGAATTGGAGGGCGCAATGCCGCACGCTTCGCCGGCTCCCATCAAAAAGCGAGCGGCCGCCAGCTGCCAGATGGTAGAGACGAACCCGGTGAGCATGGTCATCGCGCTCCAGAATAGGAATCCGATGGCGATGATGTTGCGGCGGCTCCAACGGTCGGCGGCCCACGCCATCGGGACGCCGAGCAGGGAATAGAACAGTACGAACGCCAGACCCGACACCAATCCGAGCAGCGTGTCGCTGACGTGCATTTCCGTTTTGATGAGCGGCAGTACCAGGCCGAGCAGCGAGCGGTCGAAATAATTGAACGACGAGATCAGCGTGAGAAACCCGAGCGGGTAGATCGACGCGGCCGTCCACTCGGGAGGCGCCGCCGGCTCCGCGCGCGGCCCGGGGCCGCGGCTGCGGCTGCGGCTGTGGCGTACCTCACGGGCCACGCTGTAGGCCGCCCGGATCCAGGCCCGCAGCCGCGAAGTGGTCTTCGTCCATGCGGCGCGCGCGCTCGGCGATCGAGGGATCGACGGGCCGCCCGTTGGGCACGTTCAACCACAGGCGCAGCAGCAGCCGCTTTGCGCCCGGCGCGTCGCGGAATCCGGCGCGCGCGTGCAGACAGGTCCAGTTGTGCCAGAACACCATGTCTCCCGGCTGCATCGTGAACGTGGCGCCGAGTTCCGCGCGCATGGCTTGGGTGTCGAACCAGTTCATCGCCGCGACGAGGTCGGAGGGCAGATCCACCCCGAGCCGCCTGGCCGCGGCGGACATGAAGAACTTGTTGTAGTAGCAGCTGACGACGCCGTCGACGCAGCAGAAGATGGGCACTTTACCGTCGGAGACGGGCTGTGTGCCGCCGACGCTTTCGTTGATTCCCGCCCAAAATCCCTCGTAGAGCGGCGCAAGAAAATCCGGACGCGTGCTGCGGATGGCATTGTGGACCGCAAGACTGCTGACCAGCGTGCTCGCGCCGCCTTCGGCCGCGCGGCTGACGCATGCCAGGGCCATCACTTCGTGCATGTCGGTGTGCGGCCGCAACTCGACATCCATCAGCGTGCCGCGGCCAGTTGGGTTGTGGTCGGCGCGTTCGACGCGCGCCACCCAATCGCCTCCCGGCCCCTGGATCGCGCCGTTGCCGAGGTGGGTGCCGAGTCCCCAATAAAGATTGCGAAAGTGTTCGGGCGCGCGCTGATACGGGTCGAGCCCGGTCAGGATAAGGGCGCCCCGTCCGTGCATTACCGCGCCGCGCACCTCGCTCATCAACGCATCGACGACGGGGTCGCTGAATTCGCGCCGCGTGATCCGGTGAACCGGCGTCCCGTCGAGCGCCGCCGCCAGCGCATGGATCGCGTCGATCTCGGTTGCCGACAAATCTCCCATGCCGCCGGCGCCGTGATGACTTGGTCGAATATCGGGGTCATTGCGCATTACCCATGCCGGCCGTCGAAGGCTGCTTTACATGACTCCACAGTCGGCCCGACAGCGCCGCGATTTCGGGCTCCGTGAGCGCCCGCCAGCCGCGCTTTGGGAGGTCGCCGAGCGCCAACGGCCCGATCGCCACGCGCACCAGCCGCAGCACCGACACGTCGAACTGCGCCAGCAGGCGCCGGATCTGCCGGTTACGCCCTTCACCGAGCACGATTTGCAGCCATGCATGGCGCTCGCCCTTTCGCAGGCAGCGGACCGCCTTCGCCGCGAGACGCTCACCCTCGACGACGGCGCCTTGCAGCAGGCGGTCGAACAGCATGGCATCCGGCAGCCGGTCGATCTGAACGTGGTAGGTCTTATCGGGTCCCGAGGCCGGATCGGTTATCCGCGCGGCCCACATCGGATCGTTGCTGAAGAGGAGAAGACCCTCGCTCGCCTTGTCCAACCGGCCCACCGGCGCGAGCCACGGCAAGCCCGCGCCCTCCAAACACCGGTAAACCGTGTCGCGGCCTTGTTCGTCCTGCGCCGTCGTCACCAAGCCCCGGGGCTTGTTCAGCATGACGACGAGACGTGCCGACGGCGCTCGTACCGCACCATCGATCGCGATTCGATCCACCCCCGGGGTCACCGCGAGTTCGGCATCGTGCACCACGCGCCCGTTGACGCTGACGCGACCCTCGCTCACCCACCGTGCGGCCTGGGTCCGCGACGCGATTCCGAGCTTCGAGATCGCGCGCGCGACCCCATGCCGGGGCGATTTTCGAGGGGATACGACAGGTTTGGCCGGCATCGGTAAATACTGGCTCAGGCAGCCCAAGATTGCCACCCGTGCAATGCGCCGCGCGCTTCGATACGATGCGAACGGCACGTCATCCGACGTCAAACGCGGTCAATCTCTCAAGGAGCGCAACCCGTGTCCGCAAGATCCCTTACCTCCATGGCCCTGATCGGCGCGGTCCTGCTCGGCAGCGGCCCGATTCGGGGACAACAGACGCCCCCGCCGAACCCGCTCGATGCGGTGCCCGACAAGATGCCGTTCGATCTTCCCTATGGCGCACCGATATCGCTGGCGCGCGCCCAGCAAGTCATCATGGCCGCCGTGGCCGAAGCCAAGAAACACGATTGGAAAATGAACGTCGCCGTGGTCGACTCGGGCGGCAATCTGGTCGCCTTCCAACGCATGGACGGCGCGCAGCTCGCCTCCATCCAGATCTCCGAACACAAGGCGCGGGCCGCGGCGACTTTCCGGCGCGAGACCAAAGCGTTCGAGAACGGCATTCAGCAAAATAACTACAATTACATCCTTACGCTCGACGGCGTCGTGGCGTCGCGCGGGGGCATCCCGCTCGTGGAAGCCGGCAAACTCATCGGCGCCATTGGGTGTTCCGGCGGCACCGGCTCGCAGGACGAAGTGGTCTGCAAGATGGGCGCGTCGGTCCTCAAATAAGACGCAGGATGTAGGCCACGCGGCGGATGGCTTCGCTGCAGCCGCGGGCGACGGCCGGCCTTTGAGCACGGAGCGAGATGGATGAGCGCAGTCAAAGAGGGTGAGCTGCTTTGGAAGGCGAGCGCCCGGCGTGTGGAACGGGCGCATTTGACCCACTACATGCGCTGGCTCGCGGACCGCGGACAGCGCTTCAGCTCGTATACGGACCTGTGGCAGTGGTCGATCGACGACCAGGACGGATTCTGGGGCTCGCTGTGGGCGTATTTCGAGATCCGGGCGTCGCGGCCGTTCGTGCGCGTGCTCGGCAAGCGCACGATGCCGGGCGCCGAATGGTTTCCCGGCGCGGCCCTGAACTATGCGGAACATGCGCTGCGCCACGAGCGCGCGGACGCCGACGCGCTGCTGTACCTGAGCGAGCGGCGGGGTTTGACGGCGCTGTCGTGGACGGACTTGGGCGGGCAGGTGCGCACGCTTGCCACGCGGATGCGCACCCTGGGAGTCGCGCCGGGCGATCGCGTGATCGCCTATTTGCCGAACTCGCCCGAGGCCCTTATCGCTATGTTGGCCACGGCCAGTATCGGAGCCATTTGGGCGAGCTGCGGGCCGGACTTCGGGCCGCGCGGCGTGGTCGACCGGTTCCTGCAACTGGCCCCGGCGCTGGCGTTCTGCGTCGACGGGTATCACTACGGCGGCAAAGCCTTCGATCGGCGTCCCGAGCTCGGGACCATATTGAATTCGCTGCCGTCGCTCAAGCAGGTGATTTATCTGCGGCAGCTCGAGCCGGACAACGACACGGTATTGACCGCAAACACGACCTTTTGGGAAGACGCGTTGCGCGGCCCGGAGGTCGAGCGCGACAGCTTCCGGTTCGAACAGGTGCCGTTCGCGCATCCGTTGTGGATTTTATTCTCCTCCGGCACCACGGGATTGCCGAAACCCATCGTCCATTGCCACGGCGGCATGATTCTCGAGCAAATCAAGGCGCACACGCTGCAGATGGACGTGCATCGCGGCGAACGGATGTTCTTCTTCACCACCACCGGCTGGATGATGTGGAATTTCCTGGTGAGTGCGCTGTTGGTCGACGTGGTGCCGGTGTTGTACGACGGCAACCCCGCGTATCCGCAGCCCGACGTGCTGTGGTCCATGGTGGAGCGCATCGGCGCCAGTTACTTCGGCGCGAGCCCCACCTACATCAATATTCTGGAGAAGGCCGGAATCGTGCCCAAGGACCGCTTCGATCTGTCGTCGCTGGAGTCCTTGATGCTCGCCGGCTCACCCGTCACGGCCGAGGTCACGGCGTGGTGCTATCGAAACGTGAAGTCCGACGTATGGGCCTATTCGGGCAGCGGCGGCACGGATCTGTGCACCGGCATCGTGGGAGGCGCGGTGCTGCTGCCGCTGTACGCCGGCGAAATCCAGGGACGCCAGCTCGGTGTCGCGGCATTTGCGTTCAACGAGGCGGGCGAAGCGGTGGTGAACGAAGTGGGCGAATTGGTCATCACCAAACCGCTGCCCTCCATGCCGGTGGGATTCTGGAATGACGCCGACGGCAGCCGTTACCGAGAATCGTATTTCGACCGATATCCGGGTGTGTGGCGTCACGGGGATTTCTTCAAGGTGAACGAGCGCGGCGGTTGCTTCGTGCTCGGGCGTTCGGATGCGACGTTGAACCGGCACGGCGTGCGCATCGGCACTGCGGAGGTCTACCGCGCACTGGTCGAAGTGCCGGAGATCGAAGACTCCCTGATCGTGAATCTCGACCTGCCGGGCGGTGGATTTTTCATGCCGCTATTCGTCAAGCTGCGCGACGGCGTGGAGCTCGATGCCGTCCTGGTGGAGAACGTGCGCGCGCGCATGCGCAAAGCGTACTCGGCGCGCCATGTTCCCGACAAAATCTACCAAGTCCAGTCGATACCGTACACCTTGACCGGCAAGAAAATGGAAGTGCCGGTGCGCCGGATATTGATGGGGGTGCCCGTCGAGAAGGCGGCCAATCGCGCCGCCATGTCGAATGTGCAGTCGCTCGATTTCTTCCTCGCGTACGCCCGCGAGCAGCAGGACTATCGATTGTAACGCGGACCTGTCGCTTCGCGATCTTGAGACAACTGTCCGTTGAAGGCAGGACGGCCGGGCAACCGGCGGCTGGGCCCCGAGAGGATTACTCGCCAAATATTGCTCCCGACCGCGGCGGGCGAATCCGTCGCCGGCCACGGGGAATTGAAGTCATGGATGAGCTACTCGGCCAGTGCGGTGGTGCCAAGCGAAGGGGTCTTTCTTGGCATGGGCGCCCAGGCCAACGTCACGGAGGCGCTACTCGGCCAGTGCAGTGGGGCGAACCGGAAGCGCCTTTCTTGGATATGACCCCCCGCCGGGAGCAGGAAGAGCCTAATAGCTATATATCCGCGACCAGCGGTAACCCGTCAAGCCTTGAAATTGGCGGGCTCGTGGCGAAACTCGCGCCGGCACCTCAACGGGGCGCGACCCGGGGCGAGACCCGGGGCGAGATTGGAGCGGGCGGTCCCCGCGGCAGGTTCACTCTCAATCGATTCCATACTCCTCCTCGGTGGAGTTTGGAAGGACGCAAGAAGCGCCTCATGTCGCCAGCACCATCCGCCATCAATCCTCGTGGAGCACGCCGCGTGAATGCAAACATCCCCTCTGCCTGCGGACTTTGGAGCACGCCGCGTGAATGCAAACATCCCCTCTGCCTGCGGACTTGAACACGGGCGCGTGGCGGTGGAGATGTGCACCGAGACCAAGTCCGTTTGCAGCATGCTTTATTTGCATCATGCTTTAAGAGCCGCCACATGAAACAGCGGATTTTCGCGGTCGCGGCATTGGGCCTTGCATTGGGGGCCTGTGGGCCAACGCAGGCGCCGCCGCCCGCGGTGACCGCGCCGGCGGCAAAGCCCCCTGCGGCCGTAGACGCTGCCCGATTGACGGCGGCGGATGCCGAACCCGGCAATTGGATGAGCACGGGCCGCACCTACGGCGAACAGCATTTCAGTCCGCTGACGAAGATCGATATCGACAACGTCAAACGGCTGGGACTTGCCTGGTTCTACGATCTGGACACCGCACATCGAGGCCAGGAGTCGACGCCCCTGGTGATCGACGGCGTGATGTATGTGACCAGCGCGTGGAGCAAGGTGTTTGCGCTCAATGCGAAGACCGGCGCGCCGATCTGGACGTACGATCCCAAGGTCCCGGGCAAGACGGCGGTCAACGCCTGCTGCGATGTGGTCAATCGCGGGGCCGCGGCCTGGAAGGGCCGCATCTATTCCGGCACGCTCGATGGCCGGCTCATCGCGCTGGATGCGGCGACGGGCAGGCTGATTTGGGAAGTCATGACCGTGCCCGAGGGCGGCCGCTACACCATCACCGGGGCGCCACGCGTGGTGAAGGGGATGGTGCTCATCGGCAACGGCGGCGGGGAGATGGGCACGCGCGGCTATGTCACGGCCTACGACGCCGACACGGGCAAGCAGGTGTGGCGTTACTACACCGTGCCCGGGGATCCGTCGAAGCCATTCGAAAATGCGGCTATGGAGAAGGCGGCCAAGACATGGAAAGGCGAGTGGTGGAAACTGGGCGGCGGTGGTCCGGTGTGGGATGCCATCGTCTACGACCCGGCGTTGGATCTGGTGTACATCGGTGTGGGCAACGGCGCGCCCTGGAATCGCGGAAAAATCGGCGGCGATGCGCTGTATCTCTCGTCGATCGTCGCATTGAAAGCCGATACCGGCGAGTACGTGTGGCACTACCAGACTACGCCGCATGACGAATGGGATTTCGATGCGTGTTCGCCGCTGATTCTGGCCGATCTCAAGATCGGCGGGGCGAAGCGTCAGGTCATCATGCAGGCCCCCAAGAACGGCTTCTACTATGTGCTCAATCGCGCGACCGGCGAGCTGCTGTCCGCCGATCCGTATACGGAGACCACCTGGGCCAAGAGCATCGACCTCAAGACCGGCCGGCCGGTGGTTGAGCGCGGTGCAGAATACGGCGAGTCGGGCAAGCCCTTCGTCTCGAAGCCGGGTCCCGGCGGGGGCCATAGCTGGCAGCCCATGTCATTCGACCCGAAGACCGGTCTGGTCTATTTCCCCGTGACCGACCTCGCTTTTCCGTTCATCCCCGAGGCGAACGCCGGCCATCACTCGCTGGCCTGGAATACCGGCGTCGACTTCAACGCCGGCAGCCTGCCGCAGGACCCGAAGATCAAGGCGCAGATCATGGGCGGCCTCAAGGGGCACCTCGAGGCGTGGGATCCGTCGACCCGCCGGGAAGTATGGCGCGCGGAGCTCGGCCATCCGTGGAACGGCGGCGTGGTCTCGACGGCCGGCGACCTCGTGTTCCAGGGAACGGCCATGGGCCAATTCATCGCATACCGCGCGGATACCGGCGAGCAACTGTGGTCCGCCGAGACGCAGGCGGGGGTCCTTGCGGCGCCGATCAGCTACGAGATCGGCGGGGAACAATACGTGGCGCTCGAAGTCGGCTGGGGCGGTGCGTTCGGCCTCGCGGCGGGCGAACTCGCACTGAAATCCCACATCGCCTCCAACCTGCCGCGGATCCTGGTGTACAAACTCGGCGGCACGGCAGAGCTGCCTGCGCTGCCCGCCGCCGCACCGCGAGTGCTCGATCCCCCCGCGGATACGGCATCGCCGGCGAGCGTGGCGACGGGCAAGAAGCTGTATCACACGTACTGCTCCAGCTGCCACGGCGACAGCGCGACGAGCTCGGGGATATTGCCGGACCTGCGCTATTCGCCGGTCCTCAAGGACCGGCAGGCGATGGATGCGATCGTGCGCGAGGGCGCGCGCCAGGATAAAGGGATGGTGGCGTTCAAGGACGAGTTATCGCCGAAGGATCTCGATGACATCCGGGCGTATGTGATCCATCGCGCCAACGAGGAGAAGCGCAACGCGGCGGCGCCCGCGGAGAATCCGGCCGCGGTCCCGAAGAGCCTGTCTGAGTAACCTGCGCGAGCCGAGTCGGCGGTGGGCGCGTCTGAGGCGTCGTGCGAAGGCGCGATCCAGATCTGCGTTATCCAGATCTGCGTTATCCAGATCTGCGTTCTTGTAGGACGTCGAGCGACCCAACTTGCCGGAAATGAGCGGACCGCGATTCCGAGCGGCCTGAGTTACCCTGGCGTGTCACCCACAGAGGAACATCCATGACCACTACAACGCGAATTGCCAAAGGCAGTTTTTTACTAGGATTGCTCGGCCTCGTTTTCGGCTGCGTGATCGGGCCGCGCGAAGGCTTCTATGACGGCGATCACCATCGGTACTATCACGAAAATGGATGGCATGACTGCGTCGATCGCGACGAGCATTGCCACTGATCGCAGGGACGGATTGGCGTCGACTGAATACGGGCAGCCAGAGACCTCCCTAGGGTCCCGGCTGCCGAAGGCCGCACGCGCCGGCCCGCGCTCCGGGAGCTCAAACCCGCGTTGACGCCGCCGCCCGCTCATCAAAGCACCGTCCTTTCGAGCAAGCACCTACTCTCGAGACAGGCCTACGCTCGAGACAGAGCCTCCCCTCGAGACAGCATCTCCCCTCGAGATGGCATCTCCCTTCGAGAAAGCGCCTTCCTTCGAGACAGCACCGTCATTCAAACCGTCAATCTGCTGGCATTGCGCTTCGTTATGTTATGATACATAACGAACTATCAGCAGGTGAGCCATGATTCGCGCATCGCGCCGCGCACCCGAAGCCGCCGATTTGGGCGATCTCGAACAACATGTCGGTTACATGTTGCGGCGCGCTCAGCTCGCGGTGTTCGCCGACTTCAGCGCCGCCCAGCGCGGTGCGGTCGCGCGCCCCGGCCAGTTTTCGGTTCTCTCCGTCATCGGCCGCAATCCCGGCTTGAGCCAGTCGCAGCTCGGCGCGGCGCTCGGCATCAAGCGCGCCAACCTGGTGGCGGTGATCGATGAATTGGAATCGCTCTCGCTGGTTCTGCGCATTCCGTCGCCGACCGATCGGCGCTCGAACCGGCTGGAACTGACACGGGCGGGGATGAGAGCGCTGCGCCGGTCCACGACGGACCAGGCGAAGCATGAGGCGCGCGTCGCCCGGGTGCTGGGTGCCGCGGGCCGCGCGGCACTGCTTGAACAGCTCGCGAAGCTCTGCGAACTCGGCTGCCGCTGAACGATCGATTCGGGCCGTGCCGAAGCATGGTCTCTCTTATGATGGGAGGACTCAATGAGCAGCAAGATCGTGACCGTCAGCGTCGAGGGCGACGTCGCCGTCATCAGCGTCGCCAATCCGCCGGTGAACACCATAACGGCGGCCGTGCGCCAGGGCATGTTCGCGGCGATCGCCGAGATTCGCTCGCTGCCGGGGATCGCCGCGGTGGTGCTCGTGTGCGAAGGGGGCACGTTTTTCTCGGGCGCCGATATCGCCGAATTCTCGGGCCCGCCCAAGGAGGTCGAGTACCGCGACCTGTTTCGTCAGTTGGAACAGCTGCCCGTCCCGGTGGTCGCCGCAATGCACGGCGTGGCGTTGGGCGGCGGGCTCGAAATCGCGCTGGCCTGCCATTACCGCGTGGCGGCGCCCGGGGCCCGCTTCGGACTGCCGGAAGTCACGCTCGGCGTCATTCCCGGCGCCGGCGGCACGCAACGCATGCCGCGTCTGATCGGCGTCGAGAAAACGTTGGAGCTCATCATCTCCGCGCGGCCGGTGGACGTTGCGACGGCGGTGGCGCTCGGGTTCATCGACGCGGAAGTGCAGGGCGATGTGCGCGCAGCCGCCGTCGGCTATGCGCGCAAGCTCATCAGCGATCGCGCCGGGCCGCGCCGCACGTCGGAGCGCTCCGTGGATCCCGCGACGGCAACGCCGGACATCATCGCCAGGTTGACCGCCCAGGCCAGGAAGCAGTATCCGCACCGCACCGCAGCGCTCACCGCGATCGAGGCGGTCAGCGCCGCGGCGAGGCTCGAGTTCGAGACAGGCTTGGCGTACGAAACCGAACTGGCCAACGACAGCAAGGCCACCGCCGAATGCAAGGCGCTGGTGCACGTGTTCTTCGCCGAACGGGAAACCCGCAAAGTGCCCGGTCTGCCGACGGACGCCAAGACCCGCGCCGTCGCCAGCGGCGGCATCGTCGGCGCCGGCACCATGGGCGGCGGAATCGCCATCTGCTTCGCCAATGCCGGCCTGCCGGTGACGATACTCGACTCGAATCGCGAGGCGTTGGACCGCGGACTCGCGGTGATCGGCAAGACCTATGACTCGATGGTGCAGCGGGGGCGCTTGACGGCCCGGGAGAAGGACGAGCGCATGGCGTTGATCCGCGGCACGCTCGAATACTCCGATCTGTCCGACGCCGATGTGGTGATCGAGGCGGTATTCGAGAGCATGGACCTGAAGACGAAAGTCTTCGAGGCGCTGGATGCGGCGGCGAAGCCGGACGCGATGCTGGCCACCAACACGTCGACTCTCGACGTCGCCGCCATCGCCGCGGCGACGCGCCGCCCCGAGGACGTCGTCGGGCTGCACTTCTTCTCGCCCGCGAACGTCATGCCTCTGCTGGAGGTCGTGCGCACCGACGCGACGTCGCCCGCCGTCATCCGCACGGCATTGGATCTGGCGAAAGTGCTGCGCAAGACGCCGGTGCTTTCGCGCGTGTGCTACGGCTTCATCGGCAACCGGATGATGGAGGGGTACGCCCGCGAAGCGGAGCGCATGGCCCTGGAAGGCGCGGCGCCGCGGCAAATCGACGGCGCCCTGGAGGAGTGGGGAATGGCGATGGGGATACTCGCGGTATTCGACATGGCCGGCATCGACGTCGGCGTGAACGTACACCGCGCGAACGCCGAGCGGTATCCGCCCGATCCGTCGTACTATCAAGCGGACTTCGCATTGCACGCCGCGGGCCGCCTCGGCCAGAAAAACGGCAAGGGCTACTACCAGTATCGTCCGGGTGACCGGGCGCGGCATGACGATCCACAAGCCCTGCAGATTCTGAAGGACACCGCCGCGCGGCTGAACGTTCCGCAGCGCCAGCATTCCGCCGCGGAGATCGTGGAACGGTGTGTCTATCCGCTCGTCAACGAAGGCATGCGCATTCTGGAGGAAGGCGTGGCGTCCCGGGCCGGCGACATCGACGTGGTGTGGTGCGCGGGTTACGGCTTTCCGCGGTATCGCGGCGGCCCGCTGTTCTATGCCGATGCCATCGGCCTGAAGACCGTTTTCGACGGTATCATCAAGTACCGGGATATGTTCGGCCCCATGCATTGGGAGCCCGCACCGTTGCTCGCACGGCTGGTCGCCGAGGAGCGCACGCTCGGGGAATGGGAAGCGGCACGTAACTGACGTTCAAAGGATGCCGAGCGCTGGCGCACCGGCACGGTGAGCCGAAAGGGACGGATCGAGGGCGGGCTTCAATTCCCGCCGGAGATCAGCTTGCCGTCCATGATGAGGTCGCCGGGTTTCATGCCCGCCGGGCAGCTACCCACATACTTGGAGTCCATGATCATCACGGTTTCGGATTTGCCCACGTTCATGTGCATCTCCGTATGAGAAGAAGTATCGCCTTGAAAGGTATAGACGACTTTGGTGACGGAGCCGGCGTTCGGCCCTTTGGCGCAGCGGCTCTCTTCCACGTACATATTGGACGACGGTTGAGTGACGTTCGAGGTGCACTCATTCTTTTTTCTCAATTGTTCCCCGTCCGACTGCGACGACTTGGTGAGCTCCTTCGATTGGCACATCTTCACCGACCGATCGGACACAGTCTTGCCTTGCTGGACCTGGGTAGTGTGGGTTTCCCAAAGGCCCTCTTTCGTCGGCGGGGGCTTGAGTTCATCCGCCCCGGCCATGCTCATCCCTGAAGACAGACCCGCAACGAGGAAGACTGGACCGAATCTCATGGGCATTCCTTTGAGGGTGCGCGGCTTGGAGGGTGCCAATCTACGCCATCGCCGGATACCCTTCAATTCGTAGCCTATTTTTTTGCACGGCGCAGGAGCTACCCCGCACGCAGGCGTGCCCCGAACCACTGGGCATCGATCTGAAACGAACGCTCGCGGCCCACGCAGAAATAGTCCCGGACCTCGCGCGGAAACTCATCGAACAGGATCTTGAGCGCCGCGACGCGCGCCTCGGAGGTTCCGATGCGCCGAACCCAGCCGTCGAACTCCAGGGCCAATTTCCAGCGATCGACGTCGGGTGGCGAGAAATTCGCCGCCGCCAGCATCGCCTGCCATTCGGAGGCGCGGTAATTGCGCACATGGGACGGATCGCGCAGCAGTTCGAGCGACTGCAAGGCGGTGTCGAGCAGCGCACTCTCGGGTGCCAGCACGTCGATCACGACACACAGACCGCCCGGCTGCAAGACGCGGCCGATTTCCGCCACGGCGCGATACACGTCGAGCCAGTGATGCGCGGAGTAGCGCGTGACCACCATGTCGAAGCTGGCGTCGTCGAACGGCATGCGCTCCGCCGGACCGCGGCAAGCGTCGATCTGGCGATATCCACGGGCATCCGCGGTGCTGGCCACGACCTCGAGCATCTCGGCCGAGACGTCGTACGCGACTACGCGCGCCGCGCCGCCGCGCGCCAGGGCAAAGCTGGCGTGGCCGGCGCCGCATCCCACATCGAGCGCGCTGCGCACCGAAGCAGTCCGCGCAAGCTCCGCGAGGCGGTCCAAATCGGCGCCCGTTGAATGCACCGCGCTCGACAGGTACTGCTTCGCCGTCGCACCGAATACCTTGGCGGCCAAGTCGCGTTGATCCATGAGTCACCGGTGGCGTGATACAGGGGAAGCCATCCTCGCTGCACGGCGCGGCGGCTATACGGAGATAATCTTAAGCCATCCTGGCTGTGCGGCGCGGGGGCTATACGGAGATAATCTTAAGTCATCCTGGCTGTGCGGCGCGGCGGATATACTGAGATAATCAGCGCTCAGAGGCGCCAATGACCCCCGACGGCCGCATCGCAAGCCAGCCACATTGCTTCATCCAAGCCGATCAACCCCGGCATTTTGCGATGGCGGGCATCTTATTCCGGGAATATGCCGAGCAGCTCGGCATCGATCTCTGCTTTCAGGATTTCTCCTCCGAGTTGAACGAGCTTGCGGACAGGTACGGTCCGCCGTCCGGCTGTCTGTGGCTCGTCATGCGCGGTTCCACTGCCGTGGGCTGCGGAGCGCTGCGCCGTCTCGACGACGGCACCTGCGAAATGAAGCGCCTGTACATTCGGCGCGCCGAACGCGGCGCGAGCCTCGGCCGCCAAGTCGCGGAGCGGCTGGTGCACAGCGCACGCGCGCTGGGCTACGACAGAATGTTGCTGGACACCTTGGCGGAAATGGCCGCGGCTCGGCGGCTGTATCTCTCGTTGGGATTTCGCGAGACCGGGCCGTACTACCGCAACCCGTTGCCCAATGCGGTCTATATGGAATTGGATCTACGGTACGCCGCGCGCGACCCGTGACTGAGGGGCATGGAGCAAGCTCTTGAGGATGTCGGCGGCGATTTCGTAGGAACGAAGACGCGCGGAGTGATCGAAAATCTGCGAGGTCAAGATCAGTTCGTCGGGTTGGGTTCGATCGATGAACGCGATGAGCGAGCTGCGCACCGTATCCGGAGAGCCGATGGCGGAGGAGGCGAGCACGTCGGCGAGCATGGCCTGCGCCGCGGGCGGCAACTGGTCCTCATAGCCTGCCAAGGGCGGGGGCAGCGGGGTCGGACGGCCGCTGCGCAAGTTGACGAAGGCCTGCTGCATGGAGGTGGCCAGCAGCCGCGCCTGCGCATCGGAATCGGCGGCAAAGACATTGAACCCCAACATGACATACGGGCGATCCAACTGCCGCGACGGCTGAAAGCGCGAGCGGTAGATCTCGATCGCCTGCATCATCATGGCGGGGGCGAAATGCGAGGCAAACGAGAAGGGCAGCCCCAGCGCCGCGGCGACTTGTGCGCCGAAAAGGCTCGACCCGAGAATCCAGAGCGGCACCTGCGATCCGACGCCGGGAATGGCCAGCACGCCTTGGCCGGGTTGCGCCGGTGCCAGATAGCGCATCAGTTCGAGCACGTCCTGCGGAAACTGATCGGGGTCTGACTCGAGATGCCGCCGCAGCGCCCGGGCGGTGGCCTGGTCCGATCCGGGCGCGCGGCCGAGGCCCAAATCGATGCGGCCGGGGAACAGGGCCTCCAAGGTGCCGAACTGCTCGGCGATCACCAGCGGGGAATGATTCGGCACCATGATGCCGCCGGCCCCCACGCGGATGGAGGAGGTGCTCGAGGCAACATGGCAGATGACCACCGAGGTGGCCGCGCTGGCGATGCCGGGCATGCTGTGGTGCTCGGCCAACCAGTACCGGCGGTATCCCCAGCGTTCCGCATGCCGGGCCAGGTCCTGCGTGTTGCGCAACGAGCGGCCGGCGTCACCGCCCTGCGTGATGGGCGAGAGGTCGAGCACGGAAAAAGGGATGGCGTTCACGGTGAGTCTCCCGGTCGGAAGTGGGATCTGCTTAGCACTTCGCCGACGGCGGACTTCGCCGGCGGCGAAGCAGCCCGCGAGGCTCCTACCCGCCGGTGATTTCCGCCATCGCGCGCCGCAGAATCTCGACAATGCGCTGCTGTTCTTCGCTCGGGCTATCGAACTTGGCGGCGATCGCGGCCTTGAGCTCGCGTCGGGCGCGCATCAATTCCTTCGAGCCTCGGCCCTCGCGCTCGGTGGCCGCGTCATCGTCGGATTCCCCGGCGCGCATCGCGCGGCGCATGTGGTCCATGCGTTCTCCGACACGTCCGAACTGGGCGAAGAGGGCATCGGCCGACGCGCGATTCTCCTCCAGGTGCTTTCGACCGGCATTGGTGATGTGGTAGAGCTTGCGCGTGCCGTCGGCCTCGATCGTGGCGTATCCGATCTCATCCAGATAGGTGAGGGCGGGATAGACCATGCCGGGACTCGGGACATAGAAGCCTTTGGAGCGTTCGTCCAAGTCCTTGATGATTTCGTAGCCATGGCGGGGCCGGTCGGCGAGGAGCGCCAGGATGAGCAGTTGCAGATCGCCGGAGGCGAGTTTGCGGCCCATGCCGAACGCACGGCCGCCCAGGCCGTCGCTGTCCATGAATCCTCTGCCGAAGCGGCCCAGCCCACGGCCGCCATGGTGTCGGCTGCAGTGAAAATCGGAACGGTGGTGCATATATCTCCAGATATGTTGTAAGACGTATCGTAAGATATAGGTACTTTCCACGCAAGTCAAGGTCTAATCCGCTCAAAATCCGATTTTTGTCCGCGTGCTGGTCGTTATTGGCACGGCTTCGGCCCTGCGCGCGAGTCTGGAGCCGGCTCGCCGGTTGTGCTGTAGCCCGCAGATTCAACAGGTCGCCGTCAATTTCTCGAAGCCGGTGTCGTTACGCACACAGGATGACATGACTGCCTGGCGGACTACGTAGTTTCCCTATGGGCCCTAACTTAAAAGGTGAGGTATTGACAATGAAAATTCGAAATTCCGTGCGCTTAGCACTGCTGACGACCACGACGATGCTCGGTGCCGGGATGGCATCGGATGCAATGGCAGGAACCACAGGAGGGACACTGTCGGTGACTGCAACGGTAGCCAACAACTGTGCGTTCACGACGAATGCGGTGGCCTTCGGAGCTTATGATCCGGTGGTGACCAATGCCACTGCCCCGCTGACCGCCACCGGCTCGCTGCTGGTGACCTGCACCTCGGGTGATTCGATCTCGATCGCTTTCGACCAGGGCGGCAACGGCACTGGTAGTCTTACCGCTCCGGTGCGTAGCATGAGTTCTGCCGGCAACCTCCTGGCCTACTCGCTGTTTTGGCCCTCCGCCGCGGGCGCGGGCGGAACCGCGACCACCACGCTGTGGGGCACCGGCGGCGGGACGAGCTTCGCGTACTCGGCAACGGGAGCTGCGCAGACGATCAATGTTTTCGGTAGTGTCGCAGGCGGCCAGGGCGTACCGGCCGGCTCCTATGCGGACACCGTCAACGTGACCGTGACTTATTGATGCGTGAGCCATCCGTGTCGGCAGGCTGTTTGGGACTGGCCCTCCTGGGGCTGGGAAGCCTGCCGGCACTGGCTGGCTCGTTTTCCGTCAGTCCAATGCGTGTGTCGCTGTCGAGTGACAAACCCGTTGCCGCGCTGGTAGTGCACAACGATGGCACCGAGCCCACCGTGGTGCAGCTCGAACTGGTCGGTTGGGCGCAAGCGGACAACGAGGACGTCTACGCCGCGACCGCCGACGTGCTCGCCACCCCGCCCATCTTGAATGTGCCGGCGGGCGGCTCGCGGGTGGTGCGGATCGGCATGCGCCGTAGCCCCGATCACGACCGCGAATTGACCTATCGGCTGTACATCCAGGAGGTCCCACCCCCGATGGGAGCCGATTTTCAAGGCATGCGCATGACCTTACGGGTCGGCGTGCCGGTGTTCATCGCTGCGGCGGCGAAGCCCAAGCCGCAATTCCAGTGGCGTTCCGTGGCGGCCCCCGACGGTGGGGTCAAATTGACGCTCACCAACGGCGGCACGGAACACGTCAAGATCACCGATTTCGAGCTGACCGCGGCCGACGGCCCGCGTTCATCGGGAGTGCAGCACGTATCGACCTACGTGTTGCCGGGGCAGAGCCATGACTGGATCGTCAAGATGAACGGTTCCGTCGCAGCCGGGGCCAAGATTCGGGTAAAGGCGCACTCGGACTCGCAAACCGAACTCGCCGCCAGCCTCACGTTGGAGGCCACGTGATGCTCGCGTGTGCTCTACGCCACGCAGCATGCGCACTGGTCTCGAAACGGATTTTGAACATAAGCCCCCCCAGTGCGAAGCCCCCCGCACCGTCCGTTGCGGCCGATTCGCCGGGCTTCGTGGCGGAATTGGGCGCTGCTCCTCGCCCTGGTTCCGGGACTCCTCGCCGAGGAAGCGCTGGTGCGCATGTCGGCGGCGAGCCCGCCGCCCAGCGCCGCAGTCGGTGAGCCACCGCCGGTGTCGGCACCGGTACCGGCTCCGCTCGAGCGCCAGCCACGGCGAAAGCATCACCACCGGCGCCACCATCGGCATCTGCATGCCCATACCCAGGCGTCGCCGCGCAAGCCACCGCCGCGGGACACCCTGCGGCGTAAACCCGCGGCCACCCCTGCTCCAGTGACCCTTGCACTGAAAGCCGCGGGCCCGCAGCACCCGGCCGACGGCGCGCCCGTAGACGCGGCGCATCCGGCAGCCGCCGCCGACAAAACCCCGCCGGCGCCGAGCGCCGCAACGCCGGTTTGGCTCGAGGTGGAGATCAATGGACAGCATCCGGGGACGGCTCTTTTGCTGCGCGATCCGCAGGGCCGGATGTGGGTGAGCCGTGAGGATCTCGAGCGCTGGCGCCTGCGCGTCCCGTCGGGGCGGCCGCTGCTCGATGGCGGCGCCGCGTATTACCCCCTCGACGCCTTTCCGGGGCTCGCCTGCACGATCGACGATGCGGCCCAGTCGATCGCCATCCGGGCGCCGGCCGAGCTGTTCGCCGAGACCATTATCGGAGCAGCCCATACGCATCCGGCGACGCCGGTGCACTCCGCGCCCGGCGGGTTTTTCAACTATGACGTCGTAGTGGCGCGGGCGACCGGTGACGGCTCCCCGGACCGCACGACGGCCAACGGTTTGTTCGAGGTCGGCGCCTTCGGCCGTTGGGGCACGGGCACGAACACCTTCGTCCGATCGGAGTCAGCCGCAGCCGGGGTGTCCTCCCTGGTGCGCCTCGATACCACGCTCACTCAGGACCAGCCCGAGGCGCTCGCCAGCCTGCGAGTCGGCGATTCGATCAGCGGGGCCAGCAGCTGGGGGGGAGCCGTGCACTTCGGCGGCGTTCAGTGGAGCACGGACTTCACCACGCAACCGGGCTTCGTGACCACCCCGCTCGCCGGCTTGCACGGCGAGGCGATACTGCCCTCCACCCTCGATCTCTACATCAACAATGCCTTGAATCTCGAGACCAACGTCCCGCCGGGCCCCTTTACGATCGATAATCTGCCGCTCGTTTCAGGCCAGGGCACGGCACGGCTGGTGGTGCGCGACATCCTCGGGCAGGAGCAGCAGATCAACGTCCCGTACTACGCCAGCCCCGTATTGCTGCGTCCCGGGCTCAGCAGCTTTTCGTACGAGGTCGGTGTCGTGCGCGACGATTATGCGCTCGATAGCAACGACTACGGCCGCAGTCTCGCCATCGGCACCCAGCGCTACGGCTTCTCCGACACCTTTACCGGCGAGCTGCGCGCCGAGGTGCTGCGCGACCAGCAGACGGCCGGCCTCGGTGGCGCTTGGCTGGTCGATGGCTTTGCGGTCGCCAATGCCGCGGTGAGCGCCAGCCATTCGGCGCGCGGCGACGGCGAGCTCCTGCAGCTCGGCTTCTCGCGGCAGAGCCGCGCCATCAGCTTTGGCGGCAACGCGACGCTGGAAAGCCCGGACTATATCCAGGTCGGCATGCTGCCCACTCAATTGGCGCCGGTACGCGTCCTGCAAGGGTTCGTCGCCATGCCGATGGTCGGCCGCGGTTCCCTCAGCCTCAACTACGTTCAAGACGACTACCGGGAC
>JBEKYO010000006.1:0-64679 GCA_049510875.1 Steroidobacteraceae bacterium
GGCACGCAACAGCCCGAGGAAACGTTGGCCAGGCGCTCCGGGTCGTGCCGCGACTCGGCGGCCTTGTTGGTCGAACTGTTCCGGCACCTCGGAATGGCGGCGCGCTTCGTCTCCGGTTACCTCATTCAGCTCGTGCCCGACGTCAAGTCGCTCGACGGGCCGGTGGGCGCTGCGCAGGATTTCACGGATTTGCACGCGTGGTGCGAAGTTTATCTGCCGGGGGCGGGGTGGATCGGCCTCGATCCGACCTCCGGCCTGCTGGCGGGCGAGGGCCATATTCCGCTGGCCTGCACGCCGGAGCCGTCGGCGGCAGCGCCCATCAGCGGTGCCGTGGACGAGTGCGAGACCGTGTTCGAACATCACATGAGCGTGCGCCGCGTTTGGGAAGCGCCGCGCGTCACCAAGCCGTATACCGACGCCGAGTGGTCGGCCATCGAGCAGTTGGGTCACGCGATCGATGACGATCTGAAGGCGCTCGACGTGCGGTTGACCATGGGCGGCGAACCCACCTTCGTGTCCCTCGACGACCCGGATGGCGCGGAGTGGAACACGGCGGCGCAGGGGCCCACGAAGCGCAAGCTGGCGGCCGCTCTGTACAAGCGCCTGAAGGATCGCTATGCGCCGACGGGGTTGGCGCACTTCGGCCAGGGCAAGTGGTACCCGGGCGAGCAATTGCCGCGCTGGTCGCTCAACTGCTACTGGCGCCTGGATGGCGAGCCGATCTGGGTCAATCCGCACCTGGCCGCCGACGAGAGCCGCGATTACGGCGCCAATGCCGGGTCGGCGCAGCGCTTGCTCGCGCGCGTCGCGGTCGAATTGGGGTTCGATCCCAAATACGTGTTCCCGGCCTACGAGGATGCCTTCTACTACCTGTGGCGCGAGCGTCGGTTGCCGGCCAACGTCGACCCGTTCGAGTCCTGCCTCAAGGACCCGCTCGAGCGCGAGCGGCTCGCCACAGTGTTCGAACAAGGGCTCGACCAGGTCGTCGGCCACGTGCTGCCGGTGGCGCGCACTGCCGACGACAGCCGCTGGCAGACAGGAACGTGGTTCCTGCGCAGCGAGCGCTGCTATTTGATTCCCGGCGATTCACCCATCGGCTATCGGCTGCCGCTCGATTCTCAGGCGTGGACGGCCGAAGGCGATTATCCCTTCATTCATGCGCCGGATCCGTCGCGGGATTTTGCCGCGTTACGGCCGCATGCCGAAATCCACCGGCAGATTCGCGAGCGCGATGCGCCGCGCGCGCCGGCGGTCTTGGACGCGCGGCCGCGGCCCAAGGAATCCGCGGCCGCGCTGACGCGCACCTCGATGTGCGCCCAGGCGCGCAACGGCGTGCTGTACGTCTTCATGCCGCCGGTGCGCGAACTCGACCACTATTTGGAGTTGATCGGCGCGGTGCAAGCGGCGGCGGGTGCGCTCGGCCAACCGATCGTCATCGAGGGCTATGAACCGCCGGGCGATCCGCGCCTCGGCAACTTCAAGGTGACGCCGGATCCCGGCGTCATCGAAGTGAACGTGCAGCCGTCGGCATCCTGGGACGAGATCGTGGCCCGCACCACGTTCCTGTATGAGGCGGCGCGCGAAACGCGCTTGCGCACCGAAAAATTCATGCTGGACGGACGGCACACCGGCACCGGCGGCGGCAACCACGTGGTGCTCGGCGGGGCCACCGTGCACGATTCGCCGTTTCTGCGGCGACCGGATCTGCTGCGCAGCCTGCTGTCCTATTGGCACAACCATCCGGCGCTGTCGTATTTGTTCGCCGGACTGTTCCTGGGGCCCACCTCCCAGGCGCCGCGCGTGGATGAGGCGCGCAATGACTCGCTGTACGAGATGGAAATCGCATTTCGCCAGTTTCCGAAGCCCGGCGCGCGCGTGGCGCCCTGGTTGCTGGACCGGCTGTTGCGCAATCTGTTGATCGACGTGACGGGCAACACGCACCGCGCCGAATTTTGCATCGACAAGATGTATTCGCCCGACGGACCGACCGGTCGATTGGGCCTGCTGGAAATGCGCGCGTTCGAAATGCCTCCGCATGCGCAGATGAGCTTGACTCAGCAGCTTCTGCTGCGCGCGATGGTGGCGCGGTTCTGGCGCAAGCCCTACGCGCCTGCCACGCTGGTGCGCTGGGGCACGGAGCTGCACGACCGCTTTTTGCTGCCCTATTTCGTGGAGCAGGATTTGCGCGACGTGACGGCCGAGATGCAAAGCGAAGGATATGCACTGAAGGCCGAATGGTTTGCGCCGCACGTCGAATTCCGCTTTCCGAAATACGGGGATTTCGCCGTGCGCGGCATGCAGTTGGAATTGCGCCAGGCATTGGAGCCCTGGCATGTGATGGGCGAGGAGGCGGCGGCCGGCGGAACGGTCCGCTACGTCGACGCGTCGGTCGAACGGCTGCAGGTCAAAGCAAGCGGCTTGGCGCCGGAACGCTACCTGGTCACCTGCAACGGCCACGCCGTGCCGCTGCGGCCGACCGGGCAAGTCGGCGAGTTCGTCGGTGCGGTGCGCTACCGCGCATGGCAGCCGGCCTCCGCGCTGCACCCGACCATCGGCGTGCACGCGCCCCTGACCTTCGATCTGTTCGACACCTGGATGAGCCGTTCGATGGGAGGATGCCAGTACCACGTGGTCCACCCCGGAGGCCGCAGCCACGAGAAATTTCCGGTCAATTCGTTCGAGGCCGAAAGCCGCCGCTTGGCGCGCTTTTCGCGCATCGGCCATAGCCCCGGCGCCATGGCTGCCGCCGCTCCTCAGGTTGACCGGGAGTTTCCGTTCACGCTCGATTTGCGCAAAGTGAGCGATGGCCGAAGTACGCACTGAAACCTATGTGAGCGACGCTCGCCGGTACGACGAACTGCTCGACGGTTCGGGCAAGGTGCGGCCGCACTGGCAGCCGCTCATCGACCGCATCATGAGCGACGGACCGGATGCGGTGCGCCGCGGCGTCGAACTCGCACGCCGGCTGATCATCGAAAACGGCGTCACCTACAACGTGTACGCCGACAGTCAGGGGCGCGATCGTCCGTGGGTGCTCGATCCGCTGCCGCTGCTGATGACCGCGGCCGAGTGGCGCGAGATCGAGCTCGGCGTGATGCAGCGCGCGCGATTGTTCGACGCGCTGCTCGGGGACCTTTACGGCCCGCAGCAATTGCTGGCCGACGGCACCGTGCCGGCGGAACTGCCCTTCGGACATCCTAATTTTCTCTGGCCGTGTCACGGCATCGGCGTGCTCGGCGGCAATCGCCTGCAGGTGTACGCGGTCGACATCTCGCGCTCGGCCGATGGCCGATGGTGGGCGCTCGCCGATCGAACGCAGGCCCCCTCGGGTCCGGGCTACGCGCTGGAGAATCGGCAAATCGTGGCGCGGGTCTTTCCCGATCTATTGAGCGACACGGGGGTGCGGCCACTCACCGGCTTCTTCGGGGCGCTGCGCGAAAATCTACTGCGGCACGCACCGGACGGCGAACCGCCGCTGGCGGTGGTGTTGACGCCGGGCTCGTTCAACGAAACCTATTTCGAACATGCCTATCTGGCCCGGCACCTGGGCCTGCCCCTGGTCGAAGGCAATGACCTGACGGTGCGCGGCGATACGGTGTGCCTGAAGAGCTTGGGGGGGTTGCGCCGGGTGCACGCAATTCTCCGCAGGCTCGATGATGATTTTTGCGATCCCGTGGAGCTGCGGGCGGACTCGGCGCTCGGTGTCCCCGGTCTCATCGCGGTGGTGCGCGCCGGCAAGGTGGCGATCGCGAATGCCCTGGGCAGCGGAGTGCTCGAATCCGCGGCGTGGATGGGATTCATTCCCGCCGCCGCCGAGCGGCTGCTGGGCGAGAAACTGCGCCTGCCGTCGGTCGCGACCTGGTGGTGCGGCGAGCAGCTCGCGCTCGATTACGTGCTGGAGAACATCGAGCGCCTGGTCATCAAGCCCGCCTACCCCAACCAGCAATTCGAGGCAGTTTTCGGCCGGGACCTCGACCCGGGGGAACGCGCGGCGTTGATCGAACGATTGATCGCCCGGCCGCATGCGTATGTGGCGCAGGAGCGATTGGCCTTTTCGCAGGCGCCGGTGTGGCGCAGCGCCGGGGCGCCGGACTTCGCGGCGCGCGCGCTCGGCATCCGTGTCTACGCCGTGGCTACTCCCACGGGTTACCGGGTGATGCCCGGCGGATTGGCGCGCATCGCATCCGACGCCGCCGACATCGTCTCGATGCAACGCGGCGGCGGCAGCAAGGACGTATGGGTTCTGGCCGCCGACCGCAGGGCCACCGACGATGCCGGCTTGGGGCCGGCGCCGCGGGCGCCGGCGCGCCACGACGAGTTGCCGTCGCGCCTGGCGGAAAATCTGTTCTGGTTGGGACGCTACAGCGAGCGCTGCGAGGCCAAAGCGCGGCTGATGCGCGCGACGCTTGGAGTGCGCACGAACGGGCTGCTGTGGCCGCAGGCCCTCGCCACGTGCCGGCGCTTCATGTCGATGCCCAAGTCGGGCGACGCCGCGTTGGCGGTGTTCGACGAAGCCAACCCGCTCGGACTGCGAGCCGATTTGCAGCGCCTGCAATGGTGCGCCGCCCAGACGCGCAGCCGTTTGTCCGCGGAGAATTGGCGCGCCATCAGCGTTCTGCAACGTCAATTTCAAGAGGCGGCGGAGCGCAAGAGCGATCCGCGCGAGACGCTCGACGCGCTGCTGCTGGCCCTGGCGGGGCTCGCGGGCTTCGCGTTGGACGACATGACGCAAGACGACGGCTGGCGCTTGATGATGCTGGGACGGCGCTTGGAGCGGCTGCAGTTTCTCGCCGAACTCCTGGGCGACCGGCTGCAGTCCGGGGCCACGCCGCCTCAAAGCGAGTTGGAATGGCTGCTCGACATCGGCGACAGCACCATCACCTATCGCACGCGCTACCTGGCCTCGCCGCTGCTCGGTTCGACGGTCGACCTGCTGGTGTTCGACAAGACCAATCCGCGGGCCCTGGCCTACCAATGGAACCACATGCAGTATTCGCTGGTGAGAATCGCCGCTTCGCTGGGCGGAACTCCCGACGACAGCATCGATGACGCGGTGGCCGGCGTCGAACAAATGGAGGTGATCGCCCTCGACGGCGACAGCGCACGCGCGATGCGCGCCCGCCAGACGCTGGCCGCCCAGTTGAGCACCCTCGCGGCGGCCGCCGGCCGCTTGTCCGATCGGCTGTCGCTCAAGCATTTTTCGCTCATCGACGTCGAAATGCGCACGGTCGCCGCGTGAGCGCCGTGGTGCGCTATCGCGTGCGGCACGAGACCGTGTACAGCTACGGCGGCGACGTCGCCCATTCGCATCAACTGCTGCACCTGACTCCGCGCGATGCGCCGCTGCAAACCTGCCACCTGCGCAGCATCACGCTCTCGCCGGAACCCAGCATCCGCCGCGAGGACACCGATGCATTCGGCAATCACGTCACGCGCTTGGAATACGACATGCCGCATGACCGTCTCGAGGTGCTCGCCGAGGTGGGGGTGGACGTGCGCGCGGCGCGCGACGTCGCCGCGGCCGACAGCGATGCTTGGGAGAGCGTGCGCGGCACACTGGTGTTTTCCGGCAAGCCGATGCCGCAGGACTTGTTGGACGCGTGCAGGTTTCGCATGGAGTCGAGCTACGTGAGGGTCAAGCAGACCTTCACCGATTACGCCGAGGATTGTTTTGCGCCGCAGCGGCCGCTGTTGGCGGCGGCCGAGGCGCTCCGAGCCAAGATTCATCGCGAGTTCAAGTACGCGCCGGGCAGCACGACCATACGCACCTCCGCCGTCGAGGCGTTCGAGGCGCGCCGGGGGGTGTGCCAGGACTTTGCCCACATCATGATCGCGTGTCTGCGCTCGCGCGGGTTGGCGGCGCGCTACGTGAGCGGATACCTGCGCACGCTGCCGCCGCCCGGGGCGGATGCCGCCTACGTCGGCGCCGACGCCTCGCACGCGTGGGTGTCCGTCTTTTGTCCGCCCTTCGGCTGGATCGATCTCGATCCGACCAACGATGTGCGGGTCAGTTCCGGCCACATCGTCATCGGCTGGGGCCGGGATTTCGGCGACGTGTCGCCGCTGCGCGGCGTGATCGTCGGCGGCGGCCGCCATCGCTTATCGGTACGCGTTTCAGTGCAGGCAGAGTAAGATCAAATCCACGGGCCGGTTCCAGGAGATTCAAGTTGGCTAAGCCGAATTATCGTCACGCAAAGAAACAGAAAGAAGCTGCCAGGAAGGCGCGCCAGGATGCGAAGCAGCAACGCCGGGCGAATGCGCCCGGGGTGGCCGAAACACCCGAGGGTCCGGGCGTGCCCGCGCAGGCGGCGCCCGTGAAGCCGGAGGCGTAAGTGAACGCGGCGGTCGCACAGCCGTACGTGTCTCCCTGGGTGGATGACGACCTGGCGATATTCCGCGACGCGGCGGCGCGTTTCGTGGAGGCCGAAATGGTCCCCTGCGACGCCGAGTGGCGTAAACAGCAGAACGTCGGCAAGGAGATCTGGCGCAAGGCCGGCGCGCTGGGCTTGCTGTGCACGGATGTGTCCGCGGACTACGGGGGCGTGGGCGGCGACTTCCGCCACGAGGTCGTGCTCTACGAGGAATTGTGCCGCCGCGGCCTCTCCGGCTTCGGGCAAGGCGTACACAGCATCTGCGCGCACTACCTGGTGAATCACGGCACCGAAGAGCAAAAAAAGCGCTTCCTGCCGCGCATGGCGCGCGGCGAACTGATCGGTGCGATCGGCATGACGGAGCCGGCGGCCGGCTCCGACCTGCAGGGCCTGAAAACCCGCGCGGTCCGCGACGGCAACGACTTTCTCGTCAACGGCTCGAAAATCTTCATCACCAACGGGTACTTGGCCGATCTGATCGCTCTGGTGGTCAAGACCAGTCCCGGGGAAGGCGCCAAGGGTACGTCCATCCTCATGGTGGAAACCAAGGACTTGGCGGGTTATCGCGTCGGCCGCATCCTCGATAAAATGGGCTTGAAGTCGCAGGACACCTCCGAACTCTTCTTCGACAACGTGCGCGTGCCGGCCGCCAATTTGCTGGGCGGTGTCGAGGGCCAGGGATTTTATCAGTTGATGGCCGATCTGCCCTATGAGCGGCTCATCATCGCGGTGTGCGCCGTCGCCGCCATGGAAGGCGGCATTGCCGAAACCGTCACATACACCAAGGAGCGCAAGGCGTTCGGCAAGTCGATCGCCGAATTCCAAAACACGCGATTCAAGCTCGCCGAGATCGCGACCAAAGCACGGATCGCGCGCGTGTTCGTCGATGACTGCATCACACGGTGCGTGCATGGCTCGCTCGACACGGTCACGGCCTCGATGGCCAAATACTGGGTCACCGACACGCAGCAGGAGGTGCTCGACGAGTGCGTGCAGCTGCACGGCGGGTATGGGTACATGAACGAGTACCTCGTGTGCCGCATGTTCGCCGACGCCCGCGTGCAGCGCATCTACGGCGGCACCAACGAAATCATGAAAGAGGTGATTTCCCGGGCGCTGTAAGGTCCGGGAAACCTTCAAGGATCCGTTCCTGAGATCAGGACTCACACGCCGCGACCTGCTGCAACGAACGGCATCGCTCCTGTTGATGCCTTCGGCCCGGGCGGCCACGGAGCCGCGCGCGGCGGGTCCGGCGCTCGCTTACGCCTACGTCGGCACGTACACGCCCAACGGCGGCGGCATCTATCTGTTCAGCATCGACCGTGCATCGGGCGCGATGACGCAGCTTCAGCTCGTCGACGATATCCGCAATCCATCGTGGCTGGCCGTGAACGCGGCGCAGACGCGCCTCTATGCCATCAGCGAAATCGACAATTTCGAGGGCGCCCACAGCGGCGCGGTGGTGTCCTACGCAATCGACCCCGCCAGCCTGCGGCTCACGCGCATTGGCGCGGTGCATTCCGGCGGCGCCGCGCCGAGCTACGTGAGCGTGCATCCGTCGGGCAGGTTCGTTTTCGCCGCCAACTACGGCGGCGGCAACGTGGCGGTGTTTCCGGTGGCGGCCAACGGGTCGTTGGGCGACGCGTCCGACGTGCGCCCGAGCGTCGGGGCCCGGCACCGGGCGCGGGCGGTGGACGATCCTCCCGGCCAATTTGCGGCGAGCGATCACGACAGCCCCCATCCGCACATGGTGGCGGCGGATCCGACCGGTCAGTTCGTGATCGCCGACGATGCGGGCCTCGATCTCACGCTGGTGTGGCGCTTCGATGCGCAGGGCGGCCGGCTGTTGCCCGCGGACGCACCCGTCGTCGCCGCTCCCTCGGGTTCCGCGCCGCGCCACTTCGTGTTCCATCCGAACGGCCGCTATTTCTACAACCTGTACGAGCACGATGCCAGGGTCGTCGCCTACGATTATGATGCGGCCACCGGCGCCATGCGGCACAAACAGACCATCGCCGCATCGCCGCCGAAGTTTGCCGGCAGCATTCTTGCGGCGGAGATCGCCATGGCGCAGGGCGGCCGATTCCTCTATGTCGCGAACCGGCTGCACAGCGGCCTCACGGCATTCGCCGTGAGCGACGCCGGCGAACTGCGCATGATCTCCGACACCTGGGTGCGCGCGGACGCGCCGCGCAGCATCGCGGTCGATCCCGCCGGGGAGTTGCTGTTTTCATGTAACCACAAAGGCGACTCCATCACCTCGTTCCGCATCAATGCGGCCAGCGGCGCGCTGCAGTTCACCGGCCGCTTCGAGCCGGTGGGCAGTCCCGCGTGCATGACGGTGCTCGAGCGGCGCGCTGGGTAACGGCGAGGCCGGCATGAGGCGCTCGAGCGGCGACGGCGGAAACGGCGACGCCGGCATCGGCCGCGCCGCCTCGATGTTGCGGTACCTTTAGGGCGCGCGCGGATCTATACTCGTGCGCAAGGCGTACGCGCAGTCACGGTTGTAAATTATGCAAATTGCAATGGTTGGATTGGGTCGCATGGGCGCCAATATGGCGCAACGATTGCTGCGCGGCGGCCACCAGGTCGTTGGCTTCGATCCGGCGGAAGCGGCGCGCAAGGTGATCGAGGAGAAGGGCGCGACATCGGCGGCGTCGCTCGATGCCTTGGTCGCGAAGCTGGCAACGCCTCGCGTCGTCTGGTTGATGGTCCCGGCCGGAGCGATCACGGACAGCACCATCGACGCATTGACGCCGCTGCTGGCGGCGGGCGATTGCATCATCGACGGCGGCAACTCCAATTACCGGGACACGCAGCGCCGCGCCGCCGCGGCCGGGAAGCGCCAGATCCACTACGTCGATTCCGGCACCAGCGGCGGAGTCTGGGGACTGGCCGAGGGCTACAGCCTGATGATCGGCGGCGATCAGGGCGTGGTCGAGCGCCTGCGGCCGATTTTCGAAACGCTGGCTCCGGCGCCCGACCGGGGCTGGGGCCACGTGGGGGCGGTGGGCTCGGGCCATTACACCAAAATGATCCATAACGGCATCGAATACGGACTCATGCAGGCCTATGCCGAGGGATTTTCCATCCTGCAGCACAAGCGCGAGTTCGACCTCGATCTGCACCAGATCGCTGAAATTTGGCGTTACGGCAGCGTGGTGCGTTCATGGCTGCTCGATTTGACCGCCAATGCGCTGCAGAAGAATCCCACCTTGCAAGGCATCGCGCCCTATGTGGCGGACTCCGGCGAGGGGCGATGGACCGTCACCGAAGCGATTGAATTGGGGGTTCCCGCGATTGCGATCACATCGTCCCTGATGGAGCGGTTTCGGTCGCGAGATTCCGACTCGTTCGTCGATAAGCTGCTCGCGGCCATGCGCAACCAGTTCGGCGGACACGAGATCAAGAAAGAGTAAGCGGTGCATCTGGGCTGAAGGCTTGACCGCCGAACAATCAGAAGATTTAGTGCCATGCAGATTAACGGCCGTATTCCTAGGCGGAAACTTCGGCCTTGTAGCTGCTGACGGCGTCGCCGTCGCTGGCCTTCAGTTCACTGAACACGACGGTCGTGACGATGGTCAGGCACCCGAGAATCCGCAGCGCCAGATGGATGCCGTGAATCATCTCGTGCGCGCCGGCGCGCGGGTGATCGGGCAGAAACAGGGCGGCGGTGAGCGATGCCGCCGCGACTCCGAAGCTCACCGCCAGCTGCTGCACGGTGCTGGCGATGGTGCTGGCGCCGCTCGCCTGTTCGCCGTTCACGTCGGCATAGGCCAGCGTGTTCATGCTCGTGTACTGGGTCGAGGTGAAGAAGCCGTAAATGAACGCCAGCAGCGCGATCACCCACGCGGGCGTGCCGACGTCGATGGTCGAGAACAGCATCAGCATCACGCCCAGCATGACGGTGTTCGAAATCAGCACGCGGCGGTAGCCGAACTTCTTCAAGATGCGCGACAGAGTCAATTTCAGGCTCATGGCCGCCAGCGCCTGCGGCATGATCATCAGTCCGGATTGGATGGCGGTGTAGCCCAATCCCACCTGGTACAGCAGCGGCAAGAGGAAGGGCAGGCCGCCGATGCCGATGCGCGTGCACAAATTGCCCGTGACCGACACGCGAAAACTGCGGATCCGCAGCAGACCGAGACGCAGCAGCGGGTGCGGATTGCGGGTGGAGTGCAGCCCGTACGCGCCCAACAGGGCGAATGAGATGGCGAGCAATCCCGTCACTTCGCGCGCGCTCAACGTGTGCTCGCCGAATACCTCGAGCACGTAGGAAAGCAGCGAGATTCCCGAGCCGAACAATATCAAGCCGACGATATCCAACGGGTAGTTGGTGAGTTCGCGGTAATTCGGCAGGTGCCGGTACACCATGTACAGACCGGCCAGGCCGATCGGAATGTTGACGAAGAAAATGACGCTCCAGTGAAAGTAATGGATGATGCCGCCGCCCAGCAGCGGCCCCAACATGGGTCCGATCAAACCCGGTATGGACACGAAACTCATGGCGCGGATGAGTTCCGACTTCGCGAACGTGCGAACCATCGTGAGCCGGCCCACCGGCAGCATCATCGCGCCGCCGCAGCCCTGCAGAATCCGGCAGGCGACCAGCAGGTGAATATCGTTCGAGACGCCGCAAAGAAACGAACCGAGCGTGAATATGCCGATCGCGGAGCCGAAGACGCGGCGCGTGCCGAACCGGTTCGCCATCCAGCCGCTGATCGGAATGAACACGGCGAGGCTCAGCGTATAGCTGGCGAGCACGGCTTTCATGCTGAGCGGCGCCACGCCGAGCGCGTGCGCGATGGTGGGCACCGCCGTGTTCAGAATCGTCGTATCGAGCGATTCCATGAAGAACCCGACCGCCACCACCCAGGGCAGCAGCCGCTTGGCCGTGTCGCTCGGGACGGGTTCGTCGCCGGGCGGTCCCGGCCCGTCGACGGCGGGCGGCGCGCCGGAACCGCCTTCGGCCGCCAGGTTCAAGCGTCTCCGAGCGCGGTATCCACGACGGTTTGCGCGTCGGTCAACAGACGCTGCAAGTGCGCCTCGTCCCGAAAACTTTCCGCATAGATTTTATAGATGTCCTCGGTCCCCGACGGGCGCGCCGCGAACCAGCCGCTCTTGGATATGACCTTGACGCCCCCGATGGGGGCATCGTTGCCGGGTGCCTGCGTCAGCACGCGCTCGATCTTCTCGCCGGCGAGGTCCGCGCTGCGAATCTGGGTGCGGTCGAGCAACCCGAGCTTCTTCTTTTGCGCCGGGTTTGCCGGGGCATCGACCCGGCTCGCAAACGGTTCACCGAGATCATGCGTCAGTTCGCGGTAGGCCTGACCGGGGTCGCTTCCGGTGCGCGCGGTGATCTCCGCCGCCAACAGCGCGGCCGAGATGCCGTCCTTGTCGGTGCTCCAAGGGCTGCCATCGAATCGGTTGAAGGACGCGCCGGCGCTCTCCTCGCCGCCGAATCCCAAACTCCCGTCCAGCAGGCCGGCAACGTACCATTTGAATCCCACCGGCACTTCGTACAGCCGTCTGCCCAAGCGGCTGGTCACGCGATCGATCATCGCGCTGCTGACGACGGTCTTCCCGACGGCGGCGTCCGGCCTCCATCCCGTGCGGTGGCGAAACAGGTAATCGACGGCCACCGACAGATAATGATTGGGCGGCATGAGGCCGGCGCTGGCCGTCACGATGCCGTGCCGGTCGTGATCCGTGTCGCAGGCGAAGGCGACATCGTAGCTGTCCTTGAGCGCTATGAGGCGCTGCATCGCATGGGGGGACGAGGGATCCATGCGGATCTTTCCGTCCCAATCGAGCGTCATGAAGCGGAACGTCGGATCGACCTCGTCGTTCACCACCCGCAGATCGAGCTTGTAGCGCTCGGCGATGCGCGCCCAGTAGTGCACGCCGGCTCCCCCCAGGGGATCGACCCCCAGCCGGACCCTCGAACCGCGGATCACCTCCATGTCGATCACGTTGCCCAGATCGTCGACATAGGATTCGACGTAATCATGCGAGTGGGTCGTGGGCGCGCGGCGCGCCTTCGCGTAGTCCATGCGCGTCACGCCATGCAAATTCGCGCGCATCAGGTCATTCGCCTCGCGCTCCATCCACGATGTAGTCCGGGTGTCGGCGGGCCCTCCGGTGGGGGGGTTGTACTTGAAGCCGCCGTTGTCGGGGGGATTGTGCGACGGGGTGATGACGATGCCGTCGGCGAGGCCGACGCTGCGCCCGCGGTTGAAGTTGAGGATGGCATGGGAAATGGCGGGCGTCGGCGTGTATTCGTCGTCCGCCGCCATCATGACCTCGATTCGATTTGCCGCGAGGACCTCGAGGGCGGTCGCGAACGCCGGAGCGGACAGCGCGTGGGTGTCGAATCCGATGTACAGCGGGCCGTCGATGCCGTGCTGCCGACGGTAGGTGCAAATGGCCTGTGTGATGGCGAGCACGTGCGCTTCGTTGAAGGAGAGGTCGAACGACGATCCGCGGTGACCGGAGGTGCCGAACGCCACGCGCTGCGCCGCCACGTTCGCGTCGGGCCGCCCGCTGTAGTATGCGGTGACGAGCCGCGGCACGTTCACCAACGTGTCCGCGGGAGCGGGATGACCCGCCAGCGGATTGATGCGCGGACTCACGGTGTCGCGAGCGCCGCACCCTTCTCGGAAATGCGCTGCATGAGTTCGGTCCATGATTTGACGAAGGACTGCGCGCCCTCGACTTGCAGTTTTGCGGCAAGCTGGTCGACATCGATGCCCGCTTCGGCAAATCTGCCGAGCACCTTCTCGGCGTCGCCGCCGTCCATCGGCATGGCCGATTGCACGTTGCCGCGTTGCGCGAATGCGAGCAGCGTCTTTTCGGGCATCGTGTCGATGGTCTCGGGCGCTGCCAGGGCCGAGACATACAGATCCGCGGGAGCCTCCGGATCCTTCACGCCGGTACTGGCCCATAGCATGCGCTGCTTCAGCGCGCCGGCGGCGGCGAGATCGCGCCAGCGCTGCGTTTGGAGGAGTTCGCAATGCGCCCGATAGGTGCGCATGGCGACGGCCACGCCCAGACGATTGCGCAGATCCGCAGGCACTTTCTCGCTCACGGCGCGGTCCCAGCGGCTCACGAACAGCGACGCCACGGAACTGATCTTGAGATCGAGTCCCGCCGCGCGGCGCCGTTCCAGCCCGCGCATATAGGCGCCCGCGACGGCCAGGTATTGTTCCCGCGAGAACAACAGGGTGACGTTCACCGGCACGCCGGCGAATATGGCCGCCTCGATGGCGGGCACGCCCTGCGCGGTGCCGGGAATTTTTACATAGAGATTCGGGCGGTTGGCGAGCTTGTGGATGTTCGACGCCGACTCGATCGTCGCCTGGGTGTCGCTCGCCAGCAGCGGCGAGACCTCCATGGATACCCATCCATCCGTGCCGCGGGTGCGATCGTACACCGGGCGAAAGATATCGGCGGCGCGGCGCAAATCCTCGAGCGCGAGCTCGAGAAACAGGCCCTCGCCCCGAAGGCCAGCGCGGGATTTCTTTCGAATCCCCTCATCGTACGCCGAGCCGTTGCCGATGGCCTCGTCGAAGATTGTCGGATTGGAGGTCAAACCGGTCACCGACAATTCGCCCACGTAGCGCTGCAGGGTTCCATTGTCGAGAATTTCGCGCGTGATATTGTCGAGCCAGAGGCTCTGGCCCAAATCGTGAAGAGCTTGCGTGGGTTTCATGGCTGCACCTGAAAGTCTGATGAGTTGAGGTTGATCAAATCGCCGATCCGCTCGATCACCCGATCGGGCGGCGGCCACAGATTGTTCGACTGTGCGGCGAGGGCGTAGTGGCCCTGACGCACGAATACCGTCGTCAGCCGGCCGCCCAGCACCGCCTTCATCGCCGCCAGGATATTCGGCTTGTCGTCCACCATCACATAATGCCTGGCCGGATAGCGCCGCAGGACGTGGTCCAACACCTTTTCCTTGTGCAGGTAGATCAGCACGCGGCCGGCGACGGCATCCCAGATGCCGGCACGCCGGATCTTACGCGGTTGGAAGACGACGTCGCCGTCCGACAAGACCACCGGCCTGCCGTGGGATGCGAGATGCGCGATGGCCTCCAGGGCTCCGGGAAAGACCAGGGTCGAAAACGGATATTCGAGCAGATACTCCGACATGCCGAGCAGTTGGGGGTCATCGTCGAGCCCGGTGCGGAACAATTGCAGGGCGCCGAGGTAATCCGCAAGCCCCAGCTGTTCGCGCCGCTCGCCGAAAATCCGCCAATAGCGTTCGCGCTCGGCGCTGCCGAAGGACTGTTCCAAGCGCTCGCCCAAGCCCGCGCTGAAGCGATCGTTGTCGAGCAGCGTATTGTCGACATCCAACAAAAATACGACTTCGCCGGCGGTAAGCGGCTCGCTCAGCACGGCTGCGTCTGTTCGGTCGTCGGGTTGTGCCAGGACTCGTCGCCGTCCACGACCGCGGCGGCGGCGGCAGGACCCCACGAACCGGGCTCGTACTGCGCCACGGGCAGAGCGTCGCTGAGCACGGGATCGACCACGCGCCACGCGGCTTCCACGCTGTCATCCTGCGTGAACAACGCGGTGTCGCCGCGGATGGCGTCGCCGAGCAGGCGTTCGTAGGGCGATTTCTCGGCTTGCGAATGATGCCGCGCGATCAGTTCCACGGGCTCGCCGCGCATGTCTTCGCCGTTGCGCTTGACCAGCGCTCCCTCGCCGATCACCACCTCCGGACTCAGGCGCAGCCGAAAATAATTGCCCGGCATCGGGGTCTGGGCGTCGAACACCGCGAGCGGCGGCCGCTTGAGATTGACGATCACCTCGGTGGCGGAAATGGGCAGGCATTTGCCCGCGCGCAGGTAGAACGGCACGCCCGCCCAGCGCCACGTGTCGATGTGCAGGCGCAATGCCGCAAAGGTCTCGACCTCCGAATCCTTGGCCACGCCCTTCTCGTCCCGATACCCCCGAAACTGCCCGCGCACCACCTCCTTCGGATCGAGCGGCCGCATGGCGCGGAACAAGCGCAGTTTTTCGGCCTGCATGGCCTGCGACTCGTGGCCCACGGGGGCGTCCATGGCGAGCAACGCAATGACCTGGAGGAGATGATTCTGAACGACGTCGCGAATGGCGCCGACCTCCTCGTAGAATCCGCCCCGGCCCTGCACGCCGAACTCCTCCGCCATGGTGATCTGCACGTCCTTGATGTAGTTGCGATTCCAAATCGGTTCGAGAAACGTGTTGGCGAAGCGAAAGTACAGCAGATTCTGGACCGCCTCCTTGCCCAGGTAGTGATCGATGCGAAAAATCGATTTCTCGTCGAACACCTCGTGCAAGGTGGTGTCCAGCTCCTGCGCGCTCTTCAGGTCGCGGCCGAAGGGTTTCTCGACGATGACTCGCGCGTCGTCCGCGCATCCGGATTTTGCGAGGCCCTGCACCACGCTCGCGAACAGGCTCGGCGGAATGGCGAGGTAGTGGATGGGGCGTTGCGCGAACCCCAACGCCTGTTTCAGCTGCGTATAGGTGCGCGGATCGGCATAATCTCCGTCGACATAGTGCAGCAGCTGGCAGAGCTTGGCGAAGCAGCCGGGCTCGAAATCGGCGGAGTCCTGCACGCTCTCGCGTGCGCGGTCGCGCAGCCGCTCGAGGCTCCAGCCGGCGCGCGCCATGCCGATGATGGGGATGTTCAACGCCCCCCGATGCACCATCGCATACAGGGCCGGAAAGATCTTCTTGTGAGCCAGGTCTCCGGTGGCGCCGAAGAATACGAAGGCATCCGATTCGAGCGGGTTTACCATCGGCGTCCGCCCTCGAGTTCGCGGCGCAGTTCGTCGAGCTCTTCCAGCAGTTCCAAAGCCAGCGCCACGCCGGGCAGATTGATTTCCAGGTCCCGCTGCAGGCGCAACGCCGTGCGGGCGCGCCGCAGCGCGGAGCCGGCAAAGCGCCACTGCGAGGCGTCGCCATGGACGAGGGCCGCGTCGAAGCTGGCGACGCTGAGCACGCCTTCCTCCACCAGCTCGACGATGTACGTCCTGTCGACCGCGCACAGGCGGCTCAGTTCATCGACGCCGAGTACGGCGCATTCTTCGAAAATCTCTCCGGACAGCGAGCCTTGTCGGTCTGATCCCATGGCGGCTTACACTCCGAGACTGTTGCGAGGGTTGAACGGAAGCGCATCGGCCAGCGCGCGATAGGCGGCTTTCGCCTTCTCGTCGCCCGCCGGAGGCAGCGAGATCTGCAGCACCACGTAGAAATCGCCGGGCGTGGATGCCGGAATGCCCCTGCCTTTCAATCTCATCTTGGTTCCGGCATGCGAGCCGGCCGGAATCTTCAAGTCGACCGCGCCCCCGGGGGTGGGAGTCTTCAAGGTGGCGCCGAGCGCGGCCTCCCAGGGCGTCACCGGCAAATCCAGGTACAAGTCGCGTCCATCCACGCGATACAAGGCATGCGGCTGAAAGTCCACCTCGATGAACAGGTCGCCCGAAGCTCCTTCGGCTCCCGCGCTCGCGCCCTGGCCGGCCAAGCGTATGGTCTGGCCCGGCATGATGCCCTTGGGTACCTGGACGTTGAGGACGCGCTCCTTCGAGGTCAGGCGCCCCTGCGCGTCGATTTCGGGAACCCGCAGGGTGAATGTGCGCGAGCCGCCGGTGAGCGATGCCTCCAGATCCAACATGACCTTGGCGTGGTGGTCAAGGCCGTGGCCGGCGCGGCCGTTGCCGGCGCCGAAGCCGCGGCGCGAGCCCTGGGCGCCGAACAGCGACTCGAAGAAATCGCTGTAATCCGCCGCGTCGGCGCGCGATCCTGCGCCGGGGCCGCTGAATTCGAAGCCCGTGCCCCAATCGGGCGGGGGCCTGAAATCCTCGCCGGGACGCGGACCCGAGCCGAGCTGGTCGTACGCCGCGCGCTTCTCGGGGCTCTTCAACACCTCGTAGGCTTCGCCGATCTCCTTGAACCGCGCCTCGGCGTTTTTCTCCTTGCTCACATCAGGGTGGTACTTGCGCGCCAACCGGCGATAAGCCTGCTTGATCTGGGCTTCGGTGGCGTCGCGCGCCAGTCCCATCACCTGGTAATAATCCTTAAACTCCACCCTTCACCTGCAACGCGCGTCGAGCATTGGGAAACGGCAAGGATACTATGGGCGACCCGCGCCGAATCAATAATCCGGCGTAGGCCGTTTCCTACGGAATCCCGCCCCGCGGAGCTACAGCTGGTAGGCGACGGTCAGCAGCAATCCTTCGCACACGTCGCGCCACAGGCCTGGGCGCAGCGGGTCGAACGGCGTCGCGGTGGGGATGAGCGCGGTTATCCAGGCCGCGAGCCACTCGATCTCCGGGGTATCGTAGAAAACCACCGCCGATTCGTAATTGAGCAAGAGGCTGCGCGAGTCGAGATTGCAGGAACCGCACAGGGCAATGTTGTCATCGAACACCACGGCCTTGGCATGATTCATCGCCGGCAGAAGGTGCACGCACACGCCCGCACTGGACAGGGCGCGCAGCGCGCGATTGCGCACGAAATCCGCCAGGAAATGATTCGATTTTTTCGGGATGCAGAGATCGATCTTCACGCCCCGGCGGGCAGCCAGACGCATGGCGGTCTCCAGACTCACGTCGGGCACGAAATACGGCGTGACCGCCAGCATGCGCTCGGAAGCCTGAAAACAGGCGTCAATGAGCAGCGCGTGCACCGTATCCTCCATTTGATCGGGCCCGCTGGGGAGAAACTGGGCGCGGCTGTGCGCGTATTGCGGCGCCGACACGGGCACGGCTTCGGCGGGCACGCCGCCGGCCGCATCCCAGTCGGCCTCGAATTGCCGCGCGGCCGCGGCGGCCGGCGGTCCTGCCAGTTCGAACGACAGGTCGGCCCAGGGTGCGACCTCTGCACTGCCCATGAAATACTCGGCCGCGAGATTCCTGCCGCCGGCCCAGAGCCGCTCGCCGTCGGCCAGCGCCCACTTGCGGTGGTTGCGCAGGTTCCGCGGACCCTGGGTCTTGCGGGCGAGCAAGGGGCTGAATACGGCGGTCTCGACGCCGGCGGCGTTCAAGCGCCGCATCCAGGAACGCGGCAATTGCAGGGCCCCGACGCCGTCGATCAGGAAGCGCACACGTACGCCGCGCCGCACACCGGCGATCATCAAATCCGCCACATCGCGGCCGAGCGCATCGGCGCCCAGGATGTAGGTGCAAACATCGAGCTGCCGGACGGCGCCGTTCATCGTCGCCCGGAGTCCGGCAAAGGACTCCGGGCCGTCCCGGTGAAATCGAACCAGGGACGGGGCGGCCGGCGGCAGACCGAAACTCTCGATGAGGTCTTCGGCCCAATGCTGCATGTACGATCGTTTGCCCGACCACCGGGAAGTCTTGCGCGGCAATTTTCTGCGGCCGAACAGCAGGTACATCGGCAGCACCAGGTAGGGCAGCGCGATCATGCCCAGGACCCACGCAATCGCAATGGCCGGCGGCCGGCGCTCGCGCTCCGCGCGCGTGGTCAACACATAAGTGAGCACGCTGGCGACGATTGCCAGCGAATGGAGCGTGACTCGGGGGATCCAAGCGTCCACGCGGATGCCTACGAGTGCAGCCGCCGCAGCACGCCGGGAAGCAGGTCCGGAAGGTCCTCGGCCAAGAGTCCGGGCCCGAACTGGGCGGCGGCCGCGCCGTGCAGCCACACGCCCGCGGCCGCCGCGAGAAAAGCATCCATGCCCTGCGCCAACAGACCCAGGATCATGCCGCCCAGCACGTCGCCCGAACCGGCCGTCGCGAGGCTAGGCGGCGCATTGGTGTTGACGATGGCGCGGCCGTCGGGCGCGGCCACCACGGTGTCGTAGCCCTTCAGCACGATAACGGCGCCGCACGCCCGCGCCGCCGCCCGGGCGCGCGTGAGCTTGTCGCCATGGACGTCGAACACGCGGGCGAACTCGCCCTCATGCGGCGTGAGTATGCAGGGACCCTTGATTGCCGCGGCGAGCGCGTCGGGGCAGTCCGCGAATGCGCTGAGCGCGTCGGCGTCGAGCAGCACGGCGCGCTGCGTCGCCAGCATCTCGAGCGCGCGTGCGCGGGTCGCCGCGCCGGTCCCGGCGCCCGGCCCGATCAACAGCGCCGTGTAGCGGGAGTCCGCGAGCAGATGCGAAAAATCCTCCGGCCGCGCTATCGGGTGCACCATGATGCTGGTGAGCGCGCCGGCGTAGATGGGCAGCGCGACTTGCGGAACCGCGACGCTGGTCAAGCCCGCCCCGATGCGCGCCGCCGCGCGCGCGGCCATCCGCGCGGCGCCGGTCATGGGATAGCCGCCGCACAACAACGCGTGTCCGCGGCTGTACTTGTTGCCCGCGGCCCCGGGCAGCGGCAACTCGCGCTGCCACAGCGAGGGGTGGTTCTCCCAGGTGTCGATTGCAATGCCATCGAGCACCGCCGGCGGCGTGCCGATGTCGGCCACCACGATGTCGCCGCACAGCTCCCGGCCCGGCAGCAGCACGTGGCCGGGCTTCTTGCGCGCGAATGTCACCGTGCAGTCGGCGGCCGCGGCGCCCTGCGCCTCGCCGGTGTCCCCCATGACGCCGCTCGGCACGTCGATTGCCAGCAGCGGCACCTGACGCTCCACGGCCGCGGCGAGCGTCCGAACCACGTTCTCGTCCAGCCCGCGATTGAGGCCGGAGCCGAATATGGCATCGACCACCAACTGCGCATCCGCCACCGCCGCCGGCGCGAGCGGCTCCACCGCACCCTGCCAACGCGCGGCATGATACTTCGCATCGCCGGCCAAGCGATCCCGGTGTCCCAGGAGCGCGACCCACACCGGCCATCCGGCGGCGGCGAGCTCGCTCGCCACGACGAAGCCGTCGCCGCCATTGTTGCCGGGTCCGCACAGCACGCAGACGCGGCAGACGCGCCAGCGCTGGACGATCTCCCGCACGACGGCGGTGCCGGCGTTGTCCATCAGATCGATGCCCGGCGTTCCGGCCGCGATCGTCAAGCGATCGGCCTCGGCCATTTGCGCGACGCGCAGCAGTGCGGCCTCAGCCAGCGCCGAGCCGCTGTTCAATTCTGCGCTCCGCCCACGTCGACGACGAGCTTGCCGAAGTTACGGCCCTCCAGCAGGCCCAGAAACGCGACAGGCGCATTTTCGAGGCCGCGCACGATGTCCTCGCGATAGGTGATCCTGCCATCGCGCAGCCAGGCGCCCATCGCGCCGAGAATTTCCGCGCTGCGCTGCGCGTAGCTGTCGGACACGATGAAGCCGCGAATCGCGAGCCGTTTGATCAGCACGGTGCGCATGAACGCCTGCGCGGACTCGCCGTCCCCAGGCTTGGCGGTGTCGTTGTAGAGCGAGATGAGGCCGCACACGGGAATGCGCGCATGGGCATTGAGCAGGGGCAGTACCGCGCGAAACACCTTGCCGCCCACGTTCTCGAAATACACATCGATGCCCTGCGGGCAGGCGGCGGCGAGCGCCCCGTCGAGCGCGGCGGAGTGATGGTCGAGGCACGCGTCGAAACCGAGTTGCTTCACCGCCCAGTCGCATTTCTCGGCGCCGCCCGCGATGCCGACCACGCGGCAACCCTTGATCTTGGCGATCTGACCGACCACGGAGCCGACCGCGCCCGTTGCTGCGGCGACCACCACCGTCTCGCCCGCCCGGGGTTGGCCGTGATCGAGCAATCCGATGTAGGCCGTGAATCCCGGCATCCCCATCACCCCAAGGGCATACGAGGCGTGCGCGAGGCCCGCCGGCAGCTTCACCGCATCGCCGCCGTTCGACAGGGCGTACTCCTGCCAGCCGCTCATGGCCACCACCAGGTCGCCGGCCTGATACGCGGGATTCAGCGAGCGTTCCACCCGCGCCACCGTGCCGCCGATCATGACGGCCCCGACGTCGACCGGCGCGGCGTAGGAAGGCGCATCGCTCATGCGCCCGCGCATGTAGGGATCGAGGGACAGCCACAGAGTGCGGAGCAAAATCTCGCCGGGCTTGGGGTCGGGGATGGGCACATGTTCCAGGCGAAACGAGGCCAAGGTCGCCTTGCCTTGCGGACGCGCGGCGAGGACGATTCGACGGTTGAGCGGTGCAGTGTTGGTCATATGGCGGTTCCCAATAAAGCGCCGACACCGGCGGTCACGGCCATGGCGAGCGCGCTCCACATCGCAACCCGCAGCGCGCCCGTCGTCACATCGGCGCCGCCAGCCTTGGCCGAAACGCCGCCCAAAATCAACAGGCACAGCAGCGAGGCCGCGACCGTGAAGCCGATCAGATAACGTGGAACGGTTGTCGCGGCGACCATCAGTGGAATGATCGCGCCGGCCGCGAAGCTGCAGGCGGACGCGAGCGCCGCCTGGATGGGCCGGGCCGCCGTATCGGCCGCGAGGCCGAGTTCGTCGCGGGCGTGGGCGGCCAGGGCATCGTGTTGCATGAGCTGTTCGGCCACCTGCGTGGCGAGCGCCAACTCAAGTCCGCGGTGAACGTAGATGTCGGTCAATTCGCGGCGTTCGCCCGCGTAGTCGTCCTCCAACTCGGCGCGTTCCTGCGCGAGCGCCGCCGCCTCGGTGTCCGCTTGCGAATGCACCGAGACGTACTCGCCGGTTGCCATCGACATGGCGCCGGCCACGAGCGCCGCCATTCCGGAGAGCAGGATGGCCGAATGGCTGGCGTGACCCGCAGCGACGCCGACGATCAAGCTCGACGTCGATACGATCCCATCGTTGGCGCCCAGCACGCTGGCGCGCAGCCAGCCCTTGCGGCCCAATTGGTGGCGTTCATGTTTCCGGCGGCGCATCCGGCCACTCCCGATCGCTAAGCCCTTCCGGACTTCGGACCGAGAAAATACCAGAGTATGAAGCCGAGCACCGGCAGCACGATGACCAGAACGGTCCAAATCACTTTGCGTCCCGTGTCCGCGGCACTTTGAAAAATGTTCACGATGGCCCAGACATCGGCGATCAGAACGATCAGGCCGCCTAAACCTTGATATTGCATGCTGCCCCCTTAGGTTGTCGTGACGAGTCCCAAAAATACACGTTTGCGGGCCGTGAGGTTCAAGTGTAATACTTTCGAGTGTTGTCAATTCTTTATCGAGACACCGCGGAGCCCGCCGCACCCACGCCGCCGCTCGGCGGCGCCATCCGCTGCGACGTCGTCGTTGTGGGAGGCGGGTTTACCGGATTGTCGACGGCGCTGCATCTCGCCGAGAGGGGCGCGACCGTGGCCGTGCTGGAGGCCGAGGAGCCGGGGCATGGGGCGTCGGGCCGCAACGGCGGCCAGGTCAACGCCGGCTTGAAGTTCGACCCGGACGTGGTCGAGCGCGATTTCGGCGCGGACCTGGGAAGCCGCATGAACGCGCTCGCGGGGGCGGCGCCGGGCGTCGTATTCGACCTCATCGAACGTCACCATATTGCCTGCGACGCGCGCCGCAACGGTACGCTGCGCGCCGCGGTTCGAGCGAAGCACGCTGCGAGCGTGCGCCGCTCGGTGGAGCAGCTGCGGCGCCGCGCGGCGCCGGTGGAGCTCGTCACGGGCAGCGCGCTTGCCGAGGCGACGGGTACCGATCGGTACGCGGCCGCGATGCTGGACCCACGCGGCGGGGATTTGAATCCCTTGAGCTTTGCGCGCGGCCTGGCGCGCGCGGCCATGCGTGCGGGCGCGGCGGTGCATGGCGGCACGCGCGCCTTGAGCCTCATGCGCGATGGCGCGGACTGGAAGATTCGCACGCAGCACGGGCTGGCGACGGCCGCGCACGTGGTGCTCGCGACCAACGGCTACACCGACGATCTGTGGCCGGGGCTGCGCCGCTCCGTGGTGCCGGTGTTCGGCGCCATCGCCGCGACGGCGCCGCTGCCCGAAGCGCTCGCACGCGCCATCTTGCCGAGCCGCTCGGTGCTGTACGAAAGCGGCGCCATCACCGTGTACTATCGCGTCGACACCGGCGGGCGGTTGCTGCTCGGCGGGCGCGGTCCCCAGCATGAGATTGCGTCCGCCGCGCCGCTCAAGCACCTGTTGGCCTACGCGCAAACCCTCTGGCCGGGTTTACGCGGCATTGCCTGGACGCATGCGTGGGGCGGCCGCCTGGCGATGACCCGGGATCAGTATCCGCACATTCACGAGCCGGCGCCGGGTCTGCTTGCTTGCTTGGGTTACAACGGCCGAGGCGTCGCCATGGCAACCACGATGGGCGCGCAGATCGCGCACCGGCTGCTGAATCCGGCGGGCGGCTTCGACATGCCGATCACGCGCATGAAGCCGATTGCGTTGCACGCGGCATGGCCGCTGGCGGTGCGCGCCGCCATTGCGCGCGGCCGAATCAGCGACTTTCTCGGCGTGTAGCTCCGAGCCCACGCGGCTCACGCAGACTACCCGCACAGGCTCCCGGGCGCAGCGCGGGTCGCGGGTCAGTTGTCGGTGCGGAAGCGGCGCAGCTGGTGCATGTCGATGACCACGTCGAAATGCTGGCCGGAGGGCAGCCGGTAGCCCTCCGAGAACTCGTAGCGCGACTCGAGATTGGGGACGTCGGGATGCAGGTCGTGCATCGCGCGCTTGAACATCTCCTTGGGCACCCACTCGGAATTGGACGACAAGGAGCCGAACTCGTCGTGGTAGATGCTCGCCGTCGAGATGTCCTTCGGCGAGGAGGCGATGGCAAATATTCGCGGGCGCGCCGGCGCGTTCAGATGCACCTGCTTCGCCCCGTCGAGGATCAGCTGCCACTCGTTTCCTTGCGGGATGGCGATCAGGGCATAGACGTGATGCTGGGCGACGAACACGGCGAGCGTTATTGCCGCGGCCGCGAGCAAGCGGCGGCTGGACACCCGCCAGTGCTCGACCAGCGCCCGCACGGAGGCGACCAGGAAACACAACAGCACGGCGGTCATGGCCAGAATGGTGCGATAGGTGGCGAAGCGCTCCGAGGCCACCAAACTCACCCCCGCGGCGAACACCGGCAGGCCGATGAGCCCCACGGTCCAGATGATGCCGCGCGCGCGTCCATGACGGCGCCACTCGGTGATGAGGCCCGCCAACAGCAGCAGGCCGACGAGGAGGGCGCAGCCCACATACAACCAGTGGTCGCGCTGGTTGTTGTCGTTCAACACCAGCATGCTGAGTCCATTCGGGAGGGTTTCCTTGACGAACCAGGCGATTTTCTCGCCCCAGTGCTGCTCGAATGCGATTCGTCCCGACTTGACGAACACACCGCCGGCGTACAGTGCGGACATGATGCAGAACGCGAACCCCAACGCGGCCGCAACGAAACCCAGGTGGACGCCGAGCCAGTGCGCCGTGCGCTTGAGCCCGCGGCGCCGCTGCGCAATCAACGCGCCGGCGAGCGGCACGACGTAGAACAAGGCGCTCGGCTGATAAATGAGCGCACTGACCACCATGAGACTGAGCGCGATCAGCCACTGGCCGGCGCTGCGCCCGACGCCGGCGCCCGGTCCGGCCGCCAGGGTGCCTTCCACGGTGAAGAAGCAGGCGATCGCGAGCAGCGCGGTGGCGGCGTAGGGCCAGCCCACCGCCCACCCCGCAATGACCTGCGCGGACGGAACCAACTCCAGCAGGACGGCGAAGCACAGGCTGGCGTTGAAGGACCAGCCCAAGGCCCGCAAGCCGCGGAACATGACCAGCCCGATCGCGCCGAGCAGCAACGATGCGGAAAAGCGCATCCACTGCAGGTTCTTTACACTTGTGGTCTGACCGTAGGTCGACTGCAGCAGCCAGCCGTAGATGGGCCGGGCGTGCGAGGCGCAGAACTTGACGACGGTTCCCGGCTCCTCGTGCGCTTCGCGCAGATTGGAATAGTCGTCGCGCAGCCCGTAATCGTGAAAAATCGCCGGCCAATAGGTGACGAGCGGCACCAGGAACAGCATGGCGGTGAGCACCCACGCCCGAATGCCAAGCGCGCGGCGGTCAGCGGCGTATGCGGCGGCGTGGTCGAGGGGTAGTGCGACGCCGGTTTCCGGGAGGGCCTCCCTCAGCGCGTTTTTTGGAATGCTCATAAATCCTACGCAAGATCCCTGTATGCCGCACCGCACAAAGACGCCATTGCTCATGATTGCCAGCAGCCATGAGGGAGTCAGCGATCGATTCTAGGGGGTGAGGCCTGAAAAATCCGTGCAGATTTTCGCCTTATCACGTTAATTATTTGTTAGCCGTCGCACCGGGCGCCTGCGCGCCGGCGGCGCCTCGAAACGGGGCATTCAGCCCGCGACACACAGGTTTTTCCCGCCGTGTTTGGCGCGGTAGAGAGCGCCATCCGCACGGTCGAAGGCCGTGCTACCCGTATCCCCCGTGCGCAGGTCCGTGAGACCGCAGGATGAGGTGATGCGCACGGGACTGCCGCGGAAGTGAAACCGCAGGGCCGCCACGGCCTGGCGCAATTCTTCGGCGATCTGCTGGGCTTTGGCAAAGGGCAGGCCGGCGAGCAGCATGACGAACTCCTCCCCGCCGATGCGCGCGATGAAGTCCTCGGGCCGCAGCCCCGACACGAAGCAGGTCGCCACGGTCTTGAGCACGCGGTCGCCGGCCCGATGGCCGTAGGTGTCGTTGATGACTTTGAAGTTATCCAGGTCCCACAACAGCATGGCGACCGGCACCTCGTTCTCGGCACGCAGTGCCATGGCCTGGGCGAAGCGTTCGTCGAACGATTTACGGTTGCCCACGAGGGTCAGGGGGTCGTGCCTGGCCCCATATTTCTCGCGGTCGAGCTTCGAATGCAGGTCCTGGGCCTCGCGCTCCAGATCCTCGATCCGGGAGCGCATGCGGTCGGCTCGCCCCGTCTCCTCCAGCAGGCGTTGCTCCTCGCGCGCTCGAAAATCGAGCACCTGCCGCGACACCGTCTCGAGGCGGGCGGTCACGAGGTTCTGCAAGGCGCGAAGTTCGGTGGCGCTCTTGGCTTCGGCGGTCAGCTCGCGCACCTGCGACATGACGCTCTCGTTGACGGAGGCCGTGTCCGTGAAGCGCGAACGCGCTTCATCCCCCGAGGCGGTCAAATAGCCCGCCATTTCTTCGAGGCGGGCGGTGACCTCCGCGAGCACGGCCGCCGCCTGGAGACGCTCGTGCGCCAGCGCATCGCCGCAGGTTCGAATCACCTCCGCCGTCTTCTCGAGGATGGCGGCGAGTTCGCCGTCGGACTGAGCCTTGCCCAAGTGCGCGAGCAGTTCCTTGGCCGTCGCGTGCTCGGGCGCCAGGGTCTGTACGCACAGCAGAATCTTGCCGGCCGCGGTGCAGGTCGACTCCCAGCGCTTCAACGCCGGGGCCGACAGGACGATGGTCGGCACCGGCGAGACCGCGTCGACGGCGACCACCGCGGTGGTCAGCGATTCGGCGAGTCTCTCCAGTTCCGCGGCATCGGCGTTGCGGCGGTTTGCCGCCGCCAAGGTGATGAGTTCGTCGTCGAGCTTCGGGTCCACGCCCATCCCGGCGGCGCATAGCCGGCCGACCAACCGGCGCAAGGCCTGTTCGACCTGCCGCCAACGCTGCTCCTCGGTCTCCATTTCCAGCAGCGAGTCGCGGTATTTCTGTTTCCAATCGGAGGCTTCGGACACGATGGCGCGGGGTTCCAGTGTGATGTGAGGGGCACGTTACAATAATACGATGGGCGGCCGCCAGCTAAGTCCGGGCGCAGCCGTCCAAGGCGGATACGGGATTGAGTGATGCAGGTCCCACCGGGCGGCGGCCGATCGAGTTAGGCTTTCCGCACAGGAAACCGTTTAACATCATGGGACTCAAAATCGCTCTGTTCTTGCTGGGCCTGGCGGCGGCGGCCGGCGCCGCGGCTCACTCGCGCATCTATATGTACGTGGATGCGGACGGTGTCAAGCACTATACGGACGTTCCCGACAGCAACCGCTACCGGTTGCTGGCGCTCTCGCCGCAGGAGCTCACCCAGAGCGGCGACCATTACAGCGCCGCGCTGCTCGCGCGAGCCGCACAGTACGATTCCATCATCGAAAAGGCGGCGGTGTCGGCGTCCGTCGAACCGAACTTGCTGCGCGCCGTCATCGTCGTGGAATCCGGGTTCAATTGCCGCGCGGTGTCGAAGCGCGGCGCCGTCGGATTGATGCAGCTCATGCCCGCCACCGCGTCGCGCTTCGGCGTGTCGAATCCGTACGATCCGAAGGAGAACATACACGGCGGCGCGCGCTACCTGAAATTTCTGATGGACCGGTTCGGTCAAGACGTGCGCCTCGCGTTGGCGGCGTACAACGCGGGCGAAGAGGCGGTGGATCGGAACGGCGGCCGGATACCGCCGTTCACGGAAACCATGGCCTATGTTCCCAAGGTGCTGCGGATATACCGGATGCTCACCGACCAGCCGCGCGCGACTTGACGGCGATGCCCGCGACCTCGAAGCGGGCGCCGCGCACCAGCTGATTCACGCCGATGAAGGCGCGCGCGGGATAGGCGGCATGGAAATAGCTGCGGTACACGGTGTTGAACGAGTCGTAGAGACCGAGATCCGTGCAGTACACGGTCACCGACACGAGATCGTCCATCGATAAACCGGCCTCGTGGAGCGTGTGCTTCACCGCATCGAGCACGAGATGCGCTTCGGCGTCGGCGTCGGCCGCGGGTTTGTTGGTCGCCGGATCCATCCCGATGTGCCCCGCGACGTAGAACGTCCCGCCCACCATGACGCCCTCGCTGAACGGCGCCGCGGGCGCGTTGCCGACGGGCGCGGGGGCCGGTATGTAGCTGCGCCCGGTGTCGGCGGCGAGCGCCGCTGCGCAAACGGACAGTCCGACGACGGAAAGGACGAGAGCCTGCTTGAACATGTGGGTTTCTCCTGCGGCGAAGGTGGGGAGGGTGCGGTTACCGGGCGCATGGTAACAAGACCGCACGACGATTACTCACACAGGCTCCTGGTTGAATTGTTGCGGCGGCGACCCCATAGGAGCGCCCGTGCACGATGAAACGCGAAGCGAGAGTCCCGGCGATGCGCGCATTGCGGCGGTGCCGGTGTTGCGCGGCTCGAAGGCGCAGAGCATCGAATTCGCACTGGTGCTGGAGGCGAAGGGCATCGCCTACGATCGCCTCGAGGCGGCCGGCGCCTGGCTCCTGCTGGTGGCGCCCGCGGCGGCGGAGGCCGCGCGCGACGAACTCGGGCGCTATGCGGCCGAGCGCAGCGCACGGCGCGAAGCGCCGGCGGCGATCGTGCCGTTTGGCGGCAGCGCACTCGGCGCGGCCGCGTACGCCGGCGTACTCATCGTGGTGGCCTATTGCGCCGGGATCCAATTGTTCGATGTCGACTGGTTCGACGCGGGCGCGCTCGAGTCGGACTCCGGCGGGGCGGTGCAGTGGTGGCGCGCCTTCACCGCCTTGACCTTGCATTGGGATCAAGAGCACTTGCTCGGCAATCTGCTGTTCGGCGTCGGCATCGGCGCGCTCGCCGGCCGCATGTTCGGTCCGGGATTCGCGTGGCTCAGCATTCTGCTGGCGGGGGCCGCCGGCAACGGCATCGAAATGTGGGTGTCGCCGGCGTGGCACCGCGCCGCGGGAGCGTCCACCGCGGTATTCGCCGGACTCGGATTGCTCGCCGGGTTCGGCTGGGGTCAGCGGCTCAATCCGCGCGAGCGCCGGCTGTATCGTTGGGCGCCGCTGTTCGCCGGCGTATGCCTGTTGGCGCTGCTCGGCGCCGGCAACGAACACGTCGACGTGTTGGGCCATTTCCTCGGATTCACCGCCGGGACCGCGCTCGGATGGGCGTTCGCCCGCGCCGGGTTGCCGCGCGCGCGCGGAGCCGCGCTGCAGGCGGCCGCGGGTTGCATCGCCGTGCTGCTGCTGTGCGTGAGCTGGCTGCTGGCACTCAGGCGCTGAGGCCCGGGGCGCATCAGCGGCAGCAAGCGCGGCACACGAACACCAAGCCGAGAATCAAGAACAGCGCCGATGCGGCATGGTGAATCCCCTGCATGGGCATCGGAGCCCGCGCGCCGCGCCGCAGCGTCCGCCGGCACTCTTCTCAGGTGGGCAGCGAAGCGTCGGCGGCGCCGGGAGCGGCCGGCACGAACATGCGATCGAGCGCCTTGAAATGGCGCCGCGCGTAAGCGAGCACTTCCGCGTCGCTCGGGTGATCGGCGCTTTCCACGGCCACGATGCCGCGTGCCAGCAGTGCGTGCTTCGTTTTCAAAAATGCGGCAAATTCCAACTTGGTCTGGGCCGGCCCGATGATCAAAATTTCATGCGCACCGGCAAGCGCCTCGGCCACTTCCTCGAAGAACTTGGCGTCGGCCGCCTGTTTGTGGCCGCCGTGCGTGCTCTTGCGGTTGTGAACCTGCTGATGCTGGTCGTGCGCTTGCACGACCTTGCGCTGCTCCTCGGTGGAAGTGAACTGCCAGGCCGTGGCCCTGTGATGATCGATCCAAACGACGGAGTGATAATGGGACATGCGCGCTAGTCTGACGGGCGCCGCGCTCGTACACAACCGGACGCTTACGTAGGTGTTTGTCCTACATTCGCACACGTTCCTGCTCGGCTACTTGTCATCAACACTGTGGCAGACTCCGCGGATGCGCAATGTGCTCACGATCAACGCGGGTTCTTCCAGCATCCGGTTTGCGATATACGATGCCGGCGGCCGCCGCAAGGTGCTTGCGGGAAAAATGGAGCGCATCGGTTTGAGCGGCACCACGCTGACGGTGGAGGAGCCCGGGCGCGGCGCGGCGTCCCCCAAGCACATCGAGGTGGACGGGAGCGCCGTCGTCCATCTCATGACGTGGCTCGCATCGCATGCGTCGTTCGCCACGGTCGGCGCGGTCGGGCACCGCGTCGTGCATGGCATGCAGCATTCGGATCCGCAGCGGGTCACCCCCGAGCTGTTGGCCGAACTCCGGCGCATGACGCCGTACGACCCGGAGCACCTGCCGCGCGAGATCGAGCTGATCGAGCATATCCGCCGCGCGCATCCCGGGTTGCCGCAGGTGGCGTGCTTCGACACGGCGTTTCACCGCAGCATGCCGCGCGTCGCCACGCTGCTGTCCGTCCCGCGCCGCTACCAGGCGCAGGGCGTGCAGCGCTACGGCTTTCACGGCTTGTCCTATGCGTATCTGATGGCGGAGCTGGCACGCGCCGGCGACCGCGCCGCGACCCGCGGGCGCGTGATTCTGGCGCATCTCGGCAACGGCGCCAGCCTTGCCGCGGTGCTCGACGGCAAGAGCATCGACACCAGCATGGGATTCACGCCCGCGGCCGGCGTGGTGATGAGCACCCGCTCGGGAGACCTCGATCCGGGGGTCATCAGTTTCCTGGCCGCGACCGAGTCCATGGACATCGCGGCCTATCAGAAGATGGTCACCGAGGAATCGGGCTTGCTCGGCGTGTCGGAGACCAGCTCCGACGCGCGCGATCTGCTCGCGCGGGAGGCCGGCGACGTGCGCGCCGCCGAAGCGCTGGCGCTGTTCTGCTACCAGATCAAGAAATGGATCGGCGCGTTCGCCGCGGCTCTCGGCGGGCTCGACACGCTCGTGTTCGCCGGCGGCATCGGCGAGAACGCGGCGATCCTACGGAGGCGCATGTGCGAGGGTTTGGAGTTCTTGGGAATTGAACTCAGCGAGGCGCGCAACGCGCGAAATGCACCGCTGGTGTCGGCCGATTCGGGATCCGTCGCGGTGCGCGTCATTCGCACCGATGAGGAGTCCGTTATCGTGAGCTCGACCTTGCGAGTGCTTGGATGGGAAACGACCAACGAGGCTTGACTCATGACGCAACCGGCAACCGGACCGAAGACGCTCGAGCCCGAGGTCCTGCGCGCAATCGACGCTTATTGGCGCGCCGCGAATTATCTGTCGGTGGGGCAGATTTATCTTTGCGACAATGCGCTGCTGCGCGAACCGCTGGCGCCGGCGCACATCAAACGCATGCTGCTCGGCCATTGGGGCACCACGCCCGGCCAAAATTTCGTGTACACGCATCTGAACCGGGCGATCAAGAAATACGACTTGGACATGATCTATATGTCCGGTCCCGGCCACGGTGGGCCGGCTGTGGTGAGCGGCACCTATCTCGAGGGCACCTACAGCGAGGTGTACAGCAACGTGGCTCAGGATGAAGCCGGATTGAAGCGGCTGTTCACGCAATTCTCCTTCCCCGGCGGAATTCCCAGCCATGCGTCGGCCGAATGCCCCGGGTCGATCCACGAAGGCGGCGAGCTTGGATACTCGCTGAGCCACGCGTTCGGCGCGGTATTCGACAATCCGGGTCTCGTGGTCGCGTGCGTCGTCGGCGACGGCGAGGCGGAGACCGGGCCGCTGGCCACATCGTGGCACTCGAACAAATTTCTGAACGCCGCGACGGATGGCGCCGTGCTGCCGATATTGCACCTGAACGGCTACAAGATCGCCAATCCGACCATACTTGCGCGCATCTCCACGGACGAGCTCGACCAGCTGCTGCGCGGCTACGGCTGGACGCCGCATTACGTGATGGGCCACGAACCGGACGCCATGCATGAGGCGATGGCCTCCACGCTCGACGCCGCGGTCGAGGACATCAAACGCATTCAAGCCGCTGCGCGCGCCGGCGGATCCGCCGAACGGCCGCGCTGGCCCATGATCGTGCTCGGCTCCCCCAAGGGCTGGACCGGCCCGAAGATGGTCGACGGGGTGCCCAATGAGGGGACGTTTCGCGCGCATCAAGTGCCGATCACCGATCCCGTCCGCAACCCCGAGCATCTCGCGCTGCTCGAGGCATGGCTGCGCAGCTATCGGCCCGAGGAACTGTTCGATTCCCGGGGACGCCTCAGGCCCGAGCTGTCGGCGCTTGCGCCCACCGGCGAGCGGCGCATGGGCGCCAACCCGCACGCGAACGGCGGCAAATTGCTGCGGGATTTGCGCATGCCGGATTTCACCGACTACGGCGTCGAGGTGGCCGAGCCGGGCATCGCGGGCATCGGCGACACTCGCGTACTGGCGGGATTTCTGCGCGACGTCGCGAAGCTGAATGCGGAGCAGCGCAACTTTCGCATCTTCGGACCGGATGAGACGGTGTCCAACGGTCTCGAAGCGGTGTTCCAATGCACGAACCGGCAGTGGGAGGCGGCCACGGTGCCGGGCGACCAGTATTTGGCGCGCACCGGCCAGGTGATGGAGATGCTGAGCGAGCACCAGTGCGAAGGCTGGCTGGAAGGCTACCTGCTCACCGGCCGGCATGGCCTGTTCAATTGCTACGAGGCGTTCATCCACATCGTCGATTCCATGTTCAATCAGCATGCAAAATGGCTGAAGGTGACCGCGGCCCTGCCCTGGCGCGTGAAGATCGCTTCGCTCAATTACCTGTTGAGCTCCCACGTCTGGCGGCAGGATCACAACGGGTTCACGCATCAGGATCCGGGCTTCATCGATCATGTGGTCAACAAGAAGGCGGAAATCGTCCGCGTCTATCTGCCGCCGGACGCGAACTGCCTGCTGTCGGTGGTGGACCACTGCCTGCGCAGCCGGCATTACGTGAATGTCGTGATTGCCGGCAAGCATCCGGCGCCGCAGTGGTTGTCGATGGACGCCGCGGTGAACCACTGCAGCGAGGGGATCGGAATCTGGCAGTGGGCGAGCAACGACCAACAGGGCGGGCCGGACGTGGTCATGGCGTGCGCCGGCGACGTGCCGACGCTGGAAACGCTGGCGGCCGTGTCCATCATGCGCACCTCGCTTCCGCTGCTCCGAATCCGCGTGGTCAACGTGGTCGACCTCATGAAGCTGCAGCCGCACAGCGAGCACCCGCACGGCTTGAGCGACGATGACTTCGACTCGCTGTTCACGCGCGACAAGCCGGTGATATTCGCATTTCACGCCTACCCATGGCTGATTCACCGGCTCACCTACCGGCGTCGCAACCATGCGAACCTGCACGTGCGCGGCTACAAGGAGGAAGGCACCATCACGACGCCCTTCGACATGACGGTCTTGAACGATCTCGACCGCTTCCATCTGGTCATCGACGTCATCGACAGGCTGCCGCAAACCGGCAGTCAGGGCGAGTATCTCAAGCAGCAATTGCAGGACAAGCTGATCGAACACAGGCACTACATCGACAGGTTCGGTGAGGACATGCCGGAGATCCGCAACTGGGTATGGCCGGCACCGGGGTGATCGCGGCCGGCGGGGCGCTTGTCCTACAGCGGATCCCGGGTGCGGCCGACATGCGCCGCGGCTGCGCGCCTATGGCGAGGCCGGGTGCAAGGGCAATAATTCCAGGATCCAGTGTCATTGAAGGAGGCTGCCCGATGAGTGCAAAGGATGCGGTGCGCGCACGCCCATGGACGACGTGACCGCAGGGGCCGCTCCAACCGAGCCATCGGAGCACACCACAGCGGCCGGGCCGCCCGCCGCCAGGTTCGCCGCCGGATCGCCCTTTCCGAGAGGGGCCACCTACGACGGCCGCGGGGTCAATTTTTCCCTGTTTTCCGAGACTTCCGAATGCGTGGAGCTCTGCCTGTTCGATCCCGCCGGCGGGAACGAACAGCGCATCCGCATCCGCGAACGGACCTGCGGCGCGTGGCATATTTATCTGCCGGGCCTGGCTCCGGGGCAGCTCTACGGGTATCGGGTCCACGGACCCTACGAGCCCGAATCGGGGTTGCGCTTCAATCCCAACAAGCTGCTGCTCGATCCGTATGCGAAGGCCATCGGCCGGCCGCTCGAGTGGGCGGATGAACTGTTCGGCTACACCCTGGGCGACCCGAAAGGCGATCTGGCGTTCGACGACCGCGACAGCGCGCCGTTCGCTCCGCTGGCCGCGGTGGCCGAGACGGCATTCGACTGGAGCGGGGAGAGCCGCCCCTCCTTCGAAGCGCACGACACCCTGATCTACGAGGCTCACGTGCGCGGGATGACCATGCTCCACCCGGAGGTGCCCGAGGCGCTGCGCGGCACGTACGCCGGCATGGCCTCGGCGCCCGTCATCAAGCACTTGCAGGAGCTCGGAGTCACCGCGGTCGAGCTGATGCCGGTGCATTACTTCCTGGATGATCGCCATCTGCTGGAACAGGCGCTGCGCAATTATTGGGGGTACAACACGCTCGGATTCTTCGCGCCGCACCCCGCATACGCGAGCAACCCGGGCAATCCGTGCGACGCGCTCCGTGAATTCAAGCAGATGATCAAGGATCTGCACAACGCCGGCATCCAGGTGATTCTGGACGTGGTGTACAACCATACCGCGGAAGGCAATCACGCCGGTCCCACACTGTCATTCCGCGGGGTCGACAACCTGGCCTATTACCGGGTGGTGCCGGGCGATGCACGGCATTACATGGATTTCACGGGCTGCGGCAACACGCTCAATATGATGCATCCGCATTCCATCCAGCTGATGATGGACAGCTTGAGGTACTGGGTCACCGAAATGCACGTGGACGGGTTTCGCTTCGATCTCGCCTCGGCGCTGGCACGGGAAGCCAAGGACGTCGATCACTACGGCGCCTTCTTCGACACGATTTTTCAGGACCCGACTCTGGCGCCCATCAAGCTGATCGCCGAGCCGTGGGACCTGGGTGAGGGCGGATACCAGGTCGGCAATTTCCCGCCGGGCTGGATGGAATGGAACGGCAAATACCGCGATTCCGTCCGCAAATTCTGGAAGGGCGACATGGGGTTGCATTCGGAAATCGCCACGCGGCTCGCCGGCAGCGCCGATCTGTATGAAACGACGCGCCGCCCGCCCTCGGCCAGCATCAATTTCGTCACAGCTCACGACGGCTTCACGCTCGAGGATCTCGTGAGCTATGAACAAAAGCACAACGCCGCCAACGGCGAGGACAACCGCGACGGCGCGGACGACAATCACACGTGGAACTGCGGGGTGGAAGGTCCGTCGGACGATCCTCTGATCATCGAGCTGCGCGAACGGCAAAAGAGAAACCTGTGGTGCGCGTTGATGCTGGCGCAGGGCGTTCCCATGATCTCCGGCGGCGATGAGTTGAGCCGCACCCAGGAGGGCAACAACAACGCGTATTGCCAGGATTCCGCGCTATCGTGGTGCCACTGGGACCTGGACGAGCGGCGGTCGGGCTTCCTGCGGTTTGCGCAGAGCGTCGTGCGCTACCGCAAGCGGCATCCGAACCTGCGCCGCTACGCCTTCTACGCCGACGATCCGGACGCGATCCATCCCGACAAGAACATCGTCTGGTTTCGCGCGGACGGCAAACGCATGGACGCCAAGGATTGGGAGGACGGGGGATGGATGCGCACGCTCGGCATGTTTCTCAACGGCATGGCGCCGGAGATCCGCGACAGCGACGGGCAGCAGGTTCCGGATAAGGACTTTCTGCTGCTCCTGAATTCGTACCACGAGCCCGTGGCGTTCCGGATTTCCTACCAGCTGTATCATTCGGGCTGGAAGGTGGCATTCGACACGGCGCGCCCGGAACTCCCCTTGGAGCGGGAAGTCGTCAAGCGAAACCGCATCGTCGACATGGCGCCGCGTTCGTTCGTCGTGCTCAGCCACGAGCGCTGAGCGCGCCGTGGCGAAATGGATCGCAACCTATCGGCTGCAGCTGCACGCGGGCTTTCCATTGGACGCCGCCGGAGAGATCCTGCCGTACCTTGCGCAGCTCGGCATCAGCCACGTGTATCTGTCGCCGTGCCTGCAGGCCGTGCCGGGCAGTCAGCATGGCTACGACGTCACCGACCCCAGCCGGATCAGCGGCGATCTCGGCGGCGAGGCCGCATGGACCCGGTTCGTCGCGAGTGCGCGGCAGCACGACCTGAAGATCCTGCTCGACATCGTGCCGAATCACATGTCGGCGTCCCAGCACAATCCCTGGTGGGACGATGTTCTCGCGCACGGGCCGTACAGCCAGTACGCGGCGTATTTCGACATCAAGATTCCGGCGCATGAACCGTTCCGGGTGCACATCTGCACGCTGGCTCACGCCTACGGCGATGCGCTCGCGGACGGGGAACTGGAGTTGCAGATCGCCGGCGCGCAGCCGCGCCTCAAGCATTTCGACAGCACCTGGCCGCTGACTCCGGCCTCGTGGGGAGAGCTGCTCGCGGCGGCCGATGCACCCCCGGATCCGTGCTTCGCCGAACTCGAGCGGCTGCTGTCCCACAGCCACCCGGACGATGCGGCGCGCGCGCTCTACCGGCGCCATGCACGCAGGGCCGGCGAACTGCTGGCGGAGGCGGCGGCGCGCGGCCGATTGCCGGCGGCCGCGCTGCGCATGCAACAGGACCCCGATCGGCTGGACGCGATGTTGCGGCGCCAGTTCTTCGTGCTGCATGGGTGGAAGCTCGCCGGTGAACTCACCAACTATCGGCGCTTCTTCGACGTGGGCTCGCTCGCCGGCATTCGCACGGAACTGCCGCAGGTGATGGCCGCCAGCCACGCGCGCATCGATGCAATGGTCTCGAACGGCGAAATCGACGGCCTGCGCGTGGACCATCCCGATGGTCTGCGCGAGCCGCTGACCTACTTCCGGCGGCTGCGCGAACTCCTGCCCGACGGGCGCGTGTACGTCGAGAAAATTCTCGAGAACGACGAGCGGCTCACCGATGAGTGGCCGATCGACGGCACCGTGGGATACGATTTTCTGGCGAAGGTCAACCGCCTGTGGATGGACGATCAGCGGATCGATGCGCTGACGGCGACCTATTACGACTTCACCGGTCATCCGGTGAATTTCGCCGCGCTGGTGCGCGAAAAGAAGCGCGGAATCGTCGACTCGACCTTCTCCGCGGACATCGCGCGCCTGGGCGCGGCCGTGATCCGCAGCGCATGCGCCCACTGGCGCACCCGCGACCTGCGCCCGAGGCATCTGCGCGAGGCGCTGGCCCGGGTGACGGTAGCCCTGGCCGTGTACCGCACGTACCGCAGCGCCGACAGCCTGCATGACGCGGACAGGCGGGTGTTGACCGAGGCGGTGCAGAGCGCGCGCATCGGCTCCGCCGAGATCGATGGCGAGGCCTTCGATTTCCTGCAGTCGCTGTTCACGAAACCGCATTTGGACCCGTTCGAGGCCGACTGCGTCGCGCAATGGCAGCAGTTGTCGCCGGCCGTCATGGCCAAAGGAGTGGAGGACACGACGTTCTACTGTTTCGACCGTTTGGTGTCGTGCAACGAAGTCGGCGCGCAGGCGTCCTTGGTCGGAATATCGGCCGACAGGTTTCACGAATTTTGTCATTATCTCAGCGATCGCTGGCCGAATAACATGCTCGCGACCTCCACCCACGACAACAAGCGCAGCGAGGATGTGCGCACCCGGATCTCGGTGCTGTCGGAGATTCCGGACCGGTGGTCCGAGGCGCTGCACGCGTGGTCGCAATTGAACGCGTCTGCGTGGAACAACCGCACGCCCGACCGGCATGCGGAGTATCTGATCTATCAGACTCTGATCGGGGCCTGGCCGATCTCCCGGGAGCGGTGCTGGCAGTACATGCAGAAGGCCTGCCGGGAGGCGAAGATCAGAACCTCCTGGCATGCGCCGAACGCCGGGTACGAGGAAAACATCCGCGGATTCGTCGACGGCATGTTTCAGACGCCGGAATTCATCGCCAGCCTGGAATCCTTCATCGATCCGCTGATCCTGCCCGGCCGCATCAACAGCCTGGCCCAGACGCTCATCAAGATGATGGTGTCGGGCGTACCGGATTTCTATCAGGGCACGGAGCTGTGGGATTTGAGTCTGGTCGATCCCGACAATCGGCGGCCGGTCGATTTCGCCCGGCGTGCGGATCTGCTGCGCCGCTGCAAGGAGCTATCCGCGGCGGATGTGCTCGCCGACTGGGCGTCGGGCCTGCCCAAGTTGTGGCTGATCAGCCGCGTCCTCGCCGTGCGCCGCGAGCGGCCCGCGGATTTCTCGGATCGGAGCATGTATCAGCCGTTGGTGGCGCAGGGCGCGCATCTCGGCAATGTGCTGGCCTTCCGGCGCGGCGATAATCTCATCGCCGTGGTCCCGCGCTTCACGCTGTCGGTGGCGGGGGATTGGGGGGATACGCAGCTGCCGCTGCCGAGGGGCGAGTGGCGCAACCACTTCACCGATGCGATGCTGCAAGGCTCGGTGAGCCCGTCTGAGCTGTTCGCGGCATTTCCGGTTGCATTGCTGATCCGGGCAGCCTGATGGGGTGGGACTCGAGCGCCTGGATCTGCTGCGACCGCCACCACGCCGCCGTCAACAGTTCCGCATGGTGCGCCAGGAACACCTCGCGCAGCGTGGGCAGAATCGACAGGAACGGCAGCCACTGTTCCGGGAAAACGTCGTGCGGTCCGCAGTGGAACCAGGGCTCAGCGCTGGTTTCCTCCTCCTCGCAACTCGGCTGCGGCAGGTCGCGAAACACGCAATCCGTGAGCAGACACAGCTCGTCGTAGTCGTAGAAGATCACGCGCCTGTGGCTGGTCACGCCGAAGTTCTTGAGCAGCAGATCCCCCGGGAAGACATTGCTCGCGGCCAGATCGCGCAGCGTGTTGCCGTAGTCGATGATGGCAGCTTCGGCGGCCGCGGGCTCGGCCTCGCGCAAAAACAGCTGCAGAGGTCGCAGGCGCCGTTCGATGTAGCAGTGCTCGATGATCAGGTCATCGCCTTCGATGCGGCAACTGCGGCCGGCGTCGCGCAGCAATTCTTCGGCGAGCGTGGGCATGAAGCGCGCTCGCGGCAGGCGCAGGCGCTGGAATTCCTGGGCATCGACCAGCCGGCCGGCGCGGTCGTGACGGAATACGAATTCGTAGCGCTCGATGACATCGGCGCGCGTGCAGGTCTTCGGCGCGCCGAAGTGGTCGCGGATCACCTTGAACACCAGATCATGCGAGGGCAGGGTGAACACGATCATCACCAATCCGCGTTCACCCGGCGCGTGCACGAAGCTGTCGATGGAGTTGCCCAGGTGCCGTTGCAGAGCGAAATAGCGCTCCGTCTTGCCCTGCTTGGCGCGGCCGAGCACGGTATACAACTCGTCGATCGGCTTGCGCGGCATGAACGAGCGCAGCAATGTGATGGCGGCGCTGACCACGGGCAGGTCGACGTGGAAGTAGGATCGCGCGTAGCCGAACAGCGAGCCCACATCGGCGCGCGACATCATGACCGCTTCGACCTGCACGCCGCGCGCGGAGTTCGTGAAGGCGATGACGAGCGGCGTGATGGAGCCGTCGCCGATCAGGCGCCCCACCACGAATGCGTGCATGCCCCGGTAGAACACCGGCTCGATGAACTCGATGGATTCCGGTGCGCTGCTCTGGCGGCCGGATTCGAAGTAGCGGCCGATCTCCGCGCTGATGCGGTGGACGGCCGCGTCCTGATCATTGATGGCGGCTCCGAACGGCAGATCGGCGATGATTTCACGGACGGCCGAGGGCAGCGAACCGCCGATGCGGTAGACGCGCAGCGGCACGGCTCCGGATGCGCGCCCCACGTTGGTCGCGCAGAATTCAACCTCCGTGTTGACGCCGACCGTGCCGAAGGTCTCGCGGCTGACGGAATTGAGGAACGTGCGGTAGAAATCGCTGTCGGGCCGCCGCGCCACCAGCATCTCGTAGGCGCGCTTGATCTCCGACCAAAGCGCCACATCGGTGCGCCGGCCCTGCAGCTCGGCGGCGACGGCGGCGACGCAGCGCGTGACGCGCTGCTCGTAGAGCTCGATGCGCGCCACCGCGTCCTGTTGCGAGGACTGCCAGTCCTCGGCCAGGAAATTGAGCGCCGCGCGCCGCGTGATGCGTCCGAACTCTTCGTTGTAGGCACGAAAGTGTTCGGCGATGGCAGCCGCAAGATCCTTTGCGGATACGGCGTCGGGCGCGGCCACGGCGCTCATCGGGCCGTCAGGCAACGACGCGCTTCGGCGCCGCGGCCGGCTCGCGGCTCGCCGTGAACTGCTCCGCTTCGGTGCTGCCCGCCATGGCGCCGGTGGAATGCGCCCCTCCGCTGATGACGGTCTGCACGGCATCGAAATAGCCGGTGCCGACGAACGCCTGGTGCTTCGCCGCCCGATAGCCGGCCGCTTCCTGGCCAAATTCGCGCTGTTGCAGCTGCGAGTATCCCAACATGCCGTTGGCTCGGTAGGCAGATGCCAACTCGAACATGGACAGGTTCAGGGCGTGCCAGCCGGCGAGCGTGATGAACTGAAAGCGATAGCCCATGGCGGCCAAATCCTCGCGCCAGCTCTTCATGGCGGCCTGATTCAAATTGGCCTGCCAGTTGAACGACGGGGAACAGTTGTAGGCCAGCAGCTTGCCCGGAAATTTGTCGTGAATCGCATCGGCAAAGCGGCGCGCCTGGGCTAGATCGGGTTTGGATGTTTCGCACCAGATCAAATCCGAATACGGCGCATATGCCAGGCCGCGCGCGATCGCCTGGTCCATGCCGGGGCGCACGTAGAAAAAGCCCTCGGCGGAGCGTTCGCCGGTGAGGAACGCGCGATCGCGCGGATCATGGTCGGACAGCAGCAGATCGGCGGCATCGGCATCGGTGCGCGAAATGATGAAGGTGGGCACGTCGAGCACGTCGGCGGCCAGACGCGCCGCCACGAGCTTGTTGACCGCCTCGGCGGTGGAGACGAGCACCTTGCCGCCCAGGTGGCCGCATTTCTTCGCGGACGAGAGCTGATCTTCGAAATGCACGCCCGCGGCCCCGGCGCGAATCAGCGCCTTGGTCAGTTCGAAGGCGTTCAGGTTGCCGCCGAAGCCCGCCTCGGCGTCGGCAATGATGGGCGCCAGCCAGTCGATGTCGGACTTGCCGCTCATGTGGTGAATCTGATCGGTGCGCAACAGCGCGTTGTTGATGCGTTCGACCATCTTCGGCACGGAGTCGACCGGATACAGGCTTTGATCGGGGTACATTTCGCCGGCGGTATTGCCGTCGCCGGCCACCTGCCAGCCCGAACAATAGATCGATTTGAGCCCCGCCTGCACCGACTGCACGGCTTGATTGCCGGTCATGCACCCCAATCCGGCGACCACGGGCTCAGTGTGCAACAAGCTCCAGAATTTTTCCGCGCCGAGGCGCGCGAGCGAGTATTCGATGCGCACGGACCCGCGCAGACGCGCGACATCGGCCGGCGTGTAGGGGCGCTCGATTCCGCGCCAGCGCGAATCGGCGTGTTTCTGCTCAACCATCTCGAATCTCCTTGGCGTAAAGAACCGCGGCGAACTTGCGTCGCCACCTCCCCCAAGACTAGAGTGTTTGAACTCGATATTTACACAATGGAAATTTCACAATGTGAATTTCACACGGTGCAACAATATGTCCATACGGAGGCAGGCATGGCCGGGTTGATTCGGCAGGGTCATTTTCTAGGCGCCAAGCTGCGTTCGCTGCGCAAGCGCAACGGTTTCACGCTGGATGAGCTGTCCGCGCGCTGCGTGCAAATCGATGCCGCCGGCGCGCCGTCGGTGTCGTATCTCAGCATGGTCGAGACGGGCAAGCGCATGCCGTCGCCGCAGATGCTCACCATGCTCGCGGGCATTTTCGGCAAGGATGCGCGTTGGTTTCTTGATGAAAACACCGACGTCGAGGTCGCGCCGGCGCAGCGCGAACGCGGCGGTCTGGACGCCATGCCCTTGGAGCCCGCGTTCCTGTTCTCACACGAACTCCTGCAGAACGCGCTGCCCGAACTGCTGTCCCAGACCGGGACCACCGGCAGGCAGTTCGCGCAGTTGCTGATCCGCGTGTGGCAGGAAACCCGGCACAATAATTTCCCGGACATCGAGCGTGCGGCGGAGGAGTGCGGCGAGCGGGAAATGCCGCTCACGCTCGACGCCTTGATGGCCATCGGCAAGCGGCACGAACTGCAGATCAAGTGGTTCGACGGCGGGGCGGGCGCCGCCGCGCGCAAGCCGGGCGACGCGCTGATCCGCTCACGATTCGAGGCGCCGGGCACGGTGCTGGTGAACAAGCGGCTGCGCAATCAGGAGGAGCGCCTCAAGTACGAGCTTGCGTTCTTCATCGGGCACAAGATTCTGCACAACGGCGACGGCGCCATTTCGCCGCACAGCGCCATGCATTCTGCGGACGGCGAGGCGTCGAATTCCACCGCCGGAATGGGTGCCCAGGATGTCCTGTACGCGTGGCGCGACTTCGAATGCAGTTTCTTCGCGGGCGCCCTGCTGTGTCCGCGGGTTCCGTTTCGCCGTTTCTTGATGCGCGAGGCGCACAGCGTGTCCGCCGGCCGCAAGCTCGGGGTCACCCCGGCGCTGGTGATGCGCCGCATGACGGCCGTCTCGCCGTACCGGCATTGGCATTTCTTCGATGCCTATCCTCCCGGATTCCTGCGCGCCGTGTATCGCGGCAACGGCATCCCCCTGCCCTGGGGCAACATGAGTTTGGTGTCGGACCCCTGTCCGCGCTGGGCCGTATTTCGGTTGCTGCAGGAGGATCCGACGGCGACGGCGCTGATGCAGAAACCGAAGTCCCAAATCTCCGTGATGCAGGATGGAAAACGCGCGCGGCTGTATTGCTGCCATTCGCTGCTCACGCGCGATGCCCTGGACGAATTGCACGTGCTGTCGGTGGGCGTCGATCTGCTGCCGGCCTTGGAGGCGCAGGGCTTCGACGGCGAGAGCGTGGTGGCGGCCGTGGCCGAATCCTGCAGGCGCGGCGGCGGCGACGGGAAGATTCCGGCCGAGGCGGCCGCCTCCATCGGCGCGGCCTCGCGAGTGCTCAACATCGCGTGGATCGCCGATGCGCTCGAGACGCAGGCGAGCGTCATATGTCCGCGCAGCGGCGCGTGCCCACGCCAGCCGAACGTGTGCGCATAGCCGCCGCGCTCCGTGGCCAATCCGTTCCCTGGAATGATCGATATTGGCCGACTTCTTCCCACCATCGCTGGTTCTGGCTAGCCGTGCGCCGGCGCGCCGCCGGCGGCTTGCGCCGCGTGGCACAGCTTGGCGCGTACGAACGCGATATGTTGGCGCAGGATGTACAACTGGTCGGCGTGCGAGCCGGGCACCTTGCTGGTAATGACCGAGCCTTCGATCTCGTCGAGCCGATCGAGCAGTTCCGCGCGGCGTTCCTGCGACGGGTTGCCCAAGGCTTCCCGTTCGAGCGCCATGAGTTCGCCGTAGCGGCGATGGATGCGGCCGTTGACGCGCCAGTTATACAGTTGCGGCAGGAATCTCAGCCCCGGGATCACGACCACCACGATCGGCAGGAGCACCACCAGCGTACGATTGAGCAAGCTCGCCAGCCAAAACGGCAGATAGCGGTACGCAAAGCTCTTATTGCCGGTTTTGTAGTACCGCGCGGCCTCGTCGCTGATCGGATGTGAATTGGTCGAGGGCGTCGGGAATTGCCCGGCCGCTTGCAGCAGCGAGGCGTGGCCGTGAACCTCGTACGCCGCCTCGATGAGCAGATCGCAGAGCGCCGGATGCAGATTCGAATGCGCCAGCAGCTCGACGGTCGGTGCCAGCATGTTGATCGGAGTCGGGGGCAGATCTTCTCCCAGATCGAAGGCGCCGGCCGGCAACGAGAGCTTGTTCAGATAGGGGAACCGGCGTACGTAGGCATCGGCTTGGGTAAAATCGAACAGGCGAATGCCCTCGGCGTGGAGCATGTCGCGGATGGTGGCCGGCGATGCCGAGTCGCCGGACAGGAAGATGGCCTCCACCTCCCTGCGCGACAACGCGGCTTTGGCCGCCTCGCCCTCCAGGCTCAGCAGCGTGGTGGTCCCGTCCGGTTCGATCTCATTGGCCTTCAACAGCGCCAAGGCAAGAAAACGGGTGCCGCTGCCTTCGGGACCGATCGCGATGCGCTGAGAGTGCAGTTCCGAGAGCCGCACCAACGCCTTGGAGCTGCGATAAAAAATGGTCAGCGGCTGATAGAAGACGCTGCCGAGCGAGACCAGATCGGCGGCCTCGGCGGTGCCCGTGATGCCCGACTGGACCAGGGCGATGTCCACCCCGGCCTTCGGGTCGGACAGCCGGTTGAGGTTCTCCAAGGAGCCTTCGGATTCGATGATTTTGAGTTTGATGCCGCTGCGCGCCAGGATCTTCTGGTACCGGCCGGCGATGGTTTCAAAGTTGCTGCCCTTCGGACCGCTGCTCATGGTGAGCGTGTGGGGCGGGGCGGGACTCACGTAATGCAGCGTCACCAGGATGGCGATGGTGGCGACCAGCAGAATCGGGCCCAAGGTCTCGGCAAGGTCGCTCCAGGACACCGTCGGAATCTTCAGAGGCAGGCGCCGCGATGCGCCGGATTTGGAGTCTTTCCCGCCCGGTTGCGCTTCCTGCGAGCCGCGGGTGGTCAAGTCGCGGGCCCACCCAATTCACCGGTGGCGCTTTGAATGTAGTTCGGCAGGCCCATCTTATCGATGAGCCCCAGCTGCTCTTCGATGAAATCGATGTGTTCTTCCTCGCTCTTCTGGATATGCACCAGCAATTCGCGCGACACGTAGTCCTTGACCGTTTCGCAGTGTGCGATGGCTTCGACATACATGGGATGAGCCTGCATTTCGCGTCTGAGGTCGCATTCGAGCACCTCGCGCACGTCTTCGCCGATGAACAGCTTGCCAAGGTCCTGCAGATTCGGCAGCCCTTGCAGGAAAAGAATGCGCTTGACCAGCCGGTCGGCATGCTTCATCTCATCGACGGATTCCTCGTACTCGATCTTGCCGAGCCGCTTCAGGCCCCAGTTCTCGAGCATGCGCGCGTGCAGAAAGTACTGATTGATCGACGTGAGTTCGTTCTTCAGCGCTTGGTTCAAATACTCCAAGACCTTTGGCTCGCCTTGCACGGTGGGATCCCCTGGTGACACTCCGGGCTGGGATTGTAAGCCCGGGGGGAGGCGAAGGAGGGCGGTTTAAACGGCGAATTCGACCGACGCGCTGAAGCATCCGATCGAAGGCGCCTCCCTACGCTGCCGCAAGGACGCATCGAGCGTCGCTTGCGCCTCGGGTAGGCACTTGCCGCAGCAGGTGCCCACGCGCAGCTCGCGCGTGAGGTCGCGTATGGAGGATGCCCCGCTCTTCACGGCGGCGCGGATATGTCCATCGGAAACGGCTTTGCATACGCACACGATCATGGGACGTATTATGAACGCGAATGCGAATGATTGTCAATAGCGTCTGGAATTGATAGCCGAAGCCGGCCGGCCGGGGTATCGTTTCGCGCTGTTTCGGGCAATTCGGGTATGCATGGCGCTATGAAGATCTATTCGTGGAACGTGAACGGCATTCGTGCGGTGCATCGCAAGGGGCTGTTTCTGTCGTTTTTGCAGACGCATCAACCCGACATCCTGTGTCTTCAGGAAACCAAGGCCGAGCGCGGCCAGGTTGAAATCGAGCTGCCCGATTATCGCGAGTATTGGAATTCGGCGCTCAAGAAAGGCTACTCCGGTACCGCCATCTTCTCGAAGGATGAGCCGCTCGGCGTCACGAACGGCTACCCGCGGGAATTCGCGCAGCGCTTCAGTTTTGCCGACGAACTGCAGCGCGACAGCGCCGAGGAGGGGCGCGTCATCACCGCCGAGTACGGGAAATTCTATGTGGTGACCGTGTACACCCCCAATGCCAAGGACGACCTTAGCCGGCTGGCCCTGCGATTCGATCATTGGGACCCCGCGTTTCTCGCCTATTGCCGGCTGCTGGACGCGAAGAAGCCCGTCATATTCTGCGGCGATTTGAACGTGGCTCACACGGAACTCGATCTGGCGAATCCGAAATCGAACCGCGGCAAGAAGGGATTTACCGACGAGGAACGCAAGGGCTTCCAGAATTTTATCGACGCCGGATTTGTCGACACCTTCCGCCTGTTTACGCAAGGCAATGGCCACTATTCGTGGTGGAGCCATTTCGCAAACTCCCGCGCCAGGAACATCGGATGGAGAATCGACTATTTTTTGGTGTCGGCCCGATTGCGCGCGGCGGTCAAGGGCGCCGCCATCCACCCGGAGATCATGGGCAGCGATCATTGCCCGGTCAGCCTCACCTTGGCGTAGCCTCGAGCGCTCGGCGGCGGGGCTTCGTGCGCTCCGCATTGCGGAAACTCCTTACTTTTACGGAGCGCCGGGTTTGGCGCATAGTGGGCCGGAGGGTTCGCACGAAAACGAGGCGAGGGGGGGCGATGAACAAGCTAGAAGGACGGCGGGCATTGATAACCGGATCGGCGCGCGGCATCGGCAGGGCCATTGCCAAGGCCCTGGCCGCCGAGGGCGCGGACATCGCGATCAACTATCAATCGAGCGAGGCTGATGCACTGTCGCTCGCGGACGAGCTCAACAGTGCCGGACGCAAGACGATTCTGTTGAAGGGCAATGTGAGCGAGCGGTCGACGTGGACGTCGATGGCCGAGCAGATCAAGGCATCCTGGGGACGGCTCGATATCCTGGTCAACAACGCGGGCATTACGCGCGACAAGACGCTGCGCAAGATGACCGACGATGATTGGCTGAGCGTGCTCAACACCAACCTGAACGCCTGCTATTTCGGCGTGTCGGCGTTCATGAACATGATGATGGAACAAAAGTTCGGCCGCATCATCAACATCAGCTCCTTCGTCGGCCAGGCGGGCAATTTCGGGCAGGCCAACTACTCGGCCAGCAAGGGCGGCATCATCGCATTCACCAAGACGGCCGCCCTGGAACTCGCGAAGTACAATGTCACGTGCAATGCGCTCGCTCCCGGCTTCACCGAGACCGGCATGCTGGCAAAAGTACCGGAACAGGTTCAGGCGCAGATCCTGGCGCGCATTCCCATGGGACGCTTTGCCAAGCCCGAGGAAATCGCGAAGGCCGTGCTGTTCCTCGCGGCCGACGGCGACTACGTCACGGGGCAGCAGATCAACGTCAACGGTGGCGTCTACATGTAGGGGAGCCGGGGCGCGCGGCCCGGGCCGCACCGCCCGCACCCAGCACCGGCAGTCGGTACGCGCAGGCGGTACACGCAGGCGGTCAGCGCGCGGCCAGCCAGCGCGCGATCGCCGCGGGCACCTCGTGCTGCGCGCGCGCACTGATGTACATGCCGATGTGGCCGAGAGGAAACTCGAGCATGGTGTAGTCCTTGCTGCCGACCAGACCCTCGAGCGCCAGCGAGGCCTCGCGCGGCACCAGGTGATCCTTGCTGCCGATCAAGTTCAACATCGGCAGCCTCAGCGCGCGCAGGCCGACCCTGCGGCCGCCGATGTCGAACTGACCGCGCACCAGACGATTTTCCTGATAAAGACCCACCACAAACTCCTGGAATGCCGCGCCCGCCTGGTCGGGGCTGTCGAAAATCCATTGCTCGACCCGCATGAACGTCTCGACCTGGGTTTTGGTGGGCGCGTCCATGAACAGATCCATGTATTTCTGGTGCGCCAGGCGAAACGGCATGAGCGACAGGAACAGCTGATTGAGGGCGTCGCCCGACACATTGCCGTTGTCCACCCAGGCCGCGACATCGATCTTCCTGACCCACTTCGACAACAAATCCGCGGGCGTGTGAAAATCCACGGGCGTGACCATGGTAACGAGGTTGCGCACGCGGCGCGGATGCAGCGCCGTGAAGCACAGGCTGAACACCCCGCCCTGACAGACTCCGAGCATGTTCAGCGCTTCCAGGCGGTGCGTGCGCAGAATGTGGTCGACGCAGCCGGCGAGCAGTCCATCGATGTAGTCGCTGAGCGTGGTGAACCGGTCGGCGCCATCGGGGTAACCCCAGTCGATCAAATAGACCTCCATGCCCTGCGCCAACAGTCCGCGGATGAGCGAGCGGTCCTCCTGCAGATCCATCATGTACGGCCGATTGACCAATGCATAGACGATGAGCAACGGCACGGCCTTGGGGTTGCGCGCGCCATGCGGCACGATGGGCGAATAGCGATACAGGCGCAGCTTGCCCGATTGCCAAACCGCCTCCTTGTGCGAGCAGCCGGCGGCACATTGGTTGGCCGCCGCGAGCGCCGCGTAAAGCCCCGGCGTCGTCATGATTTCGGGTTGCGTTTCGCCCGGCGCGCGCGCGGCGGGCGTGCCGCGGGTCGCCGCCCGGCCGCCTCTTCCCGCAGTTCGCGCTGCCGATGCTGGGCGTGCAATTCATCCTCGGCGGATTTCAGCCGGAGGGTGAGCGAATTGAGTTCGCTGCGGGTGGGCAGATCCATCAACTTCGACCAGTGTTCCACGCTGGCGGCGAATTCGCGGCGCCATTGGCTTTCCGCATTCACGAAGTCGGCAAGCGTGTCGCAGAACGGCTCGCCGTGCGCCATGCCTGCGTAGGCCTGTTCCGCGCAATCGATCCACGCGTCATACAGGCTGCGCAGCGTGGCGGCGAACGCTGCGCCGGCCTGCGGGACGGCCGGCGCGGAGGCGGCAAGCCGCGACGCAAACGCCGTGGCGGCGTCGCGCAGCGCATCGGACCAGAGGCATTGCAGCCGCCGCTGCGCGTCGGCGACGCGCCGTGCGGCGTCGGCAGTTCGCTGCCAGCGCTGTTGGTGTTCGCGGGTGAGGCCGAGCGCCGGCGCATCGAGCACTGCGGCCCACGGAGCGCCGCCGGCGCTCGCGGGCGCACTCCATGGCGGTTGAAAAAACACCATGGATTGTTCGCGCAGAAAATGACCGAACGTTCGCGCGGCCTCGTCCGCCGACGGCGCCCGCGCCGCGGCTTCGAGGAACTTGCGCGCGGCGGCCTCGAAGCTCTCGGCCGCATCGAGCAGCGGCGTGAAGGCGTCCCGTTGGGGGCGGTGCTGCGCGCGCGCCGCGAACGCCTTCCAATGGCTCCACGGGTCATCGTTCACCGGCGTCTCCGTATGCGATGCAAAATACCCTGCCGATTTCCGCTCGTGCGCCTGTCGTTGGTGCATTTGACATATAAGTAATTGTTTTATATCGGGTAAAATTCAGGGAATAACTGATGTATAATGGCGTTCTAGTATATTATATTTTGCAATGCGAAAAGTAGACGATGCCACAAGAACGCCTCATCCGAAAATACTCGAACCGCCGCCTGTATGACACAAGCGGCAGCCGCCACGTCACACTCGACGATCTGCGGCAGCTCGTGGTTGCGGGCGAGAAGATCAAGGTCGTCGACGACAAATCCGGCGATGACCTGACGCGCTCGGTGCTCTTGCAGATCATCGCGGAGCAGGAGCAATTCGGTTCGCCGGTGCTCGGCAGCGATTTGCTCGAAATGATCATCCGCTTCTACGGTGGTCCGATGCAAGCGTTGCTCAGCCGCTATTTGGAGCAGGCGTTCACCGCGATGCTGCGTCAGCAGGAAGCCATGCAGTCGGAAATGGCCAAGGCGCTGCAGGCGCCGCTCGCGCCGCTGACCGAACTCGCGCGCAGGAACATGGCGCTGTGGGAGCAGATGCAGGCGGCAACGCTCAACGCTTTAGGCGGGTCCGGGAGTGCGGCGGACAAAGCCGCGGGTCGGCCTAAGGACGATGGACAAGAGGGTAAGCAGAAATGAACATTCATGGCAAAACTGTGGTGGTCACCGGCGCGGGGCGCGGCATCGGCCGTGCGATTTCCTGGCAGCTCGCGCGCCACGGCGCGAACCTCGCACTGTTCGATCTCAATCCCGGGGACCTGGAGGAGACAGCCAAGCTCTGTGCGGCCGAATCCGTGCAGGCTCGCACCTACCGGGTGAACGTCGCCGACGAAGGCGAGGTGTCGGCGGGCATGACGCAGGTAACGGTCGACTTCGGCCGCCTGGACGGACTGGTGAACAACGCCGGCATCGTGCGCGACGGCCTGCTCGTGAAAGTGAAGGATGGCGTGCCGGTGGGCCGCATGTCGCTGGACCAGTGGAACTCGGTCATCGGTGTCAACCTTACCGGACCGTTCCTCTGCGCGCGCGAGGCCGCGGCGCATATGATCGAGTGCGGCAACGGCGGGGTGATCGTGAATATTTCCAGCATCTCGCGGGTCGGCAACGCCGGTCAAACCAACTACAGCGCCGCCAAGGCGGGCCTCGAATCCATGGGCGTGGTGTGGGCCAAGGAGCTCGCGCGCTATGGCATCCGCGTCGGGTCGATCGCTCCCGGCTTCACGCACACCGAGATTCTCGCCTCCATGCGCCCTGAAGTGCTGGACAAACTCACGGCGCCCGTGCCGTTGAAGCGCCTGGGACAGCCGGAGGAAATCGCGCACGCGGTGCTGTTCATATTCGAAAACGATTTCTTCACCGGGCGCTGCCTCGACGTGGACGGGGGTCTACGGCTCTAGGCGCTGCCCCGTGCCCACCCCGAGGGCATCGCAAATCCGGCTGCTCGCAGAGATCACGCGGCTGACCGACGCCGACAACAGATCGTCCGTGGGACTGTCACCGCGGTCGGACGGACGCGGTAACCCGAGACGGGCCATTACCAGAGCCTCCACCGCTTCGGCTTCATATTCGAACACCGTGCTGGGCTCGTGACTCGGCACGCCCCGGTGCGCCAACCAATGCGCCAGCTCGTGAACGAGCGTCAACAATTCCTGTTCCGGATCGAGGTCCGTCCGCAGCACAATCAGGTCGCGGGACACCCTGCCGTGCACGGCCTCCGGCAACGGCGAGCGCACCAGCCGGACGCCGCTGCGCAGCGCATAGGATTCCAGCGATCGGATGTAATCGAGTATCGACGCCACTGCTCGACCCCGCTGCGGATGCCGGTTTGACCCGATCTTTGCATCATGCACTTCGCCCGGGGCGCGCGTCGACCGGCGCGTGTCGCCGCCCGGTGGTCACTCGGCGCGATATTTTTGCGTCGCAGTATTTACGGGATTATCAAGGAATCGGAATTAACCAAATATCTTTATATAAAACAATATCTTAAATATGTACGTAAGTTTCCTTACCGAGTTCTTAAAATTCCTCTTGCATCGCATACAAAATGGGTTATGATGGGGCCGTGAAGATATTCCCAACCGAGGAGCTGACATGAGCGATTTAACATTTGATCCCAAGACCATCCTGGAAACCTATCGCAATGCGTTTGCGCCCGTGCTGAAGGCTCAACAGGAAGGCGTGAAGGTGCTCGACCGCGTGGGCCGCTACCAGTACGCCGTTGCCGGCGATTACTTGGAGTGGAGCCTGGCGCAGGCCAAGCTGGCGCTCGCCGCCCAGACGCCTGCGGATTTCTTTTCCAAACAGGTCGAACTCACCACGGCGCTCAGCGAGAAGCTGCGGGCGCGCGCCGAAGAATTCGCCACCCTGGCGAACGATGCGCAGGCGAGCTTCACCAATGCGGTCAAGGAGACCACCAGCCACGTCGTCGATACGACGATGAAGGCCGCCGACCAGGCGAAGAAGTTCGCGGACGAAGCGAAGAAGTTCGAAGAGCCGAAGAAAAAAGCGGGCTAATGCGATCCGCCGGTATTTGGCAGGGCGTCGCGGCGCCCTGCCAGTCCGGGCCACGTCGTCGTCACGACCGTAACCCGGTCAGAGGAGCCACGTGAGCGAGAATCCCAGTCAGAAATCCGATACAGCTGATACAGCTGATACAGCTGATACGGCCTTTAGAGCCGATACAGCCGACACTGCGGAAAGTGCCGAGCAGCGACGCCTGGAGCGCACCTTGCGCGCGCAGATGGCGACCGTGACCGGGGGCTTGGCTCCCGACGTGTATGTGAATGCCTGGTGGGACTGGCTCCTCAACCTCGCCAAGGAACCTCCCGCGCAACTGCAGCTCATGCAGGATGCAATGGCCAAAGCGGCGGAAACCGCCGCCTTTACCCTGCAAGCGGCCGTCGCCGAACCTTTGCCGCCGGCCGCGGGCGACGATCGATTTCGCGGCGACGCGTGGGCGCAGTGGCCGTACAACGTTTACGCCCATGCGTATCGCAATTACGCCGATTGGTGGCAGAAGGCCTTGTCGAGCGTACCGGGAGTCGCACCCAGCAACGAGCGCACTTTGGAGTTCATGGCGCGCAACGCCCTCGAGGCCGTCTCGCCCGCCAACTATCTCGCCACCAACCCGGAATTGGTCGAAGCCACGCGGGCGGAGGCCGGCGAGAATTTGGTGCGCGGGTTCGGCAATTGGCTCGAAGACATCCAAGGGGCTCTCGGCGGCAAGAGCGCGAACCGCACCGACGCCTTCGTCATCGGGCGCGACATCGCGGCGACTCCCGGCAAGGTGGTGCTGCGCAACGCCCTGGTCGAGTTGATCCAGTATTCGCCGGCGACCGACGCGGTGTACGCCGAGCCCATCCTGATCGTCCCGGCCTGGATCATGAAGTACTACATTCTCGACCTGTCGGCCAAGAACTCCTTGGTGAGGTACCTGGTCTCGCAGGGTCATACGGTGTTCATCGTGTCGTGGAAGAACCCGACCGCGAGCGATCGAGAATTCGGCATGGACGACTACTTGCGGCTGGGGATCCGCGCCGCCGTCGACGCCGTTTCGCGCATCATGCCGGATCGGAAGATTCACGCGGTGGGCTACTGCATCGGCGGGACCTTGCTGTCGATCGCGGCCGCCGTATTCGCCGCCGAGGGTGATCGGCGCCTGACCAGCTTGACGCTGCTCGCCGCCCAGCAGGACTTCAGCGAACCCGGCGAGTTGTCGCTGTTCATCAGTCCGAGCCAGATCGACATGCTGGAGGCGGTCATGAGCCGAACCGGTGTGCTGAAGAGCGAGCAGATGGGCGCCGCATTTGCACTGTTGCGCGCCCGCGATCTGCTGTGGACGCCGGCCGTCAACGCGTACGTACGCGGCAAGCGCGAAACGCCGAACGACCTGATGGCATGGAACGCGGACGGTACGCGCATGCCGTGCCGCATGCATTCCGAATACCTGCGCCAGCTGTATCTCGACAATGCGCTCGCGCGCGGCGAGTTCACCGCCGAGGGCCGCCGCGTCGATCTCGCCGCCGTCCAACTGCCAATGTTCGTGGTGGGCACGGAAACCGACCATGTCGCGCCGTGGAAATCCGTCTACAAGGCGCGCGGCTTGACGCGCTCTGCCGACTATACCTTTCTGCTGACTTCGGGCGGCCACAACGCCGGCATCGTCAGCGGTCCGGTCCATCCGCGGCGGCGCCATCGCGTGCGGACCTGGTCGAACGCCAGCGAGACGCTGACGCCGGACGCGTGGTTCGAGACCACGGAGCCGCGCTCCGGATCGTGGTGGCCCACATGGCACCTGTGGCTCGCGCAGCATTCGAGCACGCCCCAGGTCACGCCGCCCCCGATGGGTTCCGCCACGGCAGGCTATCCGCCGCTTGCGGATGCTCCCGGAGAGTACGTATTGCAAAAGTAGGGTCCGTTCGCGGCAATGGATCGCGAAGGGCCGTCAGTTGAACGAACAGCGAGAGGGGAGTTGTATGAACGACGTAGTTATCACGGCCGCATTGCGCACGGCGGTCGGCAAGTTCAATGGGTCGATCGCCAAGGTGTCCGCCGCCGACCTGGGGGCTCACATCATCAAGGCGCTGCTCGCCGGTTCCGGCGTGCAGCCGAATCGGATTTCCGAGGTCATCATGGGCCAGGTGCTCACCGCCGGCGTCGGTCAGAATCCGGCGCGCCAGGCGCTGATTCGCGCCGGACTGCCGGACTCGGTGCCGGGCATGACGATCGGCAAGGTCTGCGGCAGCGGATTGAAGGCGACGCATCTCGCGGCGCAGGCGATCAAGTGCGGCGACGCGCAAATCGTGATCGCCGGCGGTCAGGAAAACATGAGCGCTTCGCCGCACGTGCTGCAAGGATCCCGCGACGGGTTCCGCATGGGCGACGCCAAACTCATCGACAGCATGTTGAGCGACGGCCTCTGGGACGTCTACAACAACTATCACATGGGCACGACCGCCGAGAACATCGCAAAGAAATACGACATCTCCCGCCGTGAACAAGACGAATTCGCGGCCGCGTCGCAGCAGAAGGCCGAGGCCGCGCAAAAAGCCGGCAGATTCAAGGCCGAGATCGCGCCGCTCGAGATCGTCGCGCGCAAAGGCACCACGGTGTTCGACAGCGACGAGTATATCCGCGCCGGCACGACCGCCGCGGCGCTCGGCGACCTGAAGCCCGCCTTCAGCAAGGACGGCACGGTCACCGCGGGCAATGCGTCGGGCCTGAATGACGGCGCCGCCGCGGTGATGATGATGTCGGCGCGCACGGCGAGCGAGCTCGGACTGAAGCCGCTCGCCTGGGTGCGCGCGTACTCCTCGGCGGGCGTTGATCCGGCAATCATGGGCATGGGCCCGGTGCCGGCCAGCCAACTGTGTCTGCAGAAAGCCGGCTGGACTCACGAGGAACTCGACCTGATGGAGATCAACGAGGCCTTTGCCGCGCAGGCCATCGGCGTCAATCGTCAAATGGGCTGGGACACCTCGAAGATCAACGTCAATGGCGGCGCAATCGCCATCGGACATCCGATCGGCGCATCCGGCTGCCGCATCCTGGTCACGCTGCTGCACGAGATGATTCGCCGCGATGCCAAGAAGGGTCTCGCCAGCCTGTGCATCGGCGGCGGCATGGGCGTCGCGCTGGCCGTGGAGCGCTGAGCCGAGCCGCCCTTCAGGCCCGCCCGGATGGCGTTTTGCCGTGCGAGCGCGCGTGCTCGCTGATTAGCTGCGCGACCACGCCCGGATCGGCCAGCGTCGAAATGTCGCCGAGCTGATCCTGCTCGTCGGCGGCTATCTTGCGCAGGATGCGCCGCATGATCTTTCCCGAGCGTGTCTTCGGAAGGCCGGGGGCCCACTGCAGCGCATCCGGCGTTGCGATGGGGCTGATTTCGCGGCGTACCCACTCACGCAGTTCGCGGCGCAGAGGTTCGGTGGCCTCGACCCCGGAAATCAAGGTGACGTACGCGTAAATGCCCTGACCCTTGATTTCGTGCGGGAATCCGACCACGGCCGCCTCCGCGACCTGGGGGTGAGCCACCAGCGCGCTTTCAATTTCGGCGGTCCCCAACCGGTGACCCGCCACATTGATGACGTCGTCCACGCGGCCGGTGATCCAGTAATAGCCGTCCGCGTCGCGGCGCGCGCCGTCGCCGGTGAAATACATGCCGCGAAACGTCTTGAAATAGGTGTCGATGAAGCGCTGGTGATCGCCGTAGACGGTGCGCATCTGTCCCGGCCAGCTATCGAGCAACACCAGATTGCCCTCGCAGGCCCCCTCGAGCAGGCGCCCCTCATTGTCGACGATGGCGGGCTTGACGCCGAAGAAGGGCACGGTGGCGGAGCCCGGCTTCAGGTCGATCGCGCCGGGCAAGGGCGCGATCAAGATCCCACCGGTCTCCGTCTGCCACCAGGTGTCGACGATGGGACAGCGGTCATCGCCCACGACCCGGTGATACCACTCCCAGGCCTCCGGATTGATCGGCTCGCCCACCGACCCCAACAGGCGCAGCGATTTGCGCGACCACGCCTTCACCGGCCCCTCTCCTTCGCGCATGAGCGAGCGGATGGCCGTGGGCGATGAATACAGGATGGTGACCTGGTGCTTGTCGACCACCTGCCAGAAGCGGCCGGTGTCGGGATAGTTCGGTATCCCCTCGAACATGACGCTGGTCGCTCCATTGGCGAGCGGGCCATAGACGATGTAGCTGTGTCCGGTGACCCAGCCGATGTCGGCGGTCGCCCAATAAATATCCTCCTCGCGCAGATCGAAGACCGTTTGGTGCGTGAAGGCGGCGTAGACGAGATAACCTGCCGTGGTATGCAGGACGCCCTTGGGTTTGCCCGTCGAGCCCGATGTATACAGGATGAACAGCGGGTCCTCCGCGTCCATCACTTCGGGCGCGCAGGTTTTCTCCTGGGCACCCACCAACTGTTCGTACCACACGTCGCGCGGCGAATACATCGCGACCGTCGCGCCCGTGCGGCGCACGACCAGCACGTGTTTCACGCAGTCGGTGCCTTGGATCGAGAGCGCCCCATCGACGCATTGCTTGAGGGCAACGCGCTTGCCGCCGCGCATTCCCTCGTCGGCGGTGATGACCACCGTCGAGGTGCAATCGGCGATGCGGCCTCCCAAGGCCTCGGAAGAGAAGCCGGCGAAGACCACGGAATGAATGGCTCCGATACGGGCGCAGGCGAGCATCGCAACGGCGATTTCGGGAATCATCGGCAGATAGATGGTGACGCGGTCGCCCTTCATGACGCCCAGCGACTTCAACGCGTTGGCACACTGACAGACGCGCTCATGCAGCTCGCGATAGCTGATGCGGCTCGAGGTTTCGGGATCGTCGCCCTCCCAAATGATCGCGGTCTTCTCGCCGCGCGTTGTCAGATGACGATCCAAGCAGTTGCTGGAGACGTTGAGCTGTCCGTCCTCGAACCAGCGGATGTGAAAATCGCTCTCCGAGAAACTCGCGTCCTTGACCCGCGTGAAGTCCTTGATCCAGTCGATGCGCCGGCCGATGCGCTGCCAGAAGCGGCTGGGGTCCAGAACGGACTCGGCATACATCAGCTCGTAGGCGGGTCGCTTGACTTGCGCGGCGGCGGCGAAATTCTCCGGAACCGGATAGACATGCTTATTCATTGCGTCACCTTCGAAATTGCAAGCGTGAAAACACGTCCGGCGATGCGCCGAACCAGCCGATCATCGAGATGCCCCCGCATCCTCCACCCGCACACTAATTCGCCCAACCGCAATGATTCTGTACTCGTATTTATGCGTAAGCAAGCCGTGGTTCCGCGTGTATCTGGGCCATGAAAAAGCGCAGCATCTCGGCCGAAGCATCCGGCCCCGCCGCGTCCGTGAAGGAGCCCGCCGGGGATCCGCCCGACCAGGCATGCGCGGCGCCGTGCACCACCCAATACTCAACGAGTGCAGGCGCGTCCGGACGGCGGTAGACGGTGGTGGTGTAGTCGCGCCCGCCGGGCGAGGTGTGATCGCGGACCATCGATTGCAGCGGCCCGGCCGCGCGCTGCGCGCCCGACACCGCGTCATCGACGATGGCCGCTCCATTGCTGATGTCCACCGTCGTGTCCTCATCGCCGTGAAAGACGATGGTTGGGAGCGCGCGCGACGCCGGCGGCCGGCTGGCCGGCGGGCGCGCGCCGGCACCGCGCATTGCGCCGAGCGCCGAGGCCGAATCATGAGCCGCGCCGTACGGCAGGCCGGAATGGACGCCGACGGCGGCGAACAAATCCGGGTAGGTGGCCCCGAGAATCACCGCCATGGCGCCGCCCGCGGACATGCCCGCGACGAAGATGTGCCGGGGATCGATCCGGTGATCCGCTGCCACCTCGCGTGCGATGCCGGCGATCAACGCGGGTTCACCGCCGTCGCGCGCCTGATCCTTGGCGGCGAACCAGTTCCAGCAACCCAAGGGATTCGCCGCCGCCGCCTGCGCCGGGTAAACGGTCAGAACTCCCCGCGCGGCCGCGAGCCCGCTCATGCGCGTGCCGGCGGCAAAATCGGCCGGAGTCTGCTGGCACCCGTGCAGCATGACGAGCAGCGCCCTGGGCTCGCGGCCGGCCGCAGCGGGCGTATGGATCTCATACGACATAACCGACTATAGCGCCCCGCGATGCACGGTGCCGCGACTTCTGGCATCGTGTGCGCATGCTGCATACCCAACCCACCGCGACTTGGCGCGGGCAACCCCTCGCCGGCCTGCTGTTCGACCTCGACGGCACGCTGCTCGATACGGCCTCCGACATCGCTCGCGCGCTCAATCGATCGCTGGGCGAGTACGGCATGGATGCGCTGCCGGTGAGCGATGTGTCGCGCATGATCGGCCGCGGGTCGCCGATGCTGATCGAGCGGGCCGCCGCCGCCCGGGGACGCGCGCTGAACGAGGCCGATCGCGCCGCGCTGCTCGAACGGTTCTTCCATCATTACGGCGCGCTGGAGGAGTCCGACGAATCCGACGCGCAGCCTTATCCCGGCGCGAACGAAACCCTGCGCGCGGTGCACGATGCCGGCCTGCGCATCGCCGTGGTCACCAACAAGCACCGGCGCTTCGCGAACGGGCTGCTGCATCGGTTGGGGCTGATGAGATTCATCGATTGCGTCGTGGGCGGCGACACGTGCGAGCGCCGCAAGCCCGATCCGCAACCGCTGCTGTTTGCGTGCGAGCTGCTGGGGACGGTGCCGGCGCACGCACTGATGGTGGGCGACTCGATCAACGATGTGAAGGCCGCGCGCGCCGCGCAAATTCCGATCGTCTGCGTGCCCTACGGTTACAACGAAGGCCAGGATCCCCGCTCCCTGGCGTGCGATGCGATGGTGGAGTCGCTGGCCGACCTGCCGGGGCTGCTCTGGGCGCAGCGTTAAGGCGCCGAAACTCCGGGCTACAGCGGGTCGGCCGGCTCGTCGCGCACATCGAAGACCCGGAAGCCGGCGCGCTCGTAGACCCGCTTGGCCGCCGGATGATCCCAGGTGTCGGTGTGCAGCCAGATTCGATCCGGGTTGGACCGCCATTCGCCCTGCAGCGCCGTGGCGAGCAGCCACGGCCCAAGGCCGCGCCCCTGCGCCTCCGGGACCAGCCCGAAGTTCTTCAGTTCGATCTGCGGAAAAGCGCCGCGGTCGAATTCGCAGAACCCAATCGCATCAGCGCGGACGTCCCGCAGAACATAGATGTGCAGCAAGTCGCCGGCGAGCAGCGCATCGAGGCTTGCCTCGGACATCGACAGGCGCTGATCCCAGCGCAGCGGCGCGCCGACCCGGCGATACAGGGCGAGGTACGCTTCGCGCGCCATGCGCTCGAGCGTCACGCGTTCGCTGCCCCAATAAAGAGCCGCCGGCAGCGCCGGTTCGCACTGTTCGAGGTAGGTGACGCGCAAAACCGTCTTGTGGTTCGAGGCATCCATCGTCTTCTGCTGACCCCCAAACTGGTTGATCGTTCCAGTTTAGACTGTCGGCGCGCCCGGCATGGCGCGCATTGCGGGGTCGGCCGGAATGAAGCGATCGATGATGCCAACGACCTGGTTGCTGGGCGCGCTGGCGATGGCGCCGGCGTTCGCCCCGGTGCGCGCCGATGAGGCGCCCAGCCAGTTTGGCGTGGACGCGCCGGAACTCGCGCGCCTCGGCGAGTTTGCCGTCGGAACCAGATTGCTGCACCTGATCGATCCGGGTCAGGTCGACGTACTCGCCTTCGACGCCGCGAGCGGCACGGCGCCGCGCCGCGATCGCGCGCTGCCGGTCGATTTGTGGTATCCCGCGAGGCCGAAGCCGGACGCCGCTCGTGTGGTGTACGCCGCGGCATTGCCGGGGGAGCCGGGTGCGCCGCCGGCGCCGTTCAGGGTGCCCGGCGTGGCGGTGCGCGACGCGCCCGCCGCGGGTACCGGCTATCCGCTGGTGGTGGTATCGCACGGCTACAGCAACGATCCGGCCGCCATGACGTGGATTACCGAGAACCTGGCATCCAAGGGCTACGTGGTTGCGGCCATCCACCACGACGATCCGCCCATCACCGATCGCACGAAATACGCGGGCCCGGTTTTGCGCCGGCCGCTCGACATCGTATTCGTGGTCGAGACGTTGCGGAAAAGTCTCGGGGATGAGCACTTGATCGACCCGTCGCGGCTCGCGCTCCTCGGCTACTCTCAGGGGGGCTACGGAGTGTTGACCGCGGCCGGCGCGACCCTGGATCCGGCGGGTGCCCTCACCCAGGTCGTGCCGGGCGGGTTGCTCCAGCCCTATGTGCGCGGCGCTCCGCTCGAGCATGCGGTCCGGGTGAAGGGACTGCGCGCGGTGGTGGCGATCTCGCCGGCCGGGGGCGGCAAGTACGCCGCGTGGGGGCCGTCCGGCCTGCTGGGCATCACGGCCCCGCTGCTGTTGATCGCCGGGGATGCGGATCGCACCGTGAACTATGTCACGGGTGCGCGGGCGTTCTTCGATACGGCCCGCAACTCGCGGCGCTTTCTGCTCACCTTCAAAGGCGCCGGGCATGTCATCGGCTTGAATCCGGCGCCCGATGCGATGCGCCAGCGGCTCTGGGACCAGGATTGGTTCGAGGACCCGGTGTGGAGCAAGCAGCGGCTGAATGCCATCGAGGCACATTTCATCACGGCGTTTCTGGGCCGATACCTCAAGGGCGACGAGGCATACGCTGCCTACCTCGACGTGCCGGTGATCGACTCGTCGGCGGGGACGTGGCCCGACCAGCGGCCGCCGTCCGCCTACGAGGCGTTCAGCCCGGGCGGTGCGGACATCACGGTGTGGAAGGGGTTCCAGCGCAAACATGCCGAGGGGCTCGAATTGCTGCAGGCGGCGCCGGCGCCGCCTTGACGAAGGTCGCCCAGACCCTGAGTCGCCGGGGTCGCGGTACCGGCGGCGGCTCAGGTCGCCTGCGGCCGGCGGCGCATGAGGGTGAGCGCGAGCGCCGCGGAGGCGGCCATCAGGAACAGGCTGACCGCGTTCAACACGGGGCTTGCGCCCTCGCGCATGCGTCCGTACATCATCACGGTCAAGGGCGAATCCGCGCCGACCAGCATCAACGTCGTATTGAAATCCTCGAAGGACATCAAGAAGGAGATGGCGGCCGACCCCAATAATGCGGGGCGCAAATACGGCACCACGATGGTTCGAAAAACCGCGGCTTTGGACGCCCCGAGATTCAGGGCGGCCTCCTCCAGAGTCCGGTCGAATCGGCGCAGGCGCGCGCTGATGGTGAGCGTGGCGATGGTGGCGATGAAGGAGAATTGGCCGAGCACCACCAACGGCAGCCCGGGGCGCAAAAAATCGAGCTCCCAGCCGAAGGTATCGTCGGCGAACTCGGCGATGCGGCTGGCGAATGCGAGAATGGAGATGCCGAGGATGACGCCGGGGATGACCAGCGGAGCCAGCATCAACACCGACAAAGCCTGCTTGCCGGGGAAGCGCCCGCGCTCGAGAAGGAATGCGTTGACGGTGCCCAAGATCACCGAGAGCAGCGTGACCCAGAGCGCGACGATGCCGCTGGTCACGATGCTGCCCATGAGCTCCGAATCGGCGAACAAGCCCGTGCGGCCCGAGGACGAGTTCCCCAGGAACCAGTCGAGGGTAAAGCCGCGCCAGGGGGGCGCGGGATAGGGCGCATCGTTGAACGCGAATACCGCGACGATGAGCAGCGGCAGGAACAGGAACCCCAGGAACGCGGCTACGTATACCGCGGTGGCGGCGCGCAGCCAGGCCGGACGCGGCAGCGACGGGATCATGTCCGGCGCATCACGTCGCCGAACGATTGTCCGGCGAGCTTCAACCCGATCACCACCATGGCAGTGGACAGTCCCAACAGCAGGAATCCGAACGCCGCACCCTGTTCCCAGTTGAAGCGCGTAATGAACTGCGTGTAGATCTGTTCCGTGAACCACTGCGAGTTCTTGCCGCCGAGCAGCGTGGGCGTCAGGTAGTTGCCCAGGGTGAGCATGAAGACGACGATGCAACCGGCCGTGATGCCCGGCGCAGCGTGCGGAATGACGATGGTGCGCAGGATCGCGAATCCGCCGGCGCCCAAGTCGTATGCCGCCTCGATCAAGGCATTGTCCAGGCTCTCCAGACTGGAAATCAGCGGTATCAGCATGAACAGCAACGACGTATAGACCAGGCCGACCAGGATGGTGGCGTCGTGGTAGAGAAATTCGACGGGCGCCGCGGTGACCCCGAGTTTCACCAGCAGTGCCGGCAGCACGCCCGACTCGCGCAATAGGATCATCCACCCGAGCGTGCGCACCGTTTCGCTCACCCAGAATGGAATCAGGCACAGAACGAACAGCAACGAGCTTGCGCGCCCGCGGCTCAGCTTGGCGATGGTCCACGCGATCGGAAACGCGAGCAGCAGCGTCAACGCGGTGGCGGCGACGGACATCACGGCGGTGCGCACGAAGACGTTCCAGTAGAGGGGATCCGTGAAGAAGGTCCGGTACTGGGCAAGACTCGCCGCATAGTGGTGCGGTCCGACGCGCTCGCGCAGCGAGAGCACGGCGAGTTCCACATGCGGCAACACCACCAGCGCGCCGAGCCACAGAAGGGCCGGGGCGAGCAACAGGCCCAGGCTCAATCGCGCGTGCCAGCGTGCCTGGACGGCGTTAGCCATGCTCGCTCCGCGCGGGGAAACACACGGCTCGTTCGGGATCGAAGCTGAACAGCACGGGTTCTTGCGGCTTCAAATCCGAGAATTGGCCGGTCTGCGGCAGCGCGATGCGAAACTCGCGGCGCGTGCGGCTCTCCTGCAGCAGCACGGCGGAATTGGCGCCGTCGAACAGCAGGCTCTGCACCCGGCCCGCGTGCTGGGGCTGGCCGCCGGGCAGTTCCGCCGCGAGCCTGCCGAGACTGGCCACTTCCGGCCGCACGAATCCCTCGACGGCATCGCCGAGGGCGAGCGTGCCATGGCCGCGCGCGCGGATCACCCAACCGTCGTCGGTGGTGATCTGCGCGACGGGGCCGTCCTTGCCGGTGACCCGGCCGGCGATGCGGTTGTTCGCGCCGACGAATCCCGCCACGAAGGGGGTCTGCGGCCGGTAGTACAGGTCCTGCGGCGTGCCGAGTTGCTCGAAACGGCCGCGGCTCATCACGCCGACGTGATCCGACAGCACGAGGGCTTCCGATTGATCGTGAGTGATGTAGACGAACGTGGTGCCGAAGGCCGCCTGTAATTGCTTGAGCTCGATTTTCATGTGCTCGCGCAGCTTGAGGTCGAGGGCTCCGAGCGGTTCATCGAGCAGCAGCAGCGTCGGCTCGAGCACCAGGCTGCGCGCGATCGCGACCCGCTGACGTTGGCCTCCGGACAATTCGTCGACGCGCTTGTCCGCCGCGCCGTGGAGCCCCACGCGCTCCAGCATGGCATGGCTTCGCCGGGTCCTCTCCGCCCGCGCCATACCCCGGCGGCTCAGGCCGAATGCGACGTTCTCTCCCACCGACATCATTGGAAACAGCGCGAGCTGCTGAAACACCATGTTGACCGGGCGCCGGTTCGGCGCGACATCGCGCATGCTCTTGCCGCCGATGGCGATCTCGCCGCTGTCGGGCGCGATGAATCCCGCGATCATGCGCAGCAGCGTGGTCTTGCCGCACCCGGACGGCCCGAGGATCGAAAAGAAGCTGCCGCGATCGACCGAAAAGGACAGCGAATCAACGGCGACGTGATCGGCAAAGCGCTTGGAGACGCCGTCCAAGACGAGATCTGCCGTGCTCAATTGGCGGCCTTTATCCGGTCGAGAACCTTGCCTTCGATCTCCTCGAGGCCGGGCGGAATTGCCGGATACCAGTGAATGTTCTTCAATTCGCTCTGGGGAAAAGCGGCTGAAAATTGCGCTTTGAGGCGCGGATCCACCAGCGGCGCGGTATCCTTCGCGGCCGAGAAATTTCCCACCGACTTGATGATCCTCGCGGCGTTCTCGGGGCGCATGGCGAAGTTGATCCACGCGTACACGGCGGCATCGTTGCGGCCGCGCGCCGGCAGGGCGAAGGTGTCCAGCCAGCCGAGCGCACCGGAGCGCGGCACGACATACTGAATATCCGGGTTTTCGCGATTGAGCGTCCACCCTCCCGTATCCCACATCATCGCCGCGGTGACTTCGCCGGAGCGAAAGCCGTTCAGCAGCTGGTCCTTGTTGTCGAAGAAGAATTTGAAGTTCGGCTTGCAGGCGATGAGCGCGGCGCCCACCTGGTCCATCAGCGCGCCGTACGCCTTCGGATCGCCATACAGGGAGAACGGATTCTTGCCCAGGCCGAAGGCGAATGCCATCAGCGTGGGCCGCCGCAGGCGTATCGCGGACTTGCCCTTGAGTTCGGGATTGCACAAGTCGAGATAGTCCGCGACTTTGGCGCGCCTGGCATTGACCACCAGGCCCTCGGTTCCCCACAGATAAGGAAGGGCATACAGCTTCCCGTCGACGGTCGCGTTGCGTTTCACGATCTCGAGCAGCGCGGGCTGGAATTCCTCGGTCCTGACCTTGGACAGGTCGATGGGCTTGTAGATGCCGAAGTCGCGCGTCACGGAGGCGATGCGGTCCTGGGACGGCTGCGCGAGATCGTACCCGGCGCCGCCCGTGGCGCGCAGCTTCGATATCATCTCCTCGTTGTTCGACAGGGTCACTTCGACGTCGATGCCGGTTTCCTGCTTGAAGGCGGCGATGAGGTCGGCGGGGACGTAGTCCGCCCAACTGAGGATGCGCAGCTTTTGGCCGTCCGCGTGCGCGTCGCCGAAAGCCAGAGCGAGCGCGAGCGCCAGCATGGCGGAAACACTAAAGGCTCTCATTCAATCTCCCTCGCCCCCGATCAGCCGCGCCGGGCCATCCCCATTTAGGTTAGCACAAGCCGTTCGGGCAACCGGCGCGACTCGCCGAGGCACGCCTTCATTTCAGCGCATCGTGCACCAAAGCGATCCGGCGTTCCGCGCGCAGCAAAGTGGCCTGGCAGTCCGTCAGGCTCATGCCGATGCTGGCGAAGGCGTTAATGCCTTCCACCGCAAAATCGCGCGGCTCGGGCATGCTCAAGCAGCGCGCGAGCACCAGGCTTGCAATGAGCACGTCCGTCAGCCCGGCATCGCGTTGGCGCTTGCGTGTATGATCGCGTTGATCGGCCACGGCATCGCACATGTCCTCGGCGAAGCCCCAACTCTCCAGGACCGCCTTGCCGATGGATGCTTCCCAACCGTCCA
>JBEKYO010000007.1:0-64321 GCA_049510875.1 Steroidobacteraceae bacterium
CATGACCTGGAACGATGAGAGCCGCATGGCGACCATCCAATCGCTGGTCGAGACGCGGTCGTTCGTGATCGACCGCACGGATTTCGTATCGACGGGCGACAAGGTGTTCATCGGGGGGCATTTCTACAGCGACAAACCTCCCATGCCGGCCCTCTTGGGCGCGCTCGTGTACGCTCCGCTGCACCTCCTCGGCCTGCGTCTGCGCGAAGGCACCACGGTTGCGTATTTCCTCGTGACGCTGCTCACCGTGGGTACGGCGTGGCTGTGTGGAACGCTCGCATTTTTCCATTCCCTCAAGTTCACCGGCATGGCGGCCGAGCGCCGGCTGCTGCCGAGCATCGTGCTCGGCCTCGGGACCATCTACCTCAGCTGGTCCACCACGTTCAACAATCACGCGCTGGCGGCCGGCTTTCTCGCCCTTGGATTTTGCTTCCTGCTACGCGCCCGCAACGAAGCGCGCACCGCGCTGAATCTCGGTCTCGCCGGATTGTTCTTCTCGCTCGCCGGCGCCTGCGACATTCCGACGAGCGTCTTTTACGTGCTGTTCTTCGCCGAGGTCTTGCTGCGGGCTGACCTGCGAAAATGGGCGGTCGTTTATCTCTTGCCGACGCTCCTGACCATCGTGCCCACGCTCGCCGTCAACTACTCGATTCATCACAGCATCATGCCGGTGCAAATATACCGCTCCTATTTCCAATACCCCGGCTCGCCCTGGCTCGGCTCGGACGAATTGTCGGGGATGGAAACCAACGATCCCGCGTTCTTCGCCTCCTATGCCGTGAAAACGCTGGTCGGCCCCAAGGGTTTTCTTCTGTACAACCCGTTCTTGATCGTCGCCCTTTGGGGGCTTGCGCGCGAAATTCGGGGCAAGGGCCGCTTTTGCATCGAAGCGATCTGTGTCGGTGCCGGGAGCAGCGTGATCCTGGTGTATTACTGGGCGACCACCAACAACTATGGCGGCTGGTCGTACAGCATTCGGTGGTTCGTTCCGCTGATTCCGCTGGTGCTGTTTTTTAGCCATCCCTTTTTTCAGCATTACGACCGGCGTCGCGCCGCGTACTTCCACATCCTGCTGGTCGTTTCGCTGATGCTCGCATTTGTCGGAGCCATCAACCCGTGGTCGCCGGTCACCTACAGCGAGATTTCATTCGTCGCCAACATCAAGCAATTCGTGGAGCATTTGCGCCATCCGAAGTACATCCGCTCACGGCCCGGTTGACCTGCTTCACGCCGCGAGTTCGCTGAGCCCGGTTGCGCCCGCGGCCCACGCCGCCTCGAGCGTCAAGCCGCGCGCAAACACCGGCAGCGCCACCGAATCGCACAGCCGCTGCAGTTGCTCCCGCGCCAGCGTGCGATCCATGACCAGGAAATCCGCGCCCTGCGCGGCCCCGGTCGACGCCTCGTCGAGGCCGCTGCAGAGCACGCCCTGAAGCCTTCCGCCGGCGCCCCCAGGGACGGCCGGCGCCGGTCCGACGGGCGCTCCCGTCACTTCGTAGTGGCGCGCATGCGGCGTCGTCAGCCGCTCCGGCAATCTCAATGCGCGCACAATGGGGCGGTCGGCGGGCAGCAAGTCCGCGCCCGCGAGCTCATCGTGAGTGCACCACCGCAAGGCCTGCCCGTCCAGGCCGCGCGGGTCCCCCTGGTAGTGGGTCACCACCCACATGTCGATGAGCACGTCGCCCTGGGGATAGGCGTGGCGTACGCGAACCAGGGGGCGCGGGTCCCGAATCGCGATATCGAGCTCTTCGCGCAGTTCGCGCGCCAGTCCGGCGGCCCGTGACTCGCCCGGCTCGAGCTTGCCGCCGGGAAATTCCCAGCGGCCCGCGAGATGCTTGCCCGGCGGCCGCTGCGCGATCAGCATCCGGCCGTCCGCGCGCACCACGGCGCCGGCGACCACGTGGGTGACTCCGGGATTCCGCTCGGCGGAGGTCAACCGCTCGCTTGCTGCAAAGCGCCGTGGCAATGCTTGTATTTCTTGCCCGACCCGCACGGGCACGCCTCGTTGCGCCCCACCTTCGGCATATCACGCACGAACGGCGTGGACGCGCGTGGCGGCGCTTCCAACGGCGCGCCGTCCGCCGATCCAAAACCGCTAAAGCCCGGCCGGCCTGGGGGCGGCCCCTCCGGCGGCCCGCCCGACACCTGAATCGGCGAAATCGCCTCGGCGTGCTGCATCTGCAGAGCCCGCGCCAAGCGCTGCTGGCGCTCGAGCTCCTCGCGCTCGATTTCCTCCTGGCTGCGCACCTGAATCTTCGACACCGTGGTGACGGTGTCGAACTTGATGCGGTCCAACATGGCGGAGAACAACTCGAACGCCTCGCGCTTGTATTCCTGCTTCGGGTTCTTCTGCGCGTAGCTGCGCAGGAAAATCCCCTGCCGCATGTAGTCCATCGCCGCCAGATGCTCGCGCCAGTGCTGATCGAGGGTCCGCAGCATGACCTCCTTCTCGATGTAGCGCATGATCTGCGCGCCCACGTTGGCCTCTTTGTGCGCGTACGCGTCTTCCAGCGCGCGCAGGATCCTTTGCTTCAATCCGGATCCGTCGCCGGCCTCTTCCTCCTTGACCCACGCATCGACGGGCAGCGCCGGTCCGAAGTCCCGCTCGATGGCTTGGGCCAACCCGGGCACGTCCCATTGCTCTTCGGCAGCGCCGCCCGGCACGTATTGATCCACCAACTGCGCTACCACATCCTCGCGGATGCCTTTGACCGCCTCGGCGACATCTTCCGCGCTCATGAGATCGGTGCGCTGCTGATAGATCACGCGGCGCTGATCGTTCGCCACGTCGTCGTATTCCAACAATTGCTTGCGCGCGTCGAAGTTGTGCTGCTCGACGCGCCGTTGGGCGCGCTCGATCTGCCGCGTCAGCATGCCGCTCTCGATGGCTTCCCCGGCCTTCATCCCGACGCGTGTCATCAGCGCCTTCATGCGGGTCGGATCGCCGAATATGCGCATCAGATTGTCTTCGAGGGACAGATAAAACCGGCTCGAACCGGGATCGCCCTGCCGTCCCGATCGGCCGCGCAACTGATTGTCGATGCGGCGCGATTCGTGGCGCTCGGTGCCGATGATGTGCAGACCGCCAGCGGCCACCACCTCGTCGTGCCGCTTGCGCCAGTCCTCGTGGATCTGCTTGAGTTCCGCCTCGTTCGGCGTGTCGATGGCGTCGATCTGGGTCTGCGGACTGCCGCCTAGGACGATGTCGGTGCCGCGTCCGGCCATGTTGGTGGCGATGGTGATGGCGCTGGGACGGCCCGCTTCAGCCACGATATGCGCCTCGCGCTCATGCTGCTTGGCGTTCAGCACCTCGTGCCCGATCTTGGCGCCGGACAGCAATTTCGCGAGACGCTCGGAGGTTTCGATGGACGTGGTGCCGACCAGCACCGGCTGACCGCGTTTCACGCAATCCTGAATATCCTCGAGGATGGCTTGGAACTTGTCTCCCTCGGACAAGAACACCAAGTCGGACTTATCCTCGCGGATCATCGGTTTGTGGGTGGGAATGACCACCACCTCGAGCCCGTAGATCTGCTGGAACTCGAAGGCCTCGGTGTCGGCCGTGCCCGTCATGCCCGACAACTTCGCGTACAGCCGGAAGAAGTTCTGGAAGGTGATGGACGCGACGGTCTGGTTCTCTTCCCGAACCTTCACCCCTTCCTTGGCCTCCACGGCTTGGTGCAATCCGTCGGACCAGCGGCGCCCCTGCATGGTGCGGCCGGTGAATTCGTCGACGATGATGACCTCGCCCTGACGCACGATGTATTCCACATCGCGCTTGTACAGCGCGTGCGCCCGCAGCGCCGCGTTCAAGTGATGCATCAGGCGGATGTTGGTCGCATCGTACAGGCTCTCGCCATCGCGCAGCAGCCCGATCTCCGACATCAATTCTTCGACCTTCTGATGCCCGTCCTCGGTGAGCGTCGCCTGCTTGGTTTTCTCGTCCACCGCATAATCGCCCGGAGCATTTTCCTCTTTCTGTTTCACCAGCCGGGGGATCAAGGTGTTGATCTTGATGTAGAGCTCGGTGCTCTCCTCGGCGGGACCGGAAATGATGAGCGGCGTGCGCGCCTCGTCGATCAGGATCGAGTCCACTTCGTCGATGATCGCGAAGGACAGCTTGCGCTGCGTGCGATCCTCCAAGCGAAACGCGAGGTTGTCGCGCAGATAGTCGAATCCGAATTCGTTGTTGGTGCCGTACGTGATGTCGCACGCGTAGGCGGCCCGCTTTTCATCCGGCGACTGGGCGTTCTTGATGACGCCCACGTCGAGACCGAGAAAGCGGAACACCGGAGCCATCCAATCCGAATCGCGCTGCGCCAGGTATTCGTTCACGGTCACCACGTGCACGCCGTCGCCGCTGAGCGCGTTCAAGTACGCCGGCAGCGTCGCCATCAACGTCTTGCCCTCGCCGGTGCGCATCTCGGCGATTTTGCCGGCATGCAGGGCGAGGCCGCCGATGAGCTGCACGTCGAAATGGCGCAGCCCCAGCTTGCGGCGGGACGCCTCGCGCACCAGCGCAAACGCCTCGGGCACCAAGTCGTCGAGCGGCGCGCCGGCCGCGAATCGCGCCTTGAGCTCCCGCGTCTTCTCGGGGAACTGTGCGTCGGTCAACGCGCCGACGCTGGCTTCGAAGCCGTTGATCGCCACGACCGTGCGGCTCAGCTCCTTCACGAGTCGCTGATTACGGCTGCCAAAAACCTGGGTCAGAAGCTTCCACACGAGGGGGAGTCCTTGAAAAACTGGGTATTGTACGGATAGACCGGATGGCCGGGAAATCGTTTCGTCCAGGCGGCCCGAGCCTAGGAGCCTGTCTGAGTAATCTGCGTGAGCCGCGTCGGCGGCGCGCCCAATCTACTCCCGCTGGCCGGGCCTAACGGTCCTCGCCGATGAAGCGCAACGGGTCGACCTGCGCGCCATTCTTCAGGACCTCGAAGTGCAGATGGGGGCCGGTCGAATGGCCGGTGGATCCCATCAACGACACTTCCTGGCCCTTGCGCACCATGTCGCCCTGCTTCACGAACAACTTCTCGTTGTGGCAATAGCGGGTCGCGAGGCCATTGCCGTGATTGATTTCCACCATCTGGCCGAATCCGGCCCGTTCGCCGGCGAAGGTGACCAAGCCCGCCGCCACCGCCGACACCTTGGTGCCCTCGGGACCCGCAAAATCGAGGCCCTTGTGCACCACGGTATAGCCGGTGAACGGATCGGCGCGGCGTCCGAAATAGGAGGAAATGAACCCCTCCTGCACGGGGCGGCCTTCCGGATACACTTGTTTATTCAACTCCCGGGTGAGGATCAGATTCTCCAACACGCCGAGCTGCTGCTCGCGGCTGGCCAGTTGGTTTTGCAAATCGTCGACCATGGCCGTCAGATTGGGGATCTGTGCCGGCTGACCGTCCGCCGTTTCGGCGCCGCCCAGCGCCGGGGGGTGGCCGAAATTGAACTCTCCATCGTCCAAATTTGCCATACGCGTCAAGCGCTTACCCAGCGCATCGAGACGAATGACATTGGCGTTCATCTGGCCGACGCGCATGGCGAGCGCATTGACTTTCTCTTGTAGCACGCGCCGCACGTCTTCTATCTGAGCCTTCTGCCGCAGGAGCTCCGCGGACCAGCTGCCGAGCTGATCGATCGGATTGGAGCCGCGATGGTGGGAGCCCAGGCTGAGACCGATCGAAAACGCCCCGCCCACGATGCCGAGTACCAGACCCAGCGCCGCCGCGATGACCAGCGGGTGCCGCAAATCCAATTGCTTGACTCGGCCGGTTCGTCGGCCAACGAAAATGACGTTCATAAGGATTTTCGCTCCAACGTTGAAATCCGAGGGCGACCCTCCTTAAGGGATTGGGGATGAAACGGGCGTAAACTATGCAGAATACGCTGCCTCAAAACAAGGAATTTAAGCACGTTTGGCACAATGATTATGATTTCCCGCGGCGGATGAACGGCAGAATGCAAAAACCACGAAGTATCAATGAGTTACTTAGAGCAGGCGGTCGGCGGCTCGGCGCACTGAAGGCGCGCGCCGACGAGCGGAACGTCGCGCTCGAGCATGTGTGCCGCGCGCTGCCCGCCCGTCTCGCCGAAACCGTGGTGAGCGCGGGGCTCGAGCATGGCCGGTTGACCATCGGCGTAACGGGCGGATCCTGGGCCGCGCGTCTACGCTACGCAACCGACGCCTTGCGCGCGCGGGTGGGCTCCTCCATGGGGGTGGACATACAAAGCGTTCGAATCAGAGTGGTTCCTCCACGCGCCTAGGGCCTTGGCTTGCATAGGACTCAGGTCACGCCGCTGCCGCTGCCTCATGAACATAATGCGGCATGTTCACCGGAACCCCACTGACCGCCGCGCCGTCCCGCCTCGGCCTGGCGACATTGGCGCTTCTCGGCCTCGTGACGTGGGCGCTGTCGCACAGCTACCTCGGGATCTTCCACGATGCGGGCCTCTACACCCTCCAGGCCCTGGCGCATCTTCGGCCTGAATCGCTGGCCACCGATGTATTCCTGCGCTTCGGCTCTCAGGACCGGTTCACGCTTTTCAGCCCGATCTATGCCGCTGCCGGCCGCCTGCTCGGTGTGGAATCGGCCGCAGCGCTGCTCACACTGCTGTTTCAACTCGCGTTGCTGGCAGGCGCTTGGGCGTTGGCCCGGGCGGTCATGCCCGTCTCCATGGCCCTGCTCGGCCTCGGCTTGCTGCTGGCCATTCCGGGCGATTACGGCGCCGATCGCGTCTTCACCTGCATCGAGCCGTTCCTCACCCCCAGAATGGCCGCCGAAGCCTTGGTGCTGGCGGGCCTGGCGGCCGCACTGCGCGACCTCAAGCCGCTGTCGGCAGCGCTGATGGTCGCCGCGGCGCTGTTTCATCCCATCATGGCCATGGCCGGTGTGGGCGCGCTGTACTGCCTGTACTGGGGGCAGCGCAACCCCGTCCTGGCAGCGGCCATGGCGGTCCTCGGCTTGCTGACCCTGACGCTCGCCGCAGTCCTCATGCCGCAGAGCCCCTGGGGCCGCTTCGACCCGACCTGGCTGGCCCTGGTGCAAGCGCGCAGCCCCTATCTATTTCTCGCGCATTGGCAACTCGACGATTGGTCGCGCGCTGCCGTATCGGCCGCCACCCTGTTGACCGGCATGAGCGTGCTGCCCAATCGCCGAGCACGCGCGCTCTCGACCATCGCCGTCATCACGGGCGCGAGCGGCATCGCGATCACCTGGCTTACCTGCGACCTTACGCATCTGGTGCCGTTCACTCAATTGCAGCCGTGGCGCTGGCAATGGCTCGGCACGGTCGCGGCTGCGCTGCTCATGCCGCAGATCGTGCGCCATCTCTGGGGCACGGACACCGCGGGACGCACCACCGCCTTGCTGCTGCTGGCCGCGTGGATATTTGCGTCGAATCCCTATGCGTTGACCGCCGCCGCGGCGGCGCTGATGGCGCAGGCATTCCTGCATCGGCTCAAATCGAGCGAGGCGCGGTGGGTGCTGCTCGGGGCGGTCGGCATGCTGGCCCTCGCCTGCGCCTGGCGACTGGCCTCGAATCTCGAGTTCACGGAGGCGCACTATCTCGATCCGGGGATTCCCCTGTGGATTCGCCTGGCAACGAGCTTCGTGCACGACGGCAGCGCGCCGGTTGCCGCCATGGCACTGGCCTGGTGGCTGTCATGCCGCCGGCGCGCAGCGCCCGGCGTGATGGTAATTGCCGTGCTGGCGGGTGCTGGATGCGCGGCGCTGCTGCCGCAGACATGGCGCAGTTGGACCGCGCGCGAATTCACGCCGCAGCGCGTCGCGCAATTTGCCGACATGCGTCAACACATCCCGCCGCGCTCGGAAGTCTTCTGGCCCGAATCCCCGATCGCCGTGTGGATGCTGCTCGATCGACCGAGCTATCTGTCGGTGTTCCAGACCTCGGGTATGGTGTACTCGCGCGCAAGCGCTCAGGAACTCGAGCGCCGCGCGCAGGCGATCCGGCTCGCCGTCAACCCTGCCTCGTTCATGAATTGGAGTTCCGGCAGCACCCGCATGATCCTCTCGCGGCAACAATTGAACGACGCCTGCGGCACCGGCGCATTCGACTTTCTGGTGACCGGCGCCGACTTGGGACGGGACCCCGTGGCGGAGGTCGCCTACGCATCCACTGCGGCTCAGAAAACGATCCGCTTATACCGCTGCAAGGCCGGCTAGGCAGGCGCCCCTGGCGCCGTTGGCGCCGGCTCCCCTGGGTTGGCGGCGCGCCTCGGTCGGTCGGCGCTCCCGGCTTGGCCTCGCTCCCGGTTTGGTGGCCCCCGGGTTGGTGGCACGCGCGGATTGGCGGCGCGTTCGGGCTCGGCCGTCCCCGCCTGCCGCTACGCCCTGGCGGCGGCGGCCGCGACGTACGAAATCGGCGCATCCGCCAGACTCTCGAACGTCACTTCCTTCCACGCGCTGTCGCTGCCGATGAGCGCCCGCAGCAACTTGTTGTTGAGCGCATGCCCGGACTTGTAGCCGCTGAATTCGCCGATGAGGCTGTGGCCGAGCAAATACAAGTCGCCGATCGCGTCGAGAATCTTGTGCTTGACGAACTCGTCCTCGTAGCGCAGCCCGTCTTCGTTGAGCACGCGGTAGTCGTCGAGCACGATGGCATTGTCCATGTTGCCGCCGAGCGCCAGATTGCGGGCCCGCAGGCTTTCCAGGTCGCGCATGAAGCCGAAGGTGCGCGCGCGGCTCACTTCACGCAGGAACGAGGTGGTCGAAAAATCCATGGATGCGACTTGCGAATGCTTCTTGAACGTCGGGTGATTGAATTCGATTTCAAAGTTGACCTTGAACCCGTTGTACGGGTCGAAGCGCGCCCATTTGTCGCCATCGTCGACTTGGACGCTCTCGAGGATGCGAATGAAGCGCTTCGGCGCCTTCTGCTCCTCGATGCCGGCGGACTGCAGTAGAAACACGAACGGCCCCGCGCTGCCGTCCATGATCGGCACCTCGCCGGCACTGACCTCCACCAGGGCGTTGTCGACGCCCAGGCCCGCCAGCGCGGACAGCAAATGCTCCACCGTCGAAACCTTCACCTCGCCGCTGTGCAAAGTCGTGCCCATCATGGTGTCCCCGACGTTCTCCGCACGGGCTTTGATGTCGACGGGCTGATCGAAATCCGTGCGCCGGAACACGATGCCGGTATCCGGCAGGGCAGGTCGCAAGGTCATCAAGACCTTCTTGCCCGTATGCAAACCCACGCCCGTGGCACGAATCGAATTCTTCAGTGTTCTTTGATTCAACATGTGAAACCGCATTGCCAAGCTACGTCAACCACCGCCAAAGGTACCACAGCCCGTCCGCGAGACTACGTCGAGAAACGTTAATATGGCCGCCCGGGCGGTGGAAAATCGGCGCCCACGGCGGCTACGGCCGCCGCGGGCGCCCAACTGGAATGTCAAACTCGCCTCCGAATCAATCCGCCTGTCGGCGCAGAAATGCCGGAATGTCCAGCAAATCCTCCGATTCCATCTCCGTGCGCAGACCGTCGCCCACTGCACGCTGCCGCTGTACGGTTGGCCGGTCCAACATGGCGTAATCAGTGGGCGCCATCGGCGATTTCTGACGCACCACCCGCATCGTGGGCGGCGGCGCGATGGCCGTTGCCGTCGGCGCCGGCGCCATGGACCTCGCCACGGGCTTGCCCAATCCGGTCGCCACCACGGTGACGCGGATCTGGTTCGACATCTCGGGGTCGATGACCGTGCCGAGCACGACGGTGGCATCGTCCGACGCGAACTGCTTGATGACGTTGCCCACCTCCTGGAACTCCCCGATGGACAGATCCATGCCTGCGGTGACGTTCACCAAAATACCCTGCGCGCCGGCGAGATTGATGTCCTCGAGCAGCGGACTCGAGATCGCCGCCTCGGCCGCTTCGCGCGCCCGGTCCTCGCCCGCCGCGGATCCCGATCCCATCATCGCCATGCCGGTCTCGGACATGACCGTGCGCACGTCCGCGAAGTCGACATTGATGAGGCCCGGCCGCGTGATGAGTTCGGCAATGCCTTGCACCGCGCCCTGCAGCACGGTGTTCGCCGCCTTGAACGCGTCGAGCAGCGTCGTGCTGCTGCCCAGCACGGCCAGCAGCTTCTGGTTCGGAATGGTGATCAGCGAATCGACGTACTTCGACAATTCCAGCATGCCCTGATCGGCCACGCGCGAACGCTTATTGCCTTCCATCTCGAACGGCTTGGTCACCACCGCGACGGTGAGAATGCCGAGTTCCTTCGCCACTTGCGCGACCACGGGAGCCGCGCCCGTGCCCGTGCCGCCGCCCATGCCGGCCGTGATGAACAGCATGTCGCACCCTTCGATGAGTTCGATGATGCGGTCGCGATCCTCCATGGCGGCCTGGCGGCCCACCTCGGGATCGGCGCCCGCGCCGAGGCCCTTGGTGATGTTGCAGCCGATCTGCAGCGCCGTGCGCACCTTGGAGTGCTTCAGCGCCTGCGCATCGGTGTTGATGCAAATGAATTCCACGCCCTCGAGGCCCGCGCTCACCATGTGCGAGACCGCGTTGCCGCCGCCGCCGCCCACGCCGAGCACCTTGATAATGGCGCTTTGACTGTAAGAGTCCATCAGTTCAAACATTCCAGTTCTCCTTCATCGGTTGTATTCAATGCTTTCGGTTTTGCTCAAAAATTCCCCGCGAACCATGCTTTCATCCGTTCAATGATCGACTTCATGCCGCCCGACAGCAGCGGCCCGTCCGAACTCCGTACATCCATATTGCTTTTTGCATACAGCAGCAGCCCCACCCCGGTGGCGTGGATCGGGTTGCTGACCACGTCGACCAGCCCGCTCACGTACTGCGGCACGCCGAGGCGCACCGGCATGTGAAACACTTCCTCGGCGAGTTCGATCGCGCCTTCCATCTTGGAGCTGCCCCCGGTGAGCACGATGCCGGTGGCCACCGACTCCTCGAGCCCGGCGCGGCGCAGTTCGTCGCGGATCAATCCGAACAGCTCCTCGTAGCGGGGCTCGACGATCTCGGCGAGCGTCTGGCGCGCGAGCCGGCGCGGCGGCCGGTCGCCGACGCTCGGCACCTCGATGGTTTCATCGGGGTTGGCCAACTGCGACAGCGCGCAGGCGTACTTGATCTTGATGTCCTCGGCGTACTGCGTCGGCGTGCGCATCGACACCGCGATGTCGTTGGTGACCTGGTCGCCGGCGATCGGTATCACCGCCGTATGCCGGATGGCGCCGCCGCCGAACACCGCGATATCGGTGGTGCCGCCGCCGATATCGACCACGCACACGCCGAGGTCCTTCTCATCCTCGGTGAGCACGGCGTAGCTCGAGGCCAGCTGCTCGAGGACGATGTCGTCGACGGACAGGCCGCAGCGCTGCACGCATTTGACGATGTTCTGCGCCGCGCTGTCCGCGCCCGTGACGATGTGCACCTTCGCCTCGAGCCGCACGCCCGACATGCCGATGGGATCGCGGATGCCTTCCTGCGCATCGATGATGTATTCCTGCGGCAGGACGTGCAGGATTTTCTGGTCCGCCGGTATGGCGACCGCCTTGGCGGCGTCGATCACGCGCTCGACGTCGCCCTGCACCACTTCCTTGTCCTTGATGGCGACGATGCCGTGCGAGTTGAGGCTGCGGACGTGGCTGCCGGCGATGCCGGCGTACACCGAGTGGATTTCGCAGCCCGCCATGAGCTCCGCCTCCTCGACGGCGCGCTGGATCGATTGCACGGTGGACTCGATGTTGACCACCACGCCCTTTTTGAGGCCCCGCGACGGATGGCTGCCGATGCCGATGATCTCCAGCGCGCCGTCGGCTTTGATCTCGCCGACGATGGCTACCACCTTGCTCGTGCCGATGTCGAGGCCCACTACCAGATTGCGGTCGGATCGCTTAGCCATGTCTTCTCGGAATTTCCTTACACTTCGGCATCGTCGGAACGTTTGGCCGGCGCCGAGGGCGGCGCCGCGGGGGTGCGCCAGCCGATGGCAAAGCCGTTGGAGTAGCGCATGTCCACGTAGGTGATGTCGTTCAAGCGGTGCGCGATCACTTGCGAGGCGGTGCGGATGAAGCGGTCCAGCCGCTCCTCGACGTCGCGGCGTCCCAGCCGCACCGTCACGCCGCTGTCCAAATCCATCTCCCACGCGCCGCGCTCATCGAGACGCAGCGCGGCGATGCGCAGGCCCGCCTCGAGCATCCGGCCCTGCACCGACAAATAGCGCTGCGCGACCAGGGATTCCGTGCCGTCGGGGCCGCTCAGGCGCGGCAATTCCGCCGGCACATGCGCCGCTTGCCTGACGAACAGTTCGCCGCGCGTGTTGAGCAGGCCGGATTCGCCCCACCGGGCCATCGCCGTCTCCTCGACCACGGTGACGTGCAGGCTGTTGGGAAAACGGCGCTGCACCCTGGCGTGGTCCACCCACGGCACCGACTCGACCGCGCGCTGAATGCGGTCGAGGTCCGCCGACATGAATCCGGCCTGCGTGAACGGCGCGACCGCCTTCTCCACCTCGCCGGGCGACACGCGTTGAAAGGCGCCGTCCATCGAAATGACCCGGATCGGCCGGTCCAGCGCCCACGTGAGGGCGGCCAGCGCGCCGATGCCCACCGCCACGAGCGCGATGCGCCGCGCATAGGCGCGCCATTCGCGGATGATCTTGGGCCGTTGCCGCTGCGCGCGCTCGGGTTGAGCGCGCTTCTTGAAACGATTGCGGCGGGTGAGCCATTGCAGATTCATGGTTTTCTCGGTCTCGCGAAGCTCGTTTCCAATACGCGCCACGTCAATTCCTCGAAGTCCATCCCCGCCTGGCGCGCCGCCATGGGCACCAGGCTGTGATCGGTCATGCCGGGCGTGGTGTTGATCTCGATGAAATAAAACTTTGCGCTGCTCCTGCTGCGCATGAAATCGACGCGGCCCCAGCCGAAGCAGTCCGTGACCTGAAACGCGGCAAGCGCCGCCGCCTGCAATTCGGCCTCGGCGGCCGGCGACAGGCCGCTCGGGCAGTGATACTGGGTATCGTCGCGGAAGTACTTCGCCTGATAGTCGTAGAACTCGGTGGCCGGCTGAATGCGGATCGACGGCAGGCCCTGCGCGTGCAGTACTCCCACCGTGTACTCGTCCCCCGTGATGAACGCTTCCGCGAATACGATGGGGTCGACCGCCCTCGCCTCGGCGTAGGCGCGCGGCAATTCCGCCGCGGTCTTGACCTTGGTCATGCCGACGCTCGAGCCCTGCGAGGCCGGCTTGACCATCAGCGGCAGCCCCACGGAGGCGAGCGCCTGCGGCAGATCGGCGGGGCTGGACAGCACCGCGTACTCGGGCGCTGCGTAGCCCGCGCCCACGACCACGCGTTTGGTCTTGAGCTTGTCCATGGTGAGCGCCGACGCGAGCACGCCGCTGCCCGTGTACGGGATGCCCAGCCATTCGAGGGCGCCCTGCATCAGCCCGTCCTCGCCCCCCGGTCCGTGCAGCGCAATCCAGGCCCGGTCGAATTTTTCGCTCGCGAGGTTCTGCACCGGCGTGTCGCGCGGATCGAACGCATGCGCATCCACCCCGCGCCGCCCGAGGGCGGCGAGCACCGCGTTGCCGGAGAGGAGCGAGATCTCGCGCTCCGAGGAGTCCCCGCCCAGCAGCACTGCGACCTTGCCGAAGTCGCCGGGCGAGCGCGCGCGGCGCACGGCCGATTGCGTGGCGAGCAAGCTCATGCCGGATCTCCTACGATGCGCACTTCGGTGCTGAGGTCGACGTGGTGCACCGCGGTGACCGTGCGCTGCACGTGCACGATCAACGCCTCGATGTCGGCGGCGCGCGCCGCGCCGTGATTGATGATGAAGTTGGCGTGCTTTTCGGACACCGACGCATCGCCGATGCGAAACCCTTTGAGGCCGGCACTTTCGATCAGACGCGCCGCATGATCTCCCGGCGGGTTGGTGAACACCGAACCGCAGCTCCATGCGCCGATCGGCTGGGATAGCCTGCGCTTCTCGAGCAGCTCGCGAATCGCGGCCTCGTTGGCGCCGGGCCGGCATTCGAACTCCAGGCGCGCGCCGATGAACCATTCGTTCTTGGGGCCGCACACGTGCCGGTAGCCGATGTCGTAGTCGGCGGGTGTGCGCGTAAGGCGCGTGCCGCGGCGGTCGAGCACGTCGACCTCGACCACGTGGCGCCAGGTCTCCCCGCCCCACGCGCCGGCATTCATCGCCAGCGCCCCGCCGAGCGTTCCGGGAATTCCGGCGAAGAACTCCGCGGGCCCCAGGCCCCACTTCACGCATTGGCGGGCGATGCGCGCGCACGGCACGCCCGCCCCGGCGCTGACGCGGTTGGCGCTAACGCGCTCGAGCGCATTCAGCGCGCCGTGTGTCGTCACCACGGCGCCGCGCACGCCGCCGTCGCGGACCAGGAGATTGCTGCCCAATCCGATCCATAACGTGGGTACGTCGGGCGGCAGTTGGCGCAGAAACGCCGACAGGTCCATCGCATCGCGCGGCGTGAACAGCAAATCCGCCGGTCCGCCGGCATGCCACGACGTGTATTTCGACATGGGCACGTCGTGCAGCACCCGCGCCCTGAATTCCGGCGAGAGCTGCGCGAGGTGGGCGGGCGCCGTGCCGGTCATGCGGCGGCTCCCGGCGCGAACCGGCTCTTGAGATCCTGCGCCACGGCGCCGATGTTGCCGGCGCCCATGGTGAGCACCACGTCGCCGTCGCGCAGGATGCCGCGCAGCGACTCGGCCAAATCGTCGGCGCGCTCGACGAACACCGGTTCCATCACGCCGCGCGAGCGCACCGCGCGGCAAATGGCGCGGCCGTCGGCGCCGGGGATCGGCGCCTCCCCGGCCGCATAGACTTCGGTCACCAGCAATACGTCGCAGTCGCTCAAAGCCAGCCCGAAATCGTCCAACAGATCGCGCGTGCGGGTGTAGCGATGCGGTTGAAACACGAGCACCAGCCGGCGCGACGGCCAACCCTGGCGCACGGCATCGATGGTCGCCGTCACCTCGGTGGGGTGATGGCCGTAATCGTCGACCAACAAGGCCCGCCCGCCCGCCCAGACGATCTCGCCGAGTTGCTGCAGCCGCCGATCGATGCCCTGAAAACCGGCCAGCGCCTTCTGGATGGCTGCGTCGGGGATCGCGAGTTCGGTGGCCACAGCGATCGCCGCCAGCGAGTTGAGCACATTGTGGCGCCCCGGCAGATTGACGGTCACCGCGAGCGGGGCATGCCCTGCGCGCAGCGCCTCATAGCGCGACTGCAGCCCGTCGCGAACCACCTTGACGGCGCGAATGTCGGCGCCCTCCGAAAACCCGTAGGTCACGACGGGCCGGCTCACGGCCTCGAGGATGCTGCGCACGTTGGCGTCGTCCGTGCACAGCACCGCGAGACCGTAGAACGGCAGGTTGTGCAGGAAGTCCACGAAACTCTGCTTGAGCCGCGAAAAATCGCCGTCGTGAGTGGCGAGATGGTCGTTGTCGATGTTGGTGACGATGGCGATCATCGGCTGCAGGTGCATGAATGACGCATCGCTCTCGTCGGCCTCGGCGACCAGGTATCGCCCGGCGCCCAGGCGCGCATTGCTGTCGGCGCTCTTCAGCCGTCCGCCGATGACGAACGTGGGATCAAGGCCGCCTTCGGCCAGCGTGCTCGCGACCAGGCTCGTCGTGGTGGTCTTGCCGTGGGTGCCGGCAACGGCCACCGAGTAGCGAAAGCGCATCAGCTCGCCCAGCATCTCAGCACGCGGCACGACGGGGATCCGGTTCGAAAGCGCCGCGGCAATTTCCGGGTTGCTGCGGTTGACGGCGCTGGAGACGACGACCACGTCGGCCGGTCCCAGATGCGCGGCCGCATGCCCGATGAAAATCGTCGCGCCGAGCCGCGCCAACCGCTCGGTCACGGCATTGGCCTTGAGGTCGGAGCCCTGCACGTCGTAGCCCAGGTTGAGCAGCACCTCCGCGATGCCGCCCATGCCGCTGCCGCCGATGCCGACCAGGTGGATGATGTGAATGCGGCGCATCCGGTCGTCCATGCGATGATTCATGGGACGGTTCATGCGGGCGCTCCCGCGGCCACGCAGAGATCGGCGACCTGCGCCGCGGCGTCGATGACGCGGGCACGCCGCGCGGCCTCCGCCATCTGCAGCAGCCGGCCGCGGTCCGCCGTGAGTTCGGCGATGCACGCGCCCAAGGCGTCGGCGGTCAAATCGCGCTCCTGCAGCACCCGTCCGGCGCCGATGCTCACCATGGCGTCGGCGTTCTTGGTCTGATGATCGTCCGTGGCCGTCGGCAGCGGGATGAGGATCGCGCCGAGGCCCGCCGCCTGCAGCTCGGCAATGGTCATGGCGCCGGCGCGGCACAGCGCGACGTCGGCCCAGGCGTAGGCTGCGGCCATGTCCTCGATGAAGGGCAACACGTCCGCCTCGACCTGCGCGGTGGAATAGGCGGCCCGTGCCGCATCGATGCCGCGCTCCCCCGCCTGATGGCGCACCTGCGGACGCCGCTCGGGAGCCAGCCGCGACAGCGCCGTCGGCACCAGGGCATTCAGGCGCTGCGCACCCTGGCTGCCGCCGAATACCAGCAGGCGCGCCCGGCCGGAACGGCCCGCGAAGCGCGCGGCGGGCTCCGGGACGGCGGCGATGTCGGCGCGCACCGGATTGCCGACGGTGCGCGCATGGACGCTGCGTTTGAAGCTGCCGGGAAACGCCTGGAGCACCTGGCCCGCGATGCGCGCCAGCCAGCGATTGGTCAAACCGGGCACGGCGTTCTGCTCGTGGATCAGCAGCGGGATGCGCAGCAGCCAAGCGGCAATGCCGCCGGGACCGCTCACGTAACCTCCGGCGCCGAGCACCGCGCAGGGCCGCACGCGGCGCAGCACCGCCACGGCTTGCAGCACGGCGTTCACGATGGCGAGCGGCGCCATCGCCCAGGCGGCAACGCCCTTGCCGCGAATCCCCCTGACCCGGACCCATTCGATCGGGAAACCATTCGCCGGCACCAGCCGCGCCTCCATGCTCGCGGGTACGCCGAGCCACACCACGGGTACGCCGCGCTCGCGCAATACCTTCGCGACCGCGAGGGCGGGGAACACGTGGCCGCCCGTGCCGCCGGCCATGATGAGAACCGGGCCACGCAAGGCGGGCGCGCCGGGGCGCTTACCGGCCACGCTCGGCCCACGGCGGCTCGCATCGGACATCATCGGGCTCCTCCCGGGACGCGCATCACCGCCGAGCGCGAGTTGCACTTGACCTCGTGATAGATGCGCAGCAGCATCCCGAGCCATCCGAGGCTCACGATCAGGCTGCTGCGGCCGTAGCTGAGCAGCGGCAAGGTGAGTCCCTTGGTGGGCAACACGCCCATGTTGACGCCGATGTTGACGATGGCCTGCAGGCCCAGCCACATGCCGAAGGTGAGCGCGAGATACGACTGGAACTTGAGCCCCGCCTTGAGCGCCATGCGCGAAATTTGAAAGGCGCGCCATACCAGGGCGACGAACAGGCCGATCACGCCGATCACGCCCACCAGACCCAACTCCTCGGCGAGCACGGCGAACACGAAATCGGTGTGCGCTTCCGGCAGATAAAAGAGCTTCTGGATGCTGCTGCCGAGGCCCACGCCGAACCAGCCGCCGCGCCCGATCGCGATCAGCGACTGCGTCAATTGAAAGCCGCCGTTGAATGGGTCGTCCCACGGATGCAGGAATACGGTGAGCCGCTTCAACCGGTACGCCGACGTCAGCGCCAGCACGGCAAACGCGGCGCCCACGGCCGATACCAGCGTGAATACGTAGCGCAGACGCGCGCCCGCGACGAACAGCACCGCGATGCCGGTGGCGAACAGCACCGTCGTCGCGCCGAAATCCGGCTCGAGCAGCAGCAGCACGCCGGCCACGACCAGAAGGCCCACCGGCCTCATCAGGCCGGCGAAGGTCTCCTCGAGTTCGGCGCGCTTGCGCACGCAGTAGCTTGAGATCCAGATGAGCACCAGCACCTTGGCGAGCTCCGAGACCTGGAAGTTCATCGGCCCGACGCGCAGCCAGCGCCGGGCGCCGTTGATTTTCGCGCCCAAGCCCGGAATCAGCACCAGCAACAGCAACCCGAGACCGAGGAGCAGCAGCGCGAGGCTGTGCTTCTCCCATTGCTCGGCCGGTACGCGGGTCAACGCCCAGGCCCCCAGGACTCCGCACAGGCCGAAGAGGAACTGCCTTTCCAGGTAGTAGAACGGATCGCCGAGGTCCTTCGCAGCCACCGACATGGACGCCGACGTGACCATCACGAGACCCACCAGCAGCAGCGCCGCCACCAGCCCCAAGGTGATGGTGTCCCAGGCGAAGGGCATGCGCTCGCGCGCCCTGACCCCCGGCACGGACAGGGTGTTCATCATGAGCGCACCGCCCGTGCGCGCACTGCCGCGGCAAACGCGTCGCCGCGCTGCCCGTAGTCGCGAAACATGTCGAAACTCGCGCAGGCCGGCGACAGCAGCACCGTGTCGCCCGGCTGGGCGGCGTCGGCGGCCGCGGCGACGGCCTCCTCCATCGATGCCGCGCGCGAGGTCCCGCACACGCCGCGGAGCACCTGCTCGAGCGCCGGCGCATCCTGGCCGATCAGGATCACCTGCCTGACCTTGTGCCGGAACGCCGCCGCCAGCGGTGCGAAATCCTGACCCTTGCCCACCCCGCCCGCGATCATCACCAACGGGCCCGGCAGCCCGTCGACCGCAGCGATGGTGGCGCCCACATTGGTGCCCTTCGAATCGTCGATGTAGCGCACGCCCGCAACCTCCGCGATCCATTGGGACCGATGCGGCAGTCCGGGAAAGACTTCGAGCGCGCTCAGCATCGCGGCGAGCGGCAAGCCGGCCGCATCGCCCAATGCGAGCGCCGCCAGCGCATTCGCGGCGTTGTGCAGGCCGGTGATCTTCATGCGCGCGAGATCGAGGATGCCCTCGCCGCGGCGGCGCAGCAGGGTCCGGTCCCCCGACCGCAGCAAGCCGTAGTCGGCGTCGGCGCGCTGCGTGGAGAAGGTCACGACGCGCCGGCTGTTCGCGGCCGTGCCGCGCATGTCCGCGACCAGGGGATCGTCGGCGTTCAGCACCACGGTGGCCGCATGCGCGAAGATGCGTGACTTGGCGCGGGCGTAGTCGGTGATGGTCGCATAGCGGTCCATGTGGTCCGCGCTGACGTTGAGCACCACCGCGCCCGTGAGTTCGAGCGACCAGGTCGTCTCCAACTGAAAGCTCGACAACTCGAGCACGTAGAGATCGGGAACCGGCTGCTCCAGGAGATCGAGCGCCGGCACGCCGAGATTGCCGCCGGCCAGGACGCGGCGCCCCGCGGCGCCGGCCATGCCGGCGACCAGGCTGGTCACGGTGCTCTTGCCGTTGGTGCCCGTGATGCCGATGACCGGCGCACGCACGCCGCGGGCGAATAATTCAATATCGCCGAGCACTTCGATGCCGCGCGCGCGCGCCGCCCGGGCGATCGGCTCGTCGAGCGATACGCCGGGCGATACCAACAACTGCGATGCGCCGTCGAGCAGCGTCAGATCGAAACCGCCCAGGCGAATGTCGGTCTCTTGGGCGAGCGGCCCCAACTCGGCAAGTCCCGGCGGCGCCCGGCGCGAATCCGTGGCGGACGCGGCGATTCCGCGCTTCGCGAAGTAGCGCAGGCATGAAACGCCCGTCTTGCCGAGGCCGACCACGACACTTGCCATCAGCGGATCTTCAAGGTCGCGAGACCCGCCAGAACGAGCAAGAAACTGATGATCCAGAAACGCACGATGACCTTGGGCTCGGCCCACCCCTTCAGTTCGAAATGATGATGCAGCGGCGCCATGCGGAAAATGCGCTTGCCCGTGAGCTTGAAGGACGCAACCTGGAGCATCACGGACACGGTCTCCAGCACGAATACTCCGCCCATCACGAACAGCACGATTTCCTGGCGGACGATGACGGCGGCCGTTCCCAGAGCCGCGCCGATGGCCAGCGCGCCGACGTCGCCCATGAACACTTCCGCGGGGTAGGCGTTGAACCACAGGAACCCCAGGCCGGCGCCCGTCAGCGTGGTGCAGAAGATCAGCAGTTCCCCCACCCCGTTGATGTACGGAATCTGCAGGTAGGCCGCGAATTTGATGTTGCCGGTGGCGTAGGCGAAGATGCCGAGCGCCGTCGCCACCATCACCGCGGGCATGATCGCGAGACCGTCCAGGCCGTCGGTGAGATTCACCGCGTTGCTGGTGCCGACGATCACGATGTATGCGTAGGCGACGAAACCGAAGGTGGTCATCGGCACCGCCACCGTCTTGAAGAACGGCACGTACAGCGTGGTTTCCGCCGCCGTCTGATGGAAACTGTGCAGGCAGTAGGCCGTGACCAGCGCCGCCAGCGATTGCGCCAGATACTTGTAGCGCGCCGCCAAGCCCTTGGAATTGCCCACCACCAATTTCAGGTAATCGTCGTAGAAGCCGATGGCCCCGAAGGCCAGCGTGGTCGCCATCAGGATCCAGACGAAGCGGCTCGACAGATCCGCCCAGAGCAGCGTGCCGATTACCATGGCCACCAGGATCAGGCCTCCGCCCATGGTCGGCGTGCCGGATTTCTGCAGGTGCGACTGCGGCCCATCCGTGCGCACCCGCTGGCCGATCTGGTAGCGCGTCAGCCCGGCGATCATCTTCGGCCCGATGAACAATGCCATGGCGAGCGCCGTCATCGCCGCCAGAATGCCGCGCAGCGTCAAATACTGAAAGACGTGGAAGCCGGAGTAGAACTTGGCGAGATACTCGGTGAGGTACAGCAGCATGCGATCAGCTCCCGCCGCCGGCGAGCGCCTGCACCACGCGCTCCAGGCGATTGACGCGCGAGCCCTTGATGAGCACCGTCACGCCCGGCGCCAGTTCGGCGCGCAGCCGCCGGATCAACGAGTCGGCGTCGGCGAACCATTCGCCGCCGGCGCCGAAGGTTTCGACCGCGCGTGAACTCTGCGGCCCCATCGCGAACAAGCGCGCGACGCCGCACTCCCGCGCATAACTGCCCATGTGCGCGTGGCTCTCCGAGGTTTGCTCCCCCAGCTCGGCCATGTCCGCGAGCACCAGCCAGGTGGCGCCGGGCAGCGCCCGGAGCACCTCGAGTCCGGCGCGCACCGAACTGGGGTTGGCATTGTAGGAGTCGTCGATGATCCAGCTGTCGTGCACGCCGGCCTTGAGCTGCAGCCGGCCGGCCACTGCCCGGAAATCCGCAAGGCCGGCGCCGATGTCCTCGAGCGACGCCCCGGCGGAGGCCGCCGCGGCCGCCGCCGCCAGCGCGTTGACGATGTTGTGGGCGCCGCCCGCCTTAAGCAGGATCTCGCGCTCGCCGAGCGGGCACGCCAACGTGAAGCGGGTCGTGAATTCGCCGCGCTCGATGCTCTGAGTGGAGTTCCTCGCGCTGAAGTCCGCGGGTCGATCGGCAGGCGCGCCGCCCGCCGCGGCGTGCACGCCGAAGGTCACGACGCGGTGCGCGCCGGCGACGCTGCGCCAATACGCGGCATAGGGATCGTCGGCGTTGATGACGGCGGTGGCCCCGGCCGGGAGGCCCGCCACCATTTCGCCCTCGCCCTTGGCCACGCCGTCCAAGTCGCCGAACCCCTCGAGGTGTTCGGCTCCGGCATTGGTGATGAGGCCGACCGTGGGCCGCGCCAGCTTGACCAGTTCGGCGACGTCACCGATGCGGTTGGCGCCCATCTCCACCACCGCGCAGCGGTGCGAGGGCTCGAGCCGCATCAAGGTCAGCGGCACGCCGATGTGATTGTTGAGATTGCCGCGCGTCGCCATGCACGCGCCCCTGCGCGACAGGATGGCGGCGGTCATTTCCTTGGTCGTGGTCTTGCCGTTGCTGCCGCCGATCGCGACGATGGGAATGGCGAAATCGGCGCGCCAGAGCGCCGCCAGCTGCTGCAGGGCGCGCAACGCGTCGGGCACGAGGATCTGCGCGAGCGCCCCCGGTACCGCCCGCTCCACCAGAGCGCCGACCGCGCCGCGCGCCGCGGCCGCGGCGACGAACTCCGCGCCGTCGAAGTTCGGGCCGCGCAGCGCCACGAACAGCGCGCCCGGTTCCAAGGTGCGGCTGTCGCTCGACACCGCGGCGTAGCGGATGTCCTCGCCGATGAGGCGGCCACCGAGCGCCTGCGCCGCGTCGGCGAGCGTGCGCTTCATTGCCGCACCCTCATGCCACCGCCCCCAGATAGCGCTGCGCTTCGTGGCGATCGCTGAAGCTGCGGGTGACGTCGCCGTAGATCTGATAATCCTCATGACCCTTGCCGGCGATCAGCACCGTGTCGGCGGAAGCGGCCTCGCTGAGAGCCGTGGCAATCGCCTTGCCGCGATCGTGGATCACGCGAACGGCGTGCGACTTGATGCCGCCCGTGATGCCGCGCGTGATGTTTTGCGGATTCTCGGATCGCGGATTGTCGTCGGTCACGATGATTTGATCGGCGTATTCGTCGGCGACGGCGCCCATGAGGGGGCGCTTTCCGGGATCCCGATCGCCTCCGCAACCGAACACGCACCACAGCGCCCCGCGGCAATGCTCCTTGAGGGCGCGCAGCGCCTTGGCCAGGGCATCCGGCGTGTGCGCGTAATCGATCACGGCCAGCGGCTTGCCGCCGCGTGCGGGTTCGATCACTTCCATGCGCCCCGGCGGCGGTGCGCACCCGGCGAGCGCCGCCGCGGCGGCGTCCAAGGCCACGCCGAGTCCCAGCAGACACGCGATGACGATGACCGAGTTCTCGGCGTTGAATCGGCCCAGCAGCCGGGTGGTCAAGTGGCACTCGCCGAAGCTGCCGCGCAGCGCCATGGATATGCCGTGCAAATCGAGCCTCACGTCCTCGGCCACGAGCGATCGATCCCCGAGCCAGCCGGAGTCGCCCGCGCCCACCCAAACCGCGGTGAGCGGCACGTGCCCGCCGTAGCTGCGCGCGAAATCGCGGCCGAACGCATCCCCGATGTTGATGACGAGCTGCTGCAGATCGGGGACGGCGAACAGGCGCGCTTTGGCGGCGCCGTAGTCCTGCATCGATGCGTGGTAATCGAGATGATCGCGCGTCAAATTGGTGAACGCCGCGCAATGGAAGCGCACCCCGTCGACGCGGCCTTGATCGAGCGCATGCGAGGACACTTCCATTGCAACGTCGCGCACGCCCTGGGCGCGCAGCGCCGACAAGCGGCGATGCACGCTTACCACATCGGGCGTGGTGTGGGCGTCGCGGCGCCCGCTCGCCGTCTCGAGCGCGCCGATGCGTCCCCAACCGATGGTGCCGATGAACCCGGCCTCGGAATTCACGCGTTGCAGGCTTTGCGCCAGCAGATACGCACAGGTGGTCTTGCCGTTCGTGCCGGTGATCCCGACGATGCGCAGATTCGCGGAAGGCCACCCGAAGAACCGGTCCGCGATTCGGCCGAGCAGCTGGCGCAGCCCGGCCACGGGGGCTGCGAACACCGCGGCGTTCGCGGTCAGGGCGTTCTCGACGGCCCCCGGGCCCTCCGGGGGCGCATCCGTCGGGTCCCACAACACCACGCTGGCACCGCGGCGCGCGGCTTCCGCGGCGAATTGCAAGCCATGCGATCTCTGCCCGTGCAGGGCGAAGAACAAACTGCCGGCGTGCACGTCGCGGCTGTCGATCGTCAGATCATTGACCTGCGCGTCGTTCGCGGGCAGCGCCGCGATGCCGTCGAACAGCCACGTCAAGGAAACGCTGCGCGCCGGTACGCTCACGGGGTCTCGTTCGCTTGTACCAGCGTTGCCGCCGGCACGTTCTGCAGATCGTCCGGCGGCACGTCCATGAGCCGCAGCGCACCGGACATCACGTTCGAGAACACGGGCGCCGCGACCGTGCCGCCCTGGGCCAACGTGCCGACCTGCCGCACATCCCGGCTCGGCTCGTCGATCACCACCACCGTGGCCAGCTTCGGGTGCGACGCCGGCACCAAGCCGGCAAACACCGCCATGATTTTGTCGGTGGAATAGCCGCCTGCAATCGATTTGAACGCGGTTCCCGTCTTGCCCGACACCCGGTAGCCCACGACCGCGGCGCGCGTCGCGGTACCGCCTTTCTCGATGACCTGCTCCATCAGCTGCACCAGTTCGTGCGCCACCTTGGAATCGAGCACCTGTTCGCCCGGAACCGGTCCGCTCACGCGCTCGAAGGAAAGGGGACGCTTGATGCCGCCGGCGCCGATGGTGGCGTAGGCATGCGCGAGCTGCAGCGGCGTGACGGACAGGCCATACCCGTGGGACAGCGTTGCGATGCCGATGGGACGCCAGTGCGCATAGCTCGAGAGCATGCCGGCCGACTCGCCGGGGTAGCCGCTGCCCGTTACCTGACCCAACCCCAGGCCCGTGAGCGTCTTCCAGATCTGTTCCGGCTTCAGTGACAGCGCCACCTTGGCCGTGCCCACGTTGCTGGACTTTGCGAGGATGGTCGCGAGGTCCACCGCGCCCAGGTTGGTTTCGTCCTCGAACACCTTCGTGCCGACCTTGAGGAACCCGGGCGCGGTGTCGACCACGCTGTCGATGCGGTACTGCCCGGACGCCAATGCGGCCGCCATGATGAACGGCTTGATGCTCGAGCCGGGCTCGAAAATATCGGTGGCCGCGCGGTTTCGATACAGGCCGGGCTTCAGCTGATCGCGGTCGTTGGGGTTGTAGGACGGCTGGTTGACCATCGCCAATACCTCGCCGGTGTCGACATCGATGACGATGACGGATCCGGCCTGAGCGCGGTATTCTTGCATCGCCGCTTTCAGTTCGCGATAGGCTAGATACTGAATGCGCAGGTCGATGCTCGTGACCAGGTCGCGGCCCGGCCGCGGCGCACGAATGCTTTCGATGTTTTCGACATAGCGGCCGTACAAGTCCTGAATGACGCGCTTGGCGCCGTCCTCGCCGTTCAGCAATTGGTCGAAGCCGAGCTCGAGCCCCTCCTGCCCGGTGTCGTCGATGGTGGTGAAGCCGACCACGTGCGCGGCAACCTCGCCCGCCGGATAGTAGCGGCGGTATTCGCGCAGCAGATTGACGCCCGGAATCCCCAGCGCCTTGATGTGTGCCGCCTGGTCGGGCGGCATGTGCCGGACGAGGTAGAGAAATTCCCGGTCCAGATTGCTGGTGATGCGCCGGGCCAGGAACTGCGGGTCCTGCTTCAGCGCCTTGGCGAGTTTCGGCAGTTGATCGATGTTGTCGTTGAGTTCCTGCGGATTGACCCACACGCTGTCGACCGGCGTGCTGATGGCGAGCGGTTCGCCCGAGCGGTCGGTGATCGCACCACGATGCGCGGCGATCTTGACCACGCGCATCGACCGATCGTCCCCCTGTTTGGCGAGGAATCCATGGTCCAGTAGCTGCAACTCGACGGCGCGCGCCGCGAGACCGGCGGCGCCCAGCACCACCAAGCCGAGCACCACCGATGAGCGCCAGCGAAAGCTCCTCACCTGAGCCTCGTTGTCGCTGGAGCGCGGCCGCAGTCCGGCGCGGGATCTCACGGCCGCACGATCCGCACGTCGTGGCTTTGCGGCAGGTTCATCTGCAGTTTGGCGTTCGCCACCCGCTCGACGAATGCCGGCGAGGACCAATAGCTCTGCTCGAGCTGCAGGCGGCCCCACTCCATCTCGAGCGAATCGCGCTCGGCGTTGAGCTTCTCCAGGCGCACGAACAGGTCGCGCGCCTCGTGGCGCGCGTAGATCGCCAGCATTCCCGAGCCCAGGACGGCGAGCCACAGCACCGGAAGCGCGAATGGAAGCAGGCTGCGAATTCTCATGCTGCGATCCCCGTGGTCAAACGTTCGGCAACGCGCAAGCGCGCGCTTCGGGCGCGCGGATTGCGCGCGGTCTCCAGGGCGTCGGCCTTGACCGGCTTGCCCACCAATCTGAGCTTGGGCGCTGCGTGGGCGGGCACGAAAGGCAGTCCCGCATACACGGGGTCGGTCGACGCGTGTCGGCGCATGAACTGCTTGACGATCCGATCCTCGAGCGAATGAAAGCTCAACACCGCGAGACGCCCATGCGGCGCCAGGCGCTCGAAGGCCGCCTCGAGCGCCGCCTCGAGTTCGCCGAGTTCGCCGTTCACGTGGATGCGCAGCGCCTGAAAAACGCGCGTCGCCGGATGCTTGTGGCGCGCGCGGCCGTCGGAGGACCGCCCCCCCGCATCGCGGCCGCGCGCCACTCGAGCAATCATCTCGGCGAGCTGCAGCGTGCGCTCGAACGGCTTGGAGACGCGGTCCGCTACGATGGCGCGCGCGATGCGCGGCGCGAACCGTTCTTCGCCGAATTCGCGGAAGATGCGGATGAGTTCGCTCTCCGGCGCGCCGTTGACGACGTCGGCCGCGCTCATGCCCTCACCGCTGCTCATGCGCATGTCGAGCGGTCCGTCCTGCATGAAGCTGAAGCCGCGCGACGCGTCGTCGAGCTGCGGCGAGGACACGCCCAGGTCGAAGAGAATGCCGTCGAATTTCAGGCCGGGAACGATCTTGTCTGCGCAGGCCGCCAGCGAGGAGAAACGCGCGAGAAAGACCGATACCCGGTGGTCGGCCGCAAAGCGGCGCTGCGCTTCGGCGACCGCGACAGGGTCGCGGTCGAGGCACACCAACCGGCCGTCGGCGACGAGCTTTTCCAAAATGGCCCCCGCGTGTCCGCCCCGCCCGAAAGTGGCGTCCATGTAGACGCCGCTCGCCCGTATATCCAATGCAGCCAGTACTTGAGGTAACAGTACCGGCGTGTGCTCCACGGCCGTTGTGCTACCCGACACTAGAGCGACAACGTTTCGAGATCGGTTGGCAGGTCGCCGGCAGGCTCGTCGCTTGCCAACCATTGGTCGCGACGTTCGGTCCAGCGCGTCTCGTCCCACAACTCGAACTTCACTCCCTGCCCGATCAACACCGCTTCGCGCGTCAGCAAACCGAATTCCCGCAAATTGGGGGGCAGCAAGATGCGCCCGTGGTTGTCGATCTCGAGGTCAGTGGCATGGCCCACCATCAGGCGTTGGAGCTGCCTCGCCTGGGCGTTGAACGCCGGCAACCGCATCAGCTTGCGTTCCACCTCTTCCCAGTCCGGCAGCGGATAAATCAACAGGCACTGATCCTTGTCGACCGTAACCACCAATTTCCCACCGCAACGTTCCTGCAGCCGCTCCCGATACCGGGTGGGCATCACCATCCGGCCTTTCGCATCGAGAGTTAACTTATTGGCGCCCCTGAACATCGTGTAATGGGCATCGCAACCCATTTTCTCCCACTTTTTCCCACCGGGCCCCACTATAGGGAGCGTGGCGCCGCACTGTCAACGACTTAAGTTAAAAAAAACCCGCGACAACAGTGACTTAGGTCACAGTTTGCGGGTGGTCGCGCATCACCAGGCACGACTCTGTTTCGAATCAACCTGTTAGCCAGTATTTGTGATGGCGCAGTGATGTATGCGGGTTCTTAGGTCTTCCCGCGCGTTTCGCGCGCCTGTCTGTCGGGGGCGGTCCTGCGCCCCCGTTGACAGGGTGCGTCAGCACTAAAAAGGAGTCGGCCGTTAAGCCGGGTTCTGTCGTGGGCAGTCATTCCTCTGGGATGCGCGTCGCCGCGCAGCTCTAGCGACCTACCCGGAAGCCTGTATGTGGGCCACATACTGCGGCCGCAAGCGCCGCGTGCTTCCCTATTTGGTCTTGCTTCAGGTGGGGTTTGCCGTGCCACTGATGTTGCCACCAGCGCGGTGCGCTCTTACCGCACCATTTCACCCTTACCGGCACCGCTTGCGCGGTACTTAGGCGGTATCTTTCTGTTGCACTTTCCGTAGGCTCGCGCCTCCCAGGCGTTACCTGGCACCGTGCCCTGTGAAGCCCGGACTTTCCTCCATGCGCTTGCGCGCACAGCGACTGCCTGGCCGACTCCGGCGTGCACCATACGCAGGTATGCCGCCGAATGCGAGCGCCATTACGAGAAGCCGTCCTTCAGGCGCAATGCGCGCTTGTATGCCTCGTTGTCGCGCACCTGCGCGATTGTCGCCGCCAGGCGCGCCGCCTGTTTCAGCGGCAGCTCGCCGAGCAGGGCGGTGAGCACGCGGTCGAGCTCTCCCCCGTGGCCATCCGCGCCTCCCAGGGCCCCCTCCGCCGGCGGCGGCGCCCCACCCACGACCAGCACGATCTCTCCGCGGGCAAAGTCGCCGTCGGCAGCGGCGCGCGCCGCCAATTCGCCCAGCGAACCGCGGTACGTGGTCTCGTGCAGCTTGGTGATCTCGCGCGCCACCGTCGCGGCCCGCTCCGCTCCGAACGACGCCGCGCAGTCCTCGAGAGTTTCCACCACGCGGTACGGCGACTCATAGAACACCAAGGTCCGTGGCTCGAGCTTGAGCGACTCGAGCCGCGCACGGCGGGCGCTGCCGCGCGCCGGCAGGAATCCCTCGAAGCAAAACCGATCCGTCGGCTGGGCGGCGATCGACAGCGCCGCCACTGCCGCGCACGGGCCGGGGACCGCGACGACCTCGATGCCGGCCGCGGCCGCGGCGCGCACCAATTCGAACCCCGGATCGCTGACGGCGGGGGTTCCGGCATCGCTCACCAGGGCGATCGACGCGCCGCCGCGCAGCCGGGAGATCAGCTCCGGCGCGCGCTGCGCTTCGTTGTGGTCGTGCAGCGACAGGAGCGGCGTCGTCACGCCGACGTGCTTGAGCAAGACGCCGGTGTGCCGCGTGTCCTCGGCCGCAACCAGCGCACAGTCGGCAAGCACGGCGCGCGCCCGGGGGCTCAAATCGGCCAGATTGCCGATTGGCGTCGCCACCACGTAGAGCCGCCCCGGCGTCGGAATTATCACTATACTTCGCGCCTATATTCGAAGTTCGAGGAACCGAAGGGTATGGCAGCGATGTCGCGGCGTCCACGGCTGACGCTCTACATGATGTTGACGTTCTCCCTCATCACCGCGGCCTGCAGCCTGATGAGACCCGTCGAAACTCCCGTCGACAAGCAAGCGCGGGCCAAGGCCCTGGCCGACGGGGGCAGCCATGCGGACGCTGCGCGCGCCTACGCGGAACTCGCAACCGGCACCGCAGATCCCGCCGGGCACGACAGCTACGAGCTGTTGAGCGCGGAACAGTGGGTGGCCGCCGGCGACGTGGCGCAGGCGAAGCAAGCGCTGGCGGCCGTATCGGCCGACGCGCGCACCAGACAACCCACCTCGCTCGCCCTGGTCGCCGCGGAAATCGCCTTGGCCGAGAACGACGGCGCGCGCGCCATCCGCGAACTGGATTCCATCGGCGTGCCCACGGCGCCCGACCTCGCTCAGAATGATTGGTATATCCGCGGCGAGGCATCATTCCTCACCGGCCATCCGGTCGAGGGCACGCGTGCCTTCGTCGAGCGTGAACGCTACTTGACGGACCCGGCCGCCCTGCGCGCCAGCCGTGCCGAACTCTTCGGCAAGATCCGCAGCGCCGCCGAACGCGGACAATCGCTGACGGTCCCGGGAAAATCCGATCCCATCCTAGACGGCTGGCTGCAATTGGGGCCGGTCGCCGTCGAACTGCAGCGCGATCCCATGCATGCGGCCGCCGCTCTCGAGAACTGGCGCCGGCTGTACCCGCAGCATCCGGCGAACCAGAGCGTGCTGTCGCTCGCGCAAAGCCAACTCGCCGTCGCCACCGAATATCCGGACCAGATCGCGCTGCTGCTGCCGCTGTCGGGCCGCGCCGAGGCCGTGGGAACGGCGGTTCGCGACGGATTCATCGCCGGATACCTCGAACAGGCTGCCGCCTCGCGTCCGCGGCTGAAGGTCTACGACGTCGCGGCCGAATCGGTTGCCGGAGCCTATCAGCACGCGATCCAGGACGGCGCGAGCTTCGTGGTGGGTCCCCTCACCAAGGAAGACGTTGCCGCCATCGCGCCGCTGTCCGCCGGCCGCACGCCGGTGTTGGCGCTGAATTTTCTCGCCGACTCCGCCAACGCGCCGGGCGATTTCTATCAATTCGCGTTGCTGCCCGAGGATGAAGCCCGGATCGTCGCGCGGCGTTTGGTCGCCGACGGCAAGCTGAAGGGCGTGGCCCTTCTCCCGGATGGCGAGTGGGGCACCCGCGTGGGTGCGGCGTTCGCGGATGAACTGACGCATCTCGGCGGCAGCGTCATCGACAGCGGACGCTACGAATCCGGCCGCGCTGATTTCTCCGACGTCATCAAGCAGACCCTGCAGGTCCACGGAGCCAAGGGCGAGCCGGCAACTCACCGCGGCGACGCGGACTTCGTGTTCGTCGCCGGCACGCCTGGGCCTGCGCGCCTGATGGTGTCGCAGCTCAAGTTTCACTACGCGGGCGACATTCCGGTGTATGCCACCTCCGATAGTTTCGAGCCGGACCCGGGCGCCAATGGCGATCTGGAAGGACTGTCCTTCCCGGACATGCCGTGGATGGTGTCGTCCGATCCCGTCACGTCCCGCATCCGCGACGGCGTACGCGGTGCGTGGCCGGCGCGCACCGCGCGGCGCGATCGCCTCTACGCCTTCGGCTTCGACGCGTATCGCCTCGTGCCGGCGCTGCGTGCGAACAGCCTGAGCGGCTCGAGCGAAATTGACGGAGTGACGGGTAAACTGCGTTTGGATGAGCACAACCGCATTCGCCGCGAACTCGATTGGGCGCAAATGAGAAACGGGGTTCCTGCCGACCTCTAGCGGCCGCGCGCCTGATCCTCATATATCTGCCAGAGTGAGACGGTCGTCACTCTGCCCATGCCCGGAAAATGCGATACCACGGCCTCCGTGTGCGTCGGTCGATGCACGCTCGGGCTCAGTATTCACACTTTCTCACCGGGGCAGGCCGTGCATTCCGTTGGATGGCAGTCGATTCCGCCGACGTGGGCGCGCGCCGCAAAGACCGTCGCCGTGTATGCGCTCGTCTACTTGATTGTCGACGTTGCGTTGAATCGCTTCGCCTTCAGCGACCCATGGACCATCGTGTGGCCACTGAACGGAGTCAATGTGGCGCTGCTCCTGATGCGGCCCCGATCCGCGTGGCCTTGGATGCTGCTCGGTATCGAGATCGGCACCGGAATCGGCGAATGTCTGGACAACAATCTGCCGATCATGGAGATTGGTCAGCGAATCTGCTCCGCCACGGAAGTACTCGTGAGCGCCTGCTTGCTGCCCCCGTTCACGGCGTTGGACAGCTGGTTGCGCACGCGCGCCATCTTCAAGCGCTTCGCCGCCGCGCTGGTGCTGGGCCCCGGAATATCCGGCCTCATGGCGGCGACTCTTTTCCACTACGCCCAAGGCCAGTCTTTCCTGCTGGCATTCAACAACTGGGCGACGGCCGACGCGCTCGGCATGGCAGCCATCATGCCGCTGGCATTGTCGCTGCAATCGCCGCAGATGCGCAGCCTGGTTCAGCGCCGGGCGCTGCCCAAGACGATGGCAGTGCTGATCGCGGCCTTTGCGGGCGCCGACCTGATTTTTTCCTTGAACCGCTACTCGCTCGCGTTCTTGCTCTACCCGCTGCTGCTGGCGGTCGACTCCGTGCTGTCCTTCGCGGGCTCCGCCGTCGCGGTGGTCGGGGTGTTGTTCATCGCGGTGTACCTCACCGGCAATGCGCAGGGCCCCTTCGGCGTGTGGCCGAGCGACCTCGGCATATCCCGGGATCTGGCGCTGCAGATCTACTTCGGCTTCCACCTGATCGCGCTGTTTCCCGCCTCGCTCATGTCCATGGAGCGCAAGCGCCTGGCCGGCGAACTGCATCACACGAACGAGCGCCTGGCCCGGCTCGCGGCGCTCGACGGATTGACCAACATCGCCAATCGCCGCGCCTTCGACGACCGCTTCGCGCAAGAATGGAACCGGGCCATCCGCTACCGCCAGCCCCTCGCGCTGGCGATGATCGATTTGGACCATTTCAAGCAGTACAACGACCTCTATGGGCATTTCGCGGGCGACCGCTGCCTGCGCGCCGTGGCCGAGGCGCTTGCGCAGCACGTGCACCGGCCGGAAGACTTCGCGGCGCGCTTCGGCGGGGAAGAATTTGCGCTGCTGCTGCCGCACACCGCGGCGGACGGCGCCCTCAAGGTGCTCGAACGGATCCGCGAAGCCATTCTCGCCCTCGGCATCCAGCATCAGGGCAACCCCTGGCATTGGGTCACGGCGTCCATCGGTTACTCCGTGGTCGTTCCCACCTATAGCGACGGCCAATCCGGACTGCTCCAACTGGCGGACGCGGCCCTCTACCTGGCCAAGAGCAAGGGCCGAAATCGCGTTGAAACCATCGTTTCGATCGAGGGCTTGGATGCCGCGGAGCGCCACTTCACCAGCACCTCGAAAAACCGCATCCGCCGAATGCTGGCGCGCGGCGTTCACTGACGCGCGCCAGCGGCCATTTCGGCGCGGACGCGCCGCATTCGGAACGCGACCCGGCAGGGCATTGCATGGCACGCTGCGGCCATGGTGGCCTTACATCTGCAGCGCGGTGCGGCGGCCGAGGTGTTGGCGTGTGCGTACCTGCGGTCGCAAGGCCTGACGCTCGTCGCCCGCAACCTGCGCTGCCGGGCCGGCGAGATCGACATCGTGTGCCTCGATCGCGAGGTGCTGGTGATCGTCGAAGTGCGGCAGCGCGCTCGCCTGGCGTTCGGCGGCGGGTTGGCCTCCGTGACCCGCCACAAGCAGCGCAAGCTCATTCGCGCCACGCAGTTCCAGTGGCAACGTCACCCCGGCTGGCGCGCTCGCGTGCTGCGTTTCGACGTCATTGCGCTGCACGATCGGCCCGGCGCACCACCGGAACTGACCTGGGTCAAAGATGCGTTCCGGGCCGGTTGACGCGCGCCTGCGTTATTTGACGACCTGGAGCTTCGGCCGCTTGTGACCGGCGGGCGCGGAGTTGCCGGTGGCGGGAGCCGCCGGCGGTGCGTCGGTGGGATCGGGATCCGCGTCACCCTCGGGAAAAATCATTCCCTGGCCGGTTTCGCGCGCGTAGATGCCGAGGATGGCGCGCACCGGCACCAGCACCGCGAAGCCCATCCCGCCAAAACGCGCCTCGAAGCTCACGAAGTCGTTGCCCAGCTTCAACATCTGCGTGGCCGAGAAGCTGACGTTCAAGACGATCTTGCCGTCCTTGACGTATTGGCGCGGGACGGTGACGCCCTCCGCGGCCGCATCCACGACGATATGGGGCGTCTCGCCGCTATCGGTAATCCACTCGTGCAGGGCACGAAGCAGATAGGGGCGGCGCGGTTTCATGGGCGCCTGTCCGTCGAAGGTCGCAGTCGATCGGGGCCCCGCGGTTTCAATGTCGCATGCCCCGTTCGGCCTCGGATAAACAGGCGCGAAAGGTCGAACGCGAGAAGATCGAGTTCATGTACTTGACGATGGGCTGCGCCTGAGCCGGCAGTTCGATGCCGTACGACGGCAGGCGCCACAAAATGGGCGCGATGCTGGCATCGACCAGGGAGAATTCGTCGCTCAGGAAAAACGGCTTCGCCTTGAACACCTCGGCGCTCGCGCTGATGGCCTCGCCCAGCACCTTGCGGCTGTGCTCGGCGGTTTTGCTCAGCGCACCTTGCTCGATGTCGTGCGCCAGCGCATACCAGTCCCGTTCCACGCGGTACAGGGCCACACGAAATTGCGCGCGGGTCACCGGATCGATGGGCATCAGCGGCGGATGCGGGAAACGCTCGTCCAGGTACTCGATGATGACCCGCGAATCGTACAGGACCAAATCCCGGTCCACGAGGGTCGGCACACTGTGGTAAGGATTCAGGTCGAGCAGGTCTTCGGGCAGCTTGTGCAGGTCGACATTCACCAACTCGATTGCAATTCCCTTCTCGGCGAGGACCAAGCGCGTCCGGTGACTCCACGGGTCAGTCGGCGCCGAAAAAAGAGTCATTACCGAGCGACGTGCCAAACGCGATCTCCCAAGACCATAGGACAAACGGGAGCCCCAACCTGCCGCTCCCGTCGATGCGTCAGTGGACGTCCTTCCAGTATTCTTTCTTCAGCAGGAATGCGAAAGCAAAAAACACCAGCAAAAACAACATCACATAAACGCCCAGGGATTGACGCTTCGACTTGACGGGCTCCCCCGCGTAATCGAGAAAATTCGCGATGTCCCGTATGAATCGATCATACTCCTCTGGCTTCAACGCGCCTGCCGACATCGGGGCGACGTCCACCAGCACCATATTAGCGCTGCCGTGCTCGTCCGGCTCATTCTTGAACACCGGCTGCTGAAGTCCCTGCAGATGAGACAACACCGGGGGCATGGTGGTGCCCGGCAGCACCAGGTTGTTGACCCCCCACGGGCGCGTCTTGTCGACATAATAGTCTTTCAGGTACGCGTAGACGTAGTCCACGCCTCGCATCCGCACGATGAGAGTCAGATCCGGCGGCGCCTTGCCGAACCAGACCAGCGCGTCGTCCGGCGGCATGGACGACACGATGTGATCGTACGCATTGGTCGTCGCGAACATCAGATTGGCCGCGAGCTCGGCTTGCGGAATCTGCAGGTCCTTCGCCAGGCGGTTGTAGCGCAGATAGGTCAGCGAGTGGCAACCGGCACAGTAATCCATGAAATAGCGCGCCCCGCGCTGCAGCGACTGCACGTCCCTGAAGTCGGTTCCGGCCTTCGGCAGCGATTGGCCCTCTTCGGCCCGGCCCGGCGGCGCGGCCGCCGCGGCCATCACAACTGCCATCAAAACCAAATGCTTACGCATGTCCGGTGACCCTTTCCGGCACCGGTTTCACGCTGTCGATCTTCGTGTACCAAGGCATCAACAAAAAGAACGCGAAATACAGGGCGGTGCAGATTTTCGCGAGCAGCGGATAGATGCCGGACGGCGGCCTCATTCCGCACACGCCCAGGATGATGAACGACGCGGAAAAAATCCCCAGCGCCACTTTGTAGAGCGGCCCCCGGTAGCGAATCGATTTGACCGGCGAGCGGTCGAGCCAGGGGAGGAAGAACAGCACCACGATCGCGGATCCCATGACCAGCACGCCCCACACCTGCGTGCCCGCGAAGGACGGTACGGCGCGCAACATGGCGTAATACGGCGTGAAGTACCAAACCGGAGCGATGTGCGGCGGTGTTTGCAGCGGGTTGGCCGGCTCGAAGTTTGCGGATTCGAGGAACAAGCCGCCCACGGTGGGCGCGAAGAATATGACGGCGCTGAACACCAGCAGGAATGCCGCGATCCCCATCGTGTCCTTCACCGTGTAGTAAGGATGAAACGGAATCCCGTCCAGCGGATGGCCGGCCGAATCCTTGAGCTTCTTGATCTCGATGCCGTCCGGATTGTTCGAGCCCACCTCGTGCAGCGCCATCAGATGGGCGATCACGAGGAACACCAGCGCGAGCGGCACCGCAGCCACGTGCAGCGCGAAGAAGCGATTCAAGGTGGCATCGGCGATCACGTAATCGCCGCGGACCCATTCGACCAATGCCGAACCGATGATGGGCAGACTGCCGAACAGGGACGTGATCACCTGCGCCCCCCAGAAGCTCATATTGCCCCACGGCAGCACGTAGCCCATGAACGCCTCGGCCATCAGCAGCACGAATATCACGCAACCGAACAGCCACAGCAACTCGCGCGGCTTGCGGTGCGATCCGTACAGCAGCGCCCGAAACATGTGCAGGTAGACGACGATGAAGAACGCGGAGGCTCCGGTCGAATGCATGTACCGTATGAGCCAGCCCCAATCGACGTCCCGCATGATGTATTCCACCGAAGCGAATGCCTCGGCGGCGGACGGCTTGTAATTCATGGTCAGAAAGATCCCGGTGACCAATTGATTCACCAGGACCACGGTCGCGATAACGCCGAAGTAGTACCAGAAATTGAAATTCTTCGGCGCGTAGTACTCCGCTACCTGTTCCCTCCACAATTTGCTCAAGGGAAAGCGCGCATCGATCCAGCCAAGCAGACCGCCTGACTTGCTGGGGTCGGTGGAATCAGATGCTGCGGCCATCGCTCTGCCTCTCCGTTCGTCGCATGACTCGAGCTGTTTCGTCCGCTACGTCTTCGATGCCGCGTCCACGCCTATCGTGATGAGCGCGTCGCCCGTCAGCGTGTAGGGCGGCACCGTGAGATTCGTCGGCGCCGGCATACTTTTGAACACGCGGCCGGAAATGTCGTATTTCGAACCGTGGCACGGACAATAAAATCCGCCGGGCCAACCCTGGCCCAAATCCGTCCCCGCCAACTGCGTCGCGTTATTGGGCTCGAAGGCGCCGAGCGGCGAACACCCGAGATGTGTGCACACGCCCAAGCCCACCCAGAACTCCGGGTTCAGCGCCCGCGCCGCACCCTTGGCCTGGATGTAGGGCGGTTGCAGCGAATCCAGCGACTTGGGGTCGGCCAACAGCTCGTTGTGGCCGCCGAGTTGATCGATGGCGGCCTTGGAGCGGCGCACGATGTACACCGGCTGGCCGCGCCAGGCGACCTTCAAACTCTGGCCGACTTCGAGCTTGGACGCATCCACGGAAACCGGCGCGCCCAGTCCCTTGGCGCGTGCGCTGGGCTGCCACGAGGACAGGAAAGGCACTGCGGCAAAGGCCACGCCGATCGCGCCGGTGCCGGCGGTGAAGGCGGTCAACAAGCGTCGCCGACTGTGGTCGACCTGATCGCTCATTCTCGGAGGCACACGCAATGTTGACAAAACTTCACGTAAACCCCAATGGCTGTAGTGTTTCCGAAAGAATGATGCGGGCGCATTATACACGGATTGAGTGCCCGGCCCTGCAGGCATCTGGAGCGCTAATACTTGCACCGCGCACGAAAATTCGTCAGTTTTCTCTTGAGGGCGGTGATTGTCGGTCTGGCAGCGGCGTTTCTGTTGGTGTGGTGGAAGCCCGCATTGCTGGGAGCCACGCCGGCGCCCCAAAGCGCGGCGCTTGCACCGGCACAGGGCGGCGCCGTGGATGTTCGCCGCGCATCGCCCATCCTGAGTTTTGCCGACGCGGTGGCGCGCGCCGCGCCCGCGGTGGTGAACATCTATACCGCTCGCGTGGTCACCGAGCGCACCCAGTCCTCGCCCGTCGATCAATTCTTTGGTGACTACTGGCCGAGCTACCGGCAACGCATCGAACGCAGCCTGGGTTCGGGCGTGATCATCGACCCTGCCGGCACCATCATCACCAATCAACACGTGATCGCCGGCGCCGACTCGATTCGCGTGCAGTTGGCGGACGGGCGCATCGCCGACGCCACCATTACGGGCCAGGACCCCGACACGGACATCGCCATTCTGCACCTGTCCATCGGCGGCCTGCCCAGCATGCCGATGGGTCGCTCCGATACCTTGCGGGTCGGCGACATCGTACTTGCCATCGGCAATCCCTACGGCCTCTCCCAAACCGTCACCCAGGGCATCGTGAGCGCCACCGGGCGCGGTCAACTCGGCCTCGCCACCTTTGAGAACTTCATCCAAACGGATGCAGCCATCAATCTCGGCAATTCCGGCGGCGCGCTGATCGACGCCAACGGCGATCTCGTGGGAATCAATACGGCGGTTCTCAATCGCTCTTCCGGCGGACCCGAGGGCATCGGTTTTGCGATTCCGGTGAACCTGGTGCGCGGCGTCACGGAACAGATACTCAGCAAGGGCCACGTGGTGCGCGGCTGGCTGGGCTTCATGCCCGAGGATCTGTCCGCCGAACAATCGGAACAGCTCGGCATCGGCGCCGACGTCGGCGTCACCGTGGTCAATATCCTGGTCAAGAGTCCTGCCTTCGAATCCGGCGTCAGGCCCGGAGATTTGATCACCGGACTGAATGGCGATCCGGTCAGGAGCGCGCAGGACCTGGTCAGCCGGCTCGCCGCAGTCCAACCCGGCGAGAGCGTCGAATTGGAAGGGCGGCACGAGCGTACGGCCTACCTGGAGCATACGGCCTACAAAGTCACGGTGAAGGTGATCGAGCGCCCGACGCACCAGGTGCAGCAGCCCTAGGCGCGCCGCACCCCGGGGCTGCGCCGGCTAGCCCGGGGTGCGGCGAATTCTCGCGCCGAGTTGCTGCAGCTTCTCCTCGATGGCCTCGTAGCCTCGGTCGATATGATAAATGCGCTCGATTTCGGTGCGGCCGTCCGCCACCAGCCCCGCCAGAACCAGGCTCGCCGAGGCGCGCAGGTCCGTGGCCATGACGGGCGCGGCGGTCAGCCGGTCGACGCCCTTGATGATGGCGGTATTGCCCTCGAGCCGGATTTCGGCGCCCATGCGGCGCATCTCCAGCATGTGCATGAAGCGATTCTCGAATATCGTTTCGATGATGGTGCCGACGCCGGTAGCGACGGTGTTCAGCGCCGCAAATTGCGCCTGCATGTCCGTGGGAAACGCAGGGTACGGAGCCGTGCGGATGTCGACCGAGTTCGGGCGGCGGCCGCGCATGTCGACTTCGATCCAGGTATCGCCGACGCCGACCTTGGCGCCGGCCTCCTGCAGCTTGCCGATCACCGAGTCGAGATGCTCGGGCCGGGTGTTCTTGACGCGAATCTGGCCGCCGGTGATCGCTCCCGCGACCAGATAGGTACCGGCCTCGATTCGATCGGGCAGAACCTCGTAGGCGGTGCCGTTGAGCCGTTCGACGCCTTCGATCACGATCATGTCCGTGCCCGCGCCCTTGATCCTGGCGCCCATGGCGATCAGGAAATTGGCGAGGTCGACGACTTCGGGCTCGCGCGCCGCATTCTCAAGGATGGTCTGGCCCTCGGCCAACGTGGCCGCCATCATGAGATTTTCCGTGCCGGTGACGGTAACCGTCTCCAACACCAGCCGCGCGCCGTGCAGGCGCCCGGCACGCGCCTTGATGTAGCCATTCTCGATGTGAATGTCGGCGCCCATGGCCTGCAGGCCGGCAACATGAATATTGACCGGGCGCGCGCCGATCGCGCAGCCTCCCGGCAGCGACACGTCGGCGGATCCGAAACGCGCCACCAGGGGACCCAGCACCAGAATGGACGCGCGCATGGTCTTCACCAGTTGATAGGGCGCGAAATACTCCTTGATCGTCGAGGCATCGACTTCGATGCGCATCTTCTCGTCAATGGTCACCGAGACGCCCATGCGCCCCAGCAATTCGATCATCGTGGTCACATCCTGCAGGTGCGGCACGTTCGACACGGTCACCGGACCGTCCGCCAGCAAGCAGCCGGCGAGGATGGGCAGCGTCGCGTTCTTGGCGCCGGAAATTCGGATCTCGCCCGAGAGCGGAATTCCGCCCTGAATCTGCAATTTATCCACGGCTTTGGTCCGCATATTCAGCGGGGGTGAAAACCTGCAGGGCGAGCGCATGAATCTCGTTGCCCACCGCCGTGCCCAATGTGGCGTACACCAGTTGGTGGCGCTGCAATGCGCGCTTGCCGGCGAATGCCGGCGACACCACCACGGCCTCGAAATGGACGTTATCCTCGCTGGTAACCGTCACCTGGGCACCGGCCAGGCCGCCCTGGATCAGCGCGGCTACTTGTTGTGGGCTCATGACTCTCCTGGGCGCGTTGCGCCGAATTCAACGGGGCCGCGATGGCCCCGCCCTTAAGTTCGGGGTCGGGACGACCCCGTTGAAAGTTGCGCGAAGCGCATAAATATACAGCTTACCCCACCCGCGCTGAGATGCCTTCATCCGCGGTATCATTCACCGATGAACCTCGCATCGAAGGCCCCGTCCTTCACCGACGAAGCCCTGGTCGAACTCGGCCGTCAGGCCCTCACCATCGAGATCGACGGCCTACGGGCCCAGGTCCCCCGCCTCGGGGCGGAGTTTGCGCGCGCGTGCAGAATTTGCCTGGACTGCCGCGGCCGGATCGTCGTGACCGGCATGGGCAAATCGGGCCATATCGGCGGCAAGATCGCCGCCACGCTGGCCAGCACCGGCACCCCGGCTTTCTTCGTACACCCGGGCGAGGCCAGTCATGGCGACATCGGCATGATTACCCGCGACGACGCCGTGCTCGCCTTGTCGAACTCCGGTGAAACCGACGAAATCCTCACCATCGTGCCCATCATCAAGCGCTTGGGCGTGCCGCTGATCGCCTTTACCGGCAACTCCTCGTCGACGGTGGCACGGGTCGCTACCGTGCACTTGGATATCGGCGTGCCCGCCGAAGCCTGTCCGCTGAATCTGGCACCCACCGCGAGCACCACGGCGGCGCTCGCGGTGGGCGATGCCCTGGCGGTCGCCCTGCTGAAGGCGCGGGGATTTACCGAGGAGGATTTCGCGCGCTCCCACCCCGCCGGCAGTCTGGGGCGGCGGCTGCTCATGCACGTCAAGGACGTGATGCGCGTCGGCGCGGATGTGCCGAAGGTGCTGCCTGGCACGACGCTCGCGGACGGCCTCATGGAAGTGACGCGCAAAGGCCTGGGGCTGACCGCCATCGTCGATGACACCGATCACGTCCTCGGCGTCTTCACGGACGGCGATTTGCGCCGCGCGCTCGATCGCGCCGCGGACGTGCGCACCACGCGCATGGACGAGGTCATGACGCGGCACGCCAAGACCGTGCGCGCCAACAGTCTCGCCGCCGAGGCCGTGCATGTGATGGAGACTCATCGCATCACCGCGCTGGTGGTGGTCGACGCGCACAACGTCCTGGTGGGCGCGCTCAACGTGCATGATCTGCTGCGCGCCGGTGTCGTTTGAAAGCGCGCAAGCCCGTGCCGCTGCGAAAAATCGAGCTGCTGATCCTCGACGTCGACGGCGTGCTCACCGACGGGCGCCTGTATTTCTCAGCCAAGGGCGAGGCGCTCAAGGTGTTCCACGTGCGCGACGGCCACGGTCTTACGCTGCTGCGCGGAAGCGGGGTCGAGATCGCGGCGTTCAGCGGGCGCCGCTCCGCGGCCGTGACGGCGCGCATGCGGGACCTGTCGATACGCCACGTCGTGCAAGGCTGCGCCGATAAGGTCGCGGCGCTCACCGCACTCACCCGCCGTCTCGGCATCGAACCCCTGGCCTGCGCGTGCATCGTCGACGACACGCCCGATCTGCCGCTGATGTCGGCCGTGGGCTTCGCCGCCGCCGTGGCCGACGCGCATCCCCTGGTGCTCGCGGCCGCCCATTGGGTGAGCATGGCCCCGGGCGGACAAGGCGCCGTGCGCGAGCTCACCGACGCGATCCTGCGGGCCCGGAGCGGCTCACGCAGAATCTTGAGGCAGGCTTGGGGCCATGCTGTTTAGAACCTTTACCCTGCTCGCGGTGGTGGCGCTCGCGGTCAGCACCTGGATCTTGAGTTCGCCCGCGCATCGTCCGGCGCCGACTCAGAGCACGGGCAAGGCGGAATTGCCGGGCTACTATTTGAAGAACGCCACATTGACCGACTTTGACGCGGACGGAGCCCCCACCATTCGCCTGGAGGCCGAACGCATCGATCAAGTCGATCATGGTACGGAAGTCACCCTGTCCAATGTCCGTGTGCATTACCAGGCGCCAAACGGGCAGACCTGGTTGTTGGTGGGCGATACCGGCCGTGTCGAACCGGGCGGCAAGGTCATCGACGTCGCCGGCCACGTGCAACTGCAGGGCGACAGCACCGAGCACGCGGGAACCGTTATAGTTCACACGGAAGCGCTGAGCTACGATGTGCCCGGCTCGATCGCGGCCACGCCGGACGACGTGCGCGTCGACTTCGGCGCGCATACTCTGACGGCCCGCGGCCTCAGGGCGAACTTAAAAGAGCGCACGCTGCACCTGGATTCGAGAGTCAATGGCCGATTTCAACCCTAAGACGCCGGCGCTGATCGTGCTCGCGGTGCTGGCCGCGCCGGGCATCCACGCCGCCGCTCCTGCGAAGCAGCAGACCATCGTCCTGGACGCCCAGTCCTTCGATTACACCGTGGATAACATGGTGTTTCACAAGGTCAAGATCACCCAGGGCGACATGTCCATCTCGGCCGACCAGGGCCAGGGCACCCGCCAGGGTGAGGGCAGCCGGCCCAGCGCCAATGTCGATTTCGACAACAGCCTGTGGGTGTTTCACGGCAACGTCAAAATCACCATGGACCAAGGACAGGTGGGTTCCGACGAGGCCCAAATCACGTTCTACCGGCAGCAGCTCTCCAAAGCCGTGGCCACCGGCAATCCGGCGGTGTTCGAGGATCGGGTCGAGAAGACCGGAAAGTTGGCGCACGGGCATGCCGACACCATCGACTACGACGCGGGCAAGGGCATCGTGACACTGCTCAATAACGCGTGGCTGAACGACGGCCAATCGGAAATACGCGGCGACTCCGTGAAGTACAACTTGGTGGCGAGGAGCATCGTCGCGGAGGGCACCGAACCGGATTCGCAGCGCGTGCACATCGTGATCACGCCGCCGCCGTCCAAACCATGAGTGTGCTGCGGGCACTGAACCTCGCCAAAAGCTACAAGTCACGGCAGGTGGTGCGGGATTTGTCGATCGAGGTCGAGAGCGGCGAAGTCGTGGGCCTGCTGGGTCCGAACGGGGCCGGCAAGACCACCGCATTCTACATGGTCGTGGGACTCACCAAATGCGAACAGGGCGAGATTTATCTCGACAACCGCGACATCACGCGCCTGCCCATGCACCGCCGGGCCCAATTGGGGCTTGGCTACCTGCCGCAAGAGCCGTCCGTGTTTCGCCGCCTGTCCGTGTCGCAGAACATCATGGCCATTCTGGAAACGCGCCCGGGACTCGATTACGCCCAGCGCGAGGAGCGGCTCAAGGAGTTGCTGGCGGAGCTGCACATCGGCCATGTGCGGGACAGCCTGGGCCTGTCCTTGTCGGGCGGCGAGCGGCGGCGCGTGGAAATTGCCCGGGCGCTGGCAGCGGACCCGCAGTTCATCCTCCTGGATGAACCCTTCGCCGGGGTAGATCCCCTTTCCGTGGCTGATATACAGAGAATAATCAAGCACTTATCGGACAAGGGAATCGGTGTGCTGATTACGGATCATAATGTCCGCGAGACGTTGGGCATTTGCGGCCGTGCGTACATCGTTAGCCAAGGTACGGTGCTCGCTTCCGGTTCTGCGGACCAGATTCTTGCCAACCCGCAGGTCCGTGAGGTGTACTTGGGCCAGGATTTCAAACTGTAGGCTTGGATCTGAAAGAACTATGTTGAAGCCAAGTCTGCAGCTTCGCATTGGCCAGCAGCTGACGATGACGCCGCAGCTGCAGCAGGCCATCCGCTTGCTGCAGCTGCCATCGTTGGATTTGCAGGCTCATGTCCGTGAGACCCTCGAGACGAACGTGATGCTCGAGGCGGAGGACGAACTCGCTCTCGACGCGGCGCCGGATACGGTACGCGAGCGCGAGGAGGCGCCGGTCGAGGAGAAATACACCGAACTCGACGGCCACGCCACGGCCAGTGACCAGCGCGAAGAGCCGGAAGTGGAGATTGCGGACGAGGCCTGGGGCGAACAGACCAGCGGCCCGTCCGATTCTCCCTGGTCGGGCGACGACGATCGCAGCGGGGATTTCAGCGACCAGCACGGTCAGACGCTGCAGGAACAGCTCATCGAACAGCTGGAACTCGCCAAACTATCGGCCGTCGACCTCGCCATCGCGCGCGTCATCACCGATGCCATCACCGATGATGGCTATCTCAAGGACGATCTGGAAGAGATCCGTTTGAGCCTGCTGCCGGAGATCGAGGCCACGCCCGGCGACGTGGAGCGCGTGCTGGCGGCCGTGCAATCGCTCGAACCCGCGGGCGTCGGCGCGCGCAATTTGGGCGAGTGCATCGCGCTGCAGCTTCGCCAGCTGCATCCGGACACGCCGGCGCGCGACATCGCGATCCGCGTCGCACTCGAGCATCTCGACCTGGTCGCAGGTTGTCAGCTGGTGCTGCTGCGGCGCCAGCTGCGCTGCAACGAAAGCGACCTGGAGATGGCGCTCGCGCTGGTCAGATCCTGTCACCCGCGGCCCGGCGCCGCCGTCAACCCGGCGCAGGCCGAGTACGTCATCCCCGACGTTTTCGTGAGGCGCACCGACCACGGGTGGATCGTCGAGATCAATCAGGCGACCATCCCGCGCGTGCGCGTCAACCAGAGTTATGCGAACCTGATATCGCGCGCGCCCGACCATGCCATGCTGCGGACCCAGTTGCAGGAGGCGCGCTGGCTGATGCGCAGCCTCGAGATCCGCAACGAGACCCTGATCAAGGTGGCGCGCTGCATCGTGCAGCGCCAGACCAGCTTCTTCGAATTGGGCGAAGAGGCGATGGAGCCGTTGATCCTGAAGGACGTGGCCGAAGCGGTGGAAATGCACGAATCGACCATCTCCCGCGTGACCACCGCCAAATACATGCATACGCCGCGCGGCGTGTTCGAATTTCGTTATTTTTTCTCGAGCCACGTCGAGGCGGCGGACGGCACCGAGATGTCCTCCACCGCCATCCGCGCCAAGATCAAGAAGCTGATTTCCCAAGAGAATCCTGAGAATCCCTGCAGCGACAGCAAGCTGGCGGAGATTCTGTCTCAGGAAGGCATACCGGTCGCCAGGCGCACGGTTGCCAAATATCGCGAGGGCATGCAAATCGCGCCGTCCAATGAACGGAAACGTGCTGCTGCCCGCGCGTCATGAAACACGTCGACTTTTAGGAGGAGCCTCATGCAGCTCGATCTCAGCGGTCATCATGTGGAAATCACCGACTCCATGCGTGGTTATGTCTTGAAGAGATTCGAACGAATCTCCAGACATTTCGAGCAGGTCATCGATGTCCATTGCGTACTCACCGTGGAAAAGCTGCGGCACAAGGCCGAGGCGACCCTGACACTGCGCGGCAACAAAATTCATGCGGATGCGACCGAACCCAACATGTACGCGGCGATCGATGCGCTCGCCGACAAACTCGACCGCTGCGTCAAGAAGCACAAGGAAAAAGCCTCCGATCACCACGCCGAGGACGTGATCAAGGCGCGCTCGGCATCATGAACGGCGAGGAGCCCCCGCTTCGTCCATGCGCCTGATCATCGTCAGCGGCTTATCGGGCTCGGGCAAGAGCGTCGCCCTGCACCTTCTGGAGGACATCGACTTCTACTGCGTCGACAACATTCCCGCGGCCCTGCTCAAGCCGTTCATTTCCCACACGATCCGGGGGACCGACGATGTCTACCCCCGGACCGCGGTGGGGCTCGATGCGCGCAATCGGCGCTGCGAGATCGAAACCATCCCGGCGCTGGTGTCCGAGCTGCGGCGCAGCGGCATCGACTGCGAAGTCCTGTATCTGCACGCCAACGACGAGGTGCTGCTGAAGCGCTACGCCGAAACGCGCCGCAAGCATCCGCTGGTCTCGGGCGAAGTCAGCCTGCGCGAGGCCATCGCCGCGGAGCGCCGGCTCTTGGAACCGATCACGATGGCGGCGGATGTGGTGATCGACACCTCGCACATGGGGGTGCATGCGCTGCGCGAACGCATTCGCGAGCGCATCGACCGGCGGCACGAGGGCCGCGTGGCGCTGATGTTCGAATCCTTCGGCTACAAGCACGGCATTCCCGGCGATGCCGACTTCGTCTTCGATGTTCGCGCCTTGCCGAATCCCTACTGGGAACATTCGCTTCGGGGTCTCACCGGTCGCGATCCGGCGGTGGTCCAATATCTCGCGAGTCACCCGAGCGTGGGTCGCATGCTCGTTGATCTCATCGAATTCCTATCGCAACGGATCGCCGAATTCACCCAGGCCAACCGCAGCTACCTGACTGTCGCCGTGGGATGCACCGGCGGCCAGCACCGCTCCGTGTACATTGCCGAACGCCTCGCCGAGCATTTTCGCCAGGCCTATCCCGAGGTAATGACCCGGCACGATTCCCTGCAGAAATCCTGACGCGGCGCGGTAGCCGCGGCGTCACGCCGGCCGCGACCCGCGCGGCGCCCGGTATCCCGGCGCGTACTCCAGGGCCAGGAATTTACGGATTTCGGCGGCGCGCGCCCGCGCATCGGTTTGCCCCAGCGCGATCAATTCGCGGGTGTAGCCGCGCTCGAACAGCAAATAGCTGAGCAGGTGGGTGCCCGAGGTGTTGTTGGCGTCCAGGGTGCGCAGCAGCGCCCGCAGGGCGCGCGGCAATTCATGGCGGTGGCGGCGCGCGATATCGGAGAGGTCCTGGGAGGGCGTTATCACCAGCGCCTCGATCGGACGCGCGCCGGAGGCCTGATTGAGGCTCTTGATGTGTTCCAGATCCGCGTGCAGCTGATCCATGAACAGCGAGTCCAGCATGAAGCCGAACATCTGTCCGAAGCTCGGCTCGAGCGTGCGGTTGCGCGGGCTGAAGGACGAGGTATCCGTATCGCCGACGCCGATGACCAGCAGGCGATTGGCGCCCAAATGCAGCGCCGGGCTCAACGGCGATGTCTGCCGCATGGCGCCGTCGCCGAAGTACTGCTCGTGCACGAAGATCGGCCGGAACAAGAAGGGGATGGACAGGCTCGCCATCAGATGATCCAGCGTCAGCTGCACTCGCGCGCCTTTGCGAAAGGCGCGCTGCCATGGATCGATGGCCGAGGCGCAGGCATAGAACGTCATCGAGTCCGCATCGGCGTAGCTCGTGGCGCAGATGCCGACGGCGTCGAGATGCCGCTTGTAGAGGCCGCGCGGAATGCCGTCGAAATTCAGCTTGGTCCGCAGCAGGTCCCACAGAGGAGAGTTGTCGAACAACGAGTGCGGCGGGTGCGCCAGCCAGCCGCCCGACACGAGTGCCAGCATCCAATGCAGCCCCGACCGCAATATGCTCACCGTATCGGCCTTGAACACTTGGTCGACCCGGAAGTCGCGCCACACGCGCTCGATGGCGTACACGGCCTGGCGGAAATGCGCCGGGTCGGACGCCAGCGCGACCGCGCTGACCGCGCCCGCCGACGTGCCGGTGATCACGGGAAACGGACAGCCCGAACCGCGCCGCACGAGTCCGGCGATTCCCTTGAGTACGCCGACCTGGTATGCGGCCCGGGCGCCGCCGCCGGTCAATACCAAGCCGAGGTCGGGTGGCTCCTCATCCACGTGTTTGTTCTCGCTGTCCCAAGAACGCGATGCACCCCGGCATGCTACCGAAATTCGCCCGGTAGTGGCATTGCGTCACTCCTAGCTCAACGCGTCGATCGCGTCATCCAAACCCGCCAGGTTGAGCGGAAACATGCGCCCTTCCAGCGCGTCGCGGATCAGCAGGGTGGATTGCGTATGCTGCCATTGCGCCCGGGGCTGCGGATTGATCCAGGCGAATTTCGGGTAGGCCTGCGTCAGCCGCCGCAGCCACAGGCTGCCGGGCTCCGCATTCCAATGTTCGACGCTGCCGCCGGCGTAGGTGAACTCGTACGGACTCATGGTGGCATCGCCCACCAGAATCAGCTTGTAGTCCGACGCGTACGTGCGCATGACCTCGACCGTGCCGACGTGCTCGTTGAAGCGCCGTACGGCGTCGCGCCATAGGGCCTCGTAGGGCAAATTGTGAAAATAAAAGTGCTCGAGATGCTTGAACTCGCTGCGCGCCGCGGAGAACAACTCCTCGCACGTGCGCACGTGGTCGTCCATCGAGCCGCCCACGTCGAGCAGGAGCAGCACTTTGACCACGTTGTGGCGTTCGGGAACCATCTTGAAGTCCAACCATCCCCCGGCGCGCGCGGTCGCATCGATGGTATCGGCAAGGGCGAGTTCGGTGGGCGCCCCGCGCCGCGCGAAGCGCCGCAACTTGCGCAACGCCATTTTCATGTTGCGCGTCCCGAGCTCCACGGTGTCGTCCAGATTCGCGAACTCGCGTCTGTCCCAGACCTTCAGCGCGCTGCGATTGCGCGATTTATCCTGTCCGATGCGCACGCCTTCGGGGTTGTAGCCATGGGCGCCGAAGGGCGACGTGCCGCCCGTGCCGATCCACTTGCTGCCGCCCTGATGCCTCTCGCGCTGTTCCTCGAGCCGCTGCTTGAGCGTCTCCATCAGCTTTTCCCAGCCGCCGAGCGCTTCGATTGCGGCCTTCTCCGCCTCGCTCAGTTCCCGCACCAGCATTTTTTCGAGCCAGTCGGGCGGCAGCTCGCGCAATAGCTGCGCGTACAGGTCCTGGGCGCCCTTGAAATGCGCGGCGAAGACCTGGTCGAATCGGTCGTAGTACCGCTCGTCCTTGACCAGGCAGGTGCGCGCCAGGTAGTAAAATCGCTCGGCGCTGACCTCGCTCAAGCCCGCCTTGAGCGCCTCGAGCAGCGTCAACAATTCGGTGATGGACGCCGGTACGCCTGCGCGCTTCAACAGCAGGAAGAACCTAACGAGCATTCCGGCGGTTGAGGAACAGCAGTTGTTCGAACAGGTGCACGTCCTGCTCGTTCTTGAGCAGCGCCCCATACAGCGGCGGAATCAGCTTCTTCGCATCGTCGCCGCGCAGCACGTCGGCCGGTATCTCCTCGGCCACCAGCAGCTTGATCCAGTCCAGGAGTTCCGAGGTGGTGGGCTTCTTCTTCAAGCCCGGCGTTTCGCGGATCTTGAAGAACGTCGTCAGCGCCTCGCGCAGCAGATCCTGCTTCAGCTGCGGAAAGTGCACGTCGATGATCCGGGTCATCGTCGCTTCATCGGGAAAACGGATGTAATGAAAGAAGCAGCGTCGCAGGAACGCATCGGGCAGCTCTTTTTCGTTGTTGCTGGTGATGATGATGACGGGCCGCTGCTTCGCGCGGACGGTCTCGCGCGTTTCGTACACGTAGAACTCCATGCGGTCGAGTTCGCGCAGCAGGTCGTTGGGAAACTCGATGTCCGCCTTGTCGATTTCGTCGATCAGCAGCACGGGCTGCTCGTCGCACTCGAACGCTTCCCAAAGATTGCCCTTCACGATGTAATTGCGGATGTCCTTGACGCGCGGATCGCCGAGCTGCGAGTCGCGCAGGCGCGAAACCGCGTCGTATTCGTACAGACCTTGCTGCGCTTTCGTGGTGGATTTGATGTGCCATTCGTACAGGGGTTTCGACAGCGCCCGGGCGATTTCCGCCGCGAGCAGCGTCTTGCCGGTCCCGGGTTCGCCCTTGATGAGCAGCGGCCGCGACAGCACCATGGCCGCATTGACCGCCGCCATCAATTCGTCGGTTGCGATGTAGCGGTCGGTGCCGCGAAATTCCTGGGCCATGGCTACTTGTGCGTGACTTGCAATATCTGCATGGAATTCGTGCCGCCGGCAACGCCGGAGTGCTCACCCTTGGTGAGGATGATGAGATCGCCGTCCTTGACCAGATTCAGGGCCAGCACCCGCCGGTATATCGAAAAGTGGAACTCGCCGCGATCCTCTTCGGCCACATCATAGGCCACCGGGTACACGCCGCGATACAGCGTCACCCTCGATAGCGTGGTCTCCTGGCGGGTGAACGCGTAAATCGGGATGTCCGAGCGTACGCGCGACATCCAAAGGGCGGTCTCCCCGGACTCGGTCAGTGCGACGATGGCCTTCACGTGCAGATGATTCGCCGTGTACATCACCGCCGCCGCGATCGCCTCGTTGGTCCGCTCGTAATAGCCCGAGGATCGCTGCCGGATCCGTACGTGCGCGCCCTGGTATTTCTCGGCCCCTTCGATGATCTGCGCCATGGCCTCGACGACCTTGGCCGGATGCTTGCCGGCGGCGGTTTCCGCGGACAGCATCACGGCGTCGCTGCCGTCCATCACCGCATTGGCGACATCCGACACCTCGGCGCGCGTAGGAATCGTGCTGACGATCATGGATTCCATCATTTGCGTCGCCGTGATGACCACGCGATTCTGGTGACGCGCCTCTTGAATGATGAGCTTCTGCAATCCCGCCAGTTCGGCATAGCCCATCTCGACGCCGAGGTCGCCCCGGGCCACCATCACCGCGTCGCTCGCCCGCACCACGTCCGAGAGATTCTTGATCGCCTCTGCGCGCTCGATCTTCGCCACCAGCAACGCGTGGCCGCCGGCCTGACGCAGCAGGGCGCGCGCCTCGTGCATGTCCGAGCCGTCGCGGGCGAAGGACACGGCGAGGTAATCGACCTGCAGCGCCGCCGCCGCGCGGATGTCGTCGCGATCCTTGTCGGTGAGGGCGCCGGCCGACAAGCCGCCGCCTTGCCGGTTGATGCCCTTGTTGTTGCCGAGCTCGCCGCCGACCAGCACCCGTGTCCTGATGCGCGGGCCGCTGGTTTCGAGCACCTGCAGGCTGATCTGCCCGTCGTTGAGCAGCAATACGTCGCCTTCCGCCACGTCGGAGGGAAGCTTCTTATAGGCGATGCCGACCGCAAGATCCGTGCCGGCATCGACGTCGAGGCTCGCATCGAGGACGAATTCGGCGCCGTCGACCAGCTGCGCCCTGCCCGCGGAAAAGCGGTCGATGCGGATCTTCGGTCCCTGCAGGTCGCCCAGCACGCCGACGTAGCGGCCCGCCCGTTTGGCGGCCGCCGTCGCCAGATGCAACCGCCGCGCGTGGTCGGCAACGGCGCCGTGGGAGAAGTTAAGCCGCACCACATCCACGCCCGCGCGGATCATGCCCGCCAGCACGTCGGGGTCATCCGTGGCGGGCCCCAGCGTCGCGACGATCTTGGTCCGACGCAGCAGAAAACTCATGCAGCTCGCTGTTCCAAAATGTCGACCGCGGGAAGTTTCTTGCCCTCGACGAATTCCAGGAACGCCCCGCCGCCGGTCGATATGTACGAAATGCTGTCTTCGATGCCGTATTTCTCGATCGCCGCGAGCGTATCGCCGCCGCCGGCCAGCGAAAACGCCTTGCTGCGCGCGATCGCGTTGGCGAGCGTGCGCGTGCCTTCGCCGAACTGCTCGAATTCGAATACGCCCACCGGTCCGTTCCACAGCACCGTGCCCGCCGCCGCGATGAGCTTGGCCATCTCCTCCGCGGAATCCGGGCCGATGTCCAGGATCATCTCGTTGGCGGCCACCTTGCCCGCCGGCTTCACATCGGCCTCGGCCGTCGCGGACAATTCCGTGGCGACCACGACGTCGGTGGGCATGGGAATCACGATCCCGCGCTGCTTCGCCTGGTCGAGCAAGCGTTTGCAGATATCCAGCATGTCCGGCTCGTGCAACGACTTGCCGACGTTGAACCCGAGCGCCGCCAGAAACGTATTGGTGATGCCGCCGCCCACGATGAGCTGATCGCATTTGGCGAGGAGCGACTCGAGCACGGTAAGCTTGGTCGACACCTTCGAACCGGCCACGATCGCGAGCAGCGGCCGCGCCGGCTTCTCCAGCGCGGTTTCCAGCGCCGACAACTCGCTCACCAGCAGCGGGCCCGCACACGCCACCTTCGCGAATTTGGCGACTCCGTGCGTGCTCGCTTCGGCGCGATGCGCCGTGCCGAAGGCGTCCATCACGTAGATGTCGCAGAGCGCGGCCATTTTCTTCGCGAGCTCGTCCGAGTCCTTCTTCTCGCCCTTGTTGAAGCGCACGTTCTCCAGCAGGACGACTTCGCCGGCGCCGACGCTGACGCCGTCCAACCAATTCCGCTTCAGCGCCACGGGAATACCGAGCAATTGGGTCAATCGTTTGGCCACCGGCGCGAGCGAAAACTCCTCGGCGAATTTACCTTCTTCCGGCCTTCCCAGATGCGACATGACCAGCACATGGGCCTTCGCCGCCAGGGCCGCTTGGATGGTGGGAATCGCCGCCCGGATCCGCGCATCGCTGGTCACGACGCCGTCCTTGATGGGGACGTTCAGATCCTCGCGAATCAACACGCGTTTTCCGGCCATAGCCACGGTCGACATTTTTATGATTTTCATTGCTCACCCGCCAGCCGGAAATTCCCGCCGCACGCCGTCAAGTCGCCTTCGACCACGCCAGTGTGGTGTCGAGCATGCGGTTGGAGAACCCCCATTCATTGTCGTACCACGCGCAAACCTTGACCAACGTGCCTTGGATCACCTTGGTGAGCGTGGCATCGTAGGTCGAGGAGGCCGGGTCGTGATTGAAGTCGACGGACACCAGCGGCGCATCGTTGTAGGCCAAGATGCCCTTCAGGTCGCCGTCGGCCGCTTTCTTGACGGCGGCGTTGATCTCTTCCACGGTGGTCTTGCGCGCGGCGTTGAAACTCAGATCGACCATGGAGACGTTGATGGTCGGCACCCTGATCGCGAACCCGTCGAATTTGCCCTTCAGTTCCGGCAACACCAGGCCGACCGCGGCGGCGGCCCCGGTCTTGGTCGGAATCATCGACATGGTCGCCGAGCGCGCGCGCCGCAGGTCGGAGTGGTACACATCGGTCAATACCTGGTCGTTGGTATACGAGTGCACGGTGTTCATGACGCCGGCAAGGATGCCGATTTCGTCGTTCAGCACCTTCGCGAGCGGCGCCAGGCAATTCGTGGTGCAGGACGCGTTCGAAATGACGCTGAAGCTCGGCTTCAATATTTTGTGGTTCACGCCGTAGACGATGGTGGCGTCGACGTCGTCGCCGCCGGGCGCCGAGATCACCACCTTCTTCGCGCCGGCGGTCAGATGCGCCGATGCCTTGGCCTTGCTGGTGAACAGCCCCGTGCATTCCAGCACGAATTCCACGCCGAGTTCGCCCCACGGCAGTTTCGACGGATCACGCTGCGCGACCACGCGAATGCGGTCGCCGCTCACCACCATCGAATCGCCGTCGACGCGCACGTCGCCGTGAAATCGGCCATGCACGGTGTCGTAGCGCGTCAAATGCGCATTGGTGTTCGCATCCCCCAGGTCGTTGATCGCGACGATTTGGATTGCGTCCTTGTGCTTGCCCTCGTACAACGCACGCAGCACGTTTCGGCCGATCCGCCCGTACCCATTGATGCCGACCTTGATTGTCATCGTACTCCTCAGGCGCTTCGCGCCGGACTTACGGGGTCGCGGCGACCCCGTTTGATAGTTGCTCGCTGCGCGAGCATTATGCGCCGGATCGGGCCAGCACTTTCTCGACCGCTTCGACCACCCGATCCGGCGTGAAGCCGTATGCCTTGAACAGCTCCTTCGCCGGCGCCGATGCGCCGAAGTGATCGATGCCCACGATCTCGCCCTTGAGTCCGACGTACTGCCACCAGGGCTCGGTCGAGCCGGCCTCCACCGCGACGCGGCGCACGATCGCGGGCGGCAGCACGCTCTGCTTGTAGGCATCGTCCTGGCGCTCGAAGGTGGTGGTGCTCGGCATCGACACGAGCCGCACTTTCCTGCCGTTGGCGGCCATGGTGCGGACCGCCTCGGCGGCGATGCCCACCTCGGATCCCGTGGCGATGACGATGGCCTCCGGCGGACCGTCGGAGTCGATCAACACGTAGCCGCCGCGTTTGATCGCCGCGACCTGCGCGGCGGCGCGCGCTTCGTGCACGAGCGATTGCCGGGAAAATATCAAGCACGTGGGGCCGTCGCGATTCTCGAGCGCGACGCCCCACGCAGTGGCGGTCTCGACCGCGTCGCAGGGGCGCCACAGATCCATGTGCGGGATGACGCGCAGGCTGGCGAGGTGCTCGATGGGCTGGTGGGTTGGTCCGTCCTCGCCCAAGCCGATGGAATCGTGGGTGTAGACGAACACCACGCGCAAGCGCATCAGCGCGGCCATGCGCAGCGCATTGCGCGCGTAGTCCGAGAAGGTCAGAAAAGTGCCGCCGTACGGGATGAATCCGCCATGCGCGGCCATGCCGTTCATGACGGCCGACATGCCGAATTCACGCACGCCATAGTGGAGGTAATTGCCGCCCGGAGACTCGGGCGTCAGCACCACCGAGTCCTTGCGCAGCGTGCCGTTCGACGGCGTGAGGTCCGCCGACCCGCCCAGCAGCTCGGGCATCGAGGGACCGATGGCATTCAACGTCGCCTGCGAGGACTGGCGGCTCGCCAGCGCCTTGCCCTCGGCCTGCGTGCGCCCGGCGTAGGCGTTGATGAGATCGCCGAAACCGCTCGGCAGGTCGCCCGCCATCCGGCGTTCCAATTCGGCGGCCAAGGCGGGGAATTCGCTCTTGTAGGCCGCGAATCGAGCGCGCCATTCCTGTTCAACGCGCGCTCCCTTGTCGCGCCTATCCCACGCCGCGCGGATGTCCGCGGGTATTTCGAACGGCGGCGCTGTCCAGCCGAGGTTCGCGCGGGTGGCGGCGATTTCCTCGTTTCCCATGGCTTCGCCGTGCATGGAGGCGGTGCCCTGCTTGTTCGGGGCTCCAAAGCCGATCACCGTCTTGGCGCAAATCAAGGACGGCCGTTTGGTCTCCGCGCGGGCCGCGGCGAGCGCGGCGGCCACGGCGTCGCCATTCTGGCCGTCGACGCTGCGCAGCACGTGCCATCCATACGCCTCGAAGCGCAGTGCGGTGTCGTCGCCGAACCACCCCACCACCTTGCCGTCGATGGAGATGCCGTTGTCGTCGTAGACCAAAATGAGCTTGCCGAGTTTCTGCGCGCCGGCGAAGGATGCGGCTTCGTGCGAGATCCCCTCCATCATGCAGCCGTCGCCCAGAAAAACGTAGGTATGATGATCGACGATGCTGTGTCCGGGACGATTGAAGGTCGCTGCGAGCGCGCGCTCGGCGAGCGCCATGCCCACGGCGTTGGCGAAGCCCTGACCCAGCGGGCCGGTGGTGGTTTCGATGCCGAGGTGAAGTTCGCGCTCCGGATGGCCCGCCGTCTTGGAGCCGAACTGGCGAAAATTTTTGATCTCCTCGATCGACAGGGGATATCCTGTCAAATGCAGCACGGAATAGAGCAACATGGAGGCATGCCCGTTCGAAAGGACGAACCGGTCACGGTCGAGCCAGGTGGGATTCCCCGGATTGAACTTAAGCACGTCCCGCCACAGGACTTCGGCGATGTCGGCCATCCCCATCGGAGCGCCCGGATGGCCGGAATTGGCCTTCTGCACGGCGTCCATCGACAAAGCACGGATGGCGTTGGCTAATTCACGGCGGGTGGGCATGGTGCGCTCTTTTGGGATGTCAGCCGCATATTGTCCCCGATGCGGGCGTCGCCAGCAACCGACACCCGTCCTACACGCCGGGAACGCGCCATGCGCGCGCCTGTCACACTATTGACCCAGTTCACCGAAGCGGGCTGAGCGCTTTGCTACAGTGCAAATGATGGAAATTCTACAAATCACCGACCCGCATCTCTACGGCAATGCCGGCGGCAGCCTGCGCGGCGTGGAAACCGATTCGAGCCTGCGAAACGTGCTGGACGACGCCTTCGCACGAGCTGCCGACTATGCGGCCATCCTGGTGACCGGGGACCTCGTTCAAGACGACCCGTCGGGCTACTTGCGATTCAAGAGTATTTTCGCCAGCTTGCAAAAGCCGGTTCTATGCGTGCCCGGCAATCACGACGATCCTGGCGCCATGAGACAGAGTCTGGCGCAGCCGCCATTTCAATATTGCGGCACGCACCGCATCGGCAAGTGGCAATTCATCATGCTGGATAGCTATCATCAAGGACACGTCGGCGGCCGGCTCTCGCTCGACGAACTCGCGCGCTTGGATGCCGCCCTGACCAAATCATCCGCGCATGCGCTCGTATGCCTGCATCATCACCCCGTCCTCATGGGCAGCCGCTGGCTCGACGGCATCGGGCTCGCGAACGCGGAGGACTTCTGGCGGGTCATCGACGCGCATGCCCACGTTCGCGGCATCGCGTGGGGTCACGTTCATCAAACCTACGACGGCGAGCGCAACGGCGTGCGCTTGTTGGGGACCCCGTCGACGTGTGCGCAATTCCTGCCGAAGAGCGACCGCTATGCGCTCGACTCGACTCCGCCGGCGTACCGCCGCCTGGACCTGCGTGACGATGGAGGCATTCACTCCGAAGTGCGCTGGGTGGACACCATGACCGAACGGCAAGCCGCGGCACGTTGAATCTGCGGCGCCTAAGCCTGGCGCTTTTTCTCTGTGCATTCGCACTGCCCGGCCGCGGCGATACGTCGCTGCACTCGCTGTGGGAGCTGCACGGCAGGCACAACACCGTGTACTTGCTCGGCTCCATTCACGTGTTGCGGGCGCAGGACTACCCGCTCGCGCCCGTCGTGCTGCAGGCCTACGCGGACGCCAAGGCGCTGCTGATGGAGATCAATCTCGAGGACGTCGATTCCGAGGAATTGCAATCGGAGATGTTGGCCGGCGCCATGCTGCCGGAGGGCGCCGGCCTGTCGCAGATCCTGGGACCGCAGCGCTATGCGCACGCCGCGGCCTTGGCGCGCGAAGTCGGCGTCGACCTCGCGACCTTCGAGCACTTCGCCCCGTGGTTCGCGGCCGAGGCGATCTCCCAGCTGCAGCTCACCGAACTCGGCTTTGACGCGCAGTCCGGCGTCGAAATGTACTTCCTGGAACGCGCGCACGGCGACGGCAAGAGCGTCGGCGGCCTGGAGACGGTGCATGATCAGCTCGCGGTGTTCGAAGCCCTGTCGATGAACGAACAGTCCGAGTACCTGGTATCGAGCCTGGAGCAGGCGCGCGCGCTGCCGAAAGAGGTCGATGACATGGTGCGCGCGTGGCAGCGCGGCGATACGGCCTGGTTCGAGACCCAGCTCAAGTCCGAGTTGGGGCGGGATCCCGCGCTCTATCAGTCGGTGCTCGCGGCGCGCAACCGCAAATGGATTCCCAAGATCGAGGCGCTGTTGAACGAGGACAAGAATTATCTCGTGATCGTCGGCACCGGCCATCTCGTGGGGCGCAACAGCATCGTCGATTTGCTCAAGAAGGACGGGATCGGCGCCGTTCAACGATGAACGGCGCCGGTTTCGGCTGCGTCTAGTCTAGTGGGCCGATTCCCGGGCCGTGATTTTGGCCGCCATCTGCGCCTGCAGCGTCGCCAGCTGCGCCTTCTGCGGGGCCGTCAGCACGCTGTTGTAGATTTGCGCGTGCAACTCCGCCATCTGGGTGGCGCGTTGCGTCGAGAGCGCGGCGTTCGACTGGGCGACCTCGGCCACCACCGCGCTGTAGTTCGATTCGCCGGGGTTGGTCTGCAGCAATTTCAACCGGTTGGCCTGGGCCTGCTGGCGCAGCGTGGTCATCTGCGGCTTGGCCGCCGTAAAGATCGCCTTGATGGACTCCTTTTGCGCGTCCGTCAGCCCGAGTTTCCCGTAGACGTGCCAGAAGCCGCCGCGGTGGTGGTGCCAGTGGTGTCCGTCCGAGGGCGCGGTCACGGCGGGGGTGGTGGTCGCATCTGCGGCAGTCGCGATCGAGTAGCTCGTAGCGGCGGTGAGCAGCGCTCCACCCGCAAGCAGAGTTCCGGTCAGCACATTACGAATCGATTTCATGATCGTTGCTCCAATACGTTTAAGGGTAAATCCAGGTCTCCATCCTAAGCTGAGAACGGGCCAGCGTGTGTCAGAGGGGACGAAAGACCGTGCAAAGTTTTGTGGAGGGGAGCCTGGCCTCCCCCGCCTCTGTCAAGAATTGTCAAAATAGGGGTCGCTGGCCTGGAGGTTGTGCGAGAGTAGAGTAACGGCATGCCGAACCCCAATGCACCATCATCGGAAATGGCCGCCACCCGCGAGGCGCGCGTGTTGCTGGTGGACGATGACCGTGAGCTTTGTCAAATGCTGACCGAGTACCTGGAGGCGGAGCATTTCGAGGTGACCAGCGTGCACGACGGCAGCGACGCGCTCGCCGCGCTCAAGGTCGACGAATTCCAACTCCTGATCCTGGACGTGATGCTGCCCACCCTTGGCGGCTTCGATGTGCTGCGCAAGCTCGGGGCGTCCTACGAAACGCCCATCCTGATGCTGACCGCCCGCGGCGACGACATCGATCGCATCGTCGGTCTGGAACTCGGCGCGGACGATTATCTGAGTAAACCCTTCAATCCGCGCGAGCTGGTCGCGCGCATGCGTGCCATCCTGCGCCGCGCCAGCAGCCGGGCCGCGCGCGGCAGCGTACCCGACGAGCTCACCGTGGGCCGCATCGTGCTCAACACCGGAACGCATCAGGTGCGCGTGAGCGGCGAGCCGGTCGGCCTCACCGGCGCGGAATTCCGCGTCCTGGAACTGCTGATGCGGTCGGCCGGCCAGGTGATCTCGCGCGAAGCCATGACCGAACAGGCGCTCGGCCGCAAGCTCGTGCCCTACGACCGCAGCATCGACACGCACATCAGCAATCTGCGGCGCAAGCTCGACCTCGAGGTGGGCAAGAACCCCGAGATCAAGAATGTGCGCGGCTCGGGCTACACGCTCACCTGGGCCGGCGTGGCACGCTGAGATGCACAGCCTGTTCGTCCGCATCTTCGTGCTGTTCTGGATCGCGATGGCGCTCATCGTCGGCGGCAGCATCGCCATCACCTTTACGGTGGCCGCGCGCGAATACGAATCGCCCGAACTGCAGCGGCGGCCGAATGTGGCGATCCAGGCCTCGGAGGTTCTCGGCAAAGGGGGACTGGCGGCGCTCACGGAGTGGCTCGCCGCCAACAAGAACTCGATCAGCGACCGCCACATCTTCATCATCGGGCCGGACGGCAAGGACATTCTGGGACGGCGCCTCACCGACAATGCGGTTCGGCGCCTGGAGTATTTCAACCGCGTCGCCTTGGACGGCGCCGAGCCGCGGCCCCAGGGCGCTCCGCCGCCCGGGAATTTCCGCGCGCCGCGTTTCGCGCCGCAGATCGTCGGCCCGGACGGCTCGACCTACACCGTGCTGCTGGTGCCGCGGCGCCCGAGCATCTTCGGCGCGCTCTCCCTGCCGGGCATATCGCTGACCATTCTCGCCATCGCACTGGTGGTGAGCGCATTTGCCAGTTGGTGGCTCGCCCAGCATCTGTCCGCGCCGATCCGCCGCATACAGGAAGGCGCCCGGGCGCTCGCCGCCGAGAAGCTCGACGTGCGCGTGGGCCGCCTGCGGGTGAGTGCCGGCCTCGAGGACCGCAAGGACGAGCTCGCGGTGCTCGCGCGCGATTTCGACGCCATGGCGGATCAGCTGCGCGCCAACCGCGACGCGATCACGCAGCTGCTGCGCGACATCTCGCACGAATTGCGGTCGCCGTTGGCGCGCATGCGGGTCGCCCTTGGGCTCGCGCGCCATCCGGGCGGCGATGCGCCGCGCCAGCTCGACCGGCTGGAGCGGGAAATCGAACGGCTCGACGGCCTCATCAGCCAGGTTCTCAAACTGGCGCGCCTGCACGGCACCGATGCGCCCTTCGAACGGGAAGAATTCGATCTCGACGAAGTGATCGAACAGGTCGTGCGCGATGCGAATTTCGAAGGCGCAGTCAAGGATTGCCACGTGCTGCTCTCCGGCGCCGCGCGCACCACGCTGCGCGGCAACCGCGAACTGCTGTCGAGCGCGATTGAGAACGTGTTGCGCAATGCCGTGCGCTATAGTCCGCGCGGTGCGCCGGTCGAGGTGTCCGTCGCGCGTCGCGAGGCCGACGGCTTGTCGATCTCGATCCGCGATCATGGTCCGGGCGTGCCGGCGGGGGAATTGGAGCGTATATTCGAGCCGTTTTACCGGGTGGCCGAGTCGCGCGACCGCGACACCGGCGGCGAGGGCATTGGCCTCGCGATAACGTCGCAGGTCATGAAGGCCCACGGCGGCTCGGCCAGGGCGGACAATCGTTCGGGCGGCGGCCTCGAAGTCAGCTTGAGCTTGCCGCGCGCGGCGCTGGCCGCGTGACGGGGAGCGCCTGCTGCGCAACGTGGGAGATCGATGTTGAGCCTGTACCAAGAGGCCTGTAAGTACATTCCAGGCGGCGTCAACTCGCCGGTGCGCGCCTTTCGTGGCGTCGGCGGCGAGCCGGTTTTTTTCAAGAAGGCGGCTGGCGCGCACGCGATTGCCGCCGACGGGCGGCGCTTCATCGACTACGTGGGTTCCTGGGGCCCGATGATTGTGGGCCACGCGCATCCCCAGGTGATCGCCGCCGTGCAGGCCGTGGCCGCGGATGGCCTCTCCTTCGGCGCGCCCACCGAGGTCGAGACGGCGCTTGCGCGCCGGGTGACCCTGCTCATGCCATCCATCGAGCTGGTGCGCTTCGTGAACTCCGGTACCGAGGCCACCATGAGCGCCATTCGTTTGGCGCGCGGTTTCACCGGCCGGGACACCATCGTGAAGTTCGAAGGCTGCTACCACGGGCACTCGGACTCGCTGTTGATCAAGGCCGGATCGGGCGCGCTCACCTTGGGCGTGCCCACCTCGCCGGGCGTTCCCAGGGCGCTGGCCGCTCACACCGTGACGCTCAACTACAACGACGCCGCCCAGGTCCGCGAGGTGTTCGGACAAATCGGCGATCGCATTGCCTGCATCATCGTCGAACCGGTGGCCGGCAATATGAATTGCGTACCCCCGGCGCCCGGTTTTCTGCAAACGCTGCGTCAGGAATGCGACCGCGTGGGCGCAGTGCTGATCTTCGACGAGGTGATGACGGGCTTTCGCGTCGCGCTCGGCGGCGCTCAGGCGCTCTACGGCGTGCGTCCCGACCTCACGACGCTCGGCAAGATCATCGGCGGCGGCATGCCGGTCGGCGCTTTCGGCGGGCGGCGCGACATCATGGAGCAGCTCGCGCCGCTGGGTCCGGTCTATCAGGCGGGAACCTTGTCCGGCAATCCGGTGGCCATGACCGCCGGCCTCGTCACCCTGGAATTGATCTCGGCTCCCGGATTCCATCAGCGCCTCGAGCTTGCCACCGACACGTTGGCGCGGCGGCTCGCGGCGGCCGCGCAGCGGGCCGACATCCCATTGGCCACCAATCATGTGTGCGGCATGTTCGGATTCTTCTTCACCGGCGAGCGGAACGTAGACTCGTTCGCCAAGGTCATGGCCTGCGACGTGGAACGGTTCAGGCGGTTCTTCCACGCCATGCTGGATGCGGGCCATTACTTCGCGCCGTCGGCGTTCGAGGCGGGATTTTTGTCGGCGGCGCATTCCGCGGACGACATCGACGCCACGATCGCGGCGGCGCAGACCGTATTCCCGCGACTGCACGCCTAGTTCCGGTTGGCATGCGCGCGTTCGCCTGGTTTCTCGGACTGATCGTCTTCGGTCTGGCCGCGATGGCGCTGCTCACCTATCCGGCCTGGTTGCTGCTGCATCCGCATTTCGATTTTCCCTTCCATCGCATCGGCGAGCGTATCGGCATGCTGGCCTTGGCGTTGGGCTTCGTACTCTGCGCGCGCCGTTTGCGGCTCGCGGACCGCACCAGCTTGGGTTACGGCATTGCGCGGCGGCTGTTCCTGCGGGAGGCGGCGATCGGTTTGGGCCTGGGCGTCCTTACCATGGCGGCGGTCGCCGCCGTCATGAGCGCGCTCGGGCTGCTCGATTGGTCGGCGGCCGCGGGATACGGCGCGGCCGCTCTCGGCAAACTCTTGGGCGCCCGCCTCCTGAGCGGGCTGGCGGTGGCCTTCATCGAAGAGACCTTCTTGCGCGGAGCCATGTATTCCGGGATCGAGCGCGAGTCGGGCGCCGCAGCCGCGGTGCTGCTGACCGCCGCCGTCTTCTCGGCCACGCACTTCTTCGCCGGCTTCAAGATTCCTCCCGACCAGGTGACCGCCTGGAGCGGTCTCGATCTGCTGGGCGGCACGCTGCGCCTGCTCGCTCACCCGCTCGGGGTGGCCGACGCGTTTCTGTGTCTGGTTGCGGTCGGCATCGTGCTCGGCGCCGTGCGCGCCGCCACCGGCAACATCGCGGCGTGCATCGGACTGCACGCTGGCTGGGTCTGGGTGATGCTGGTGGTGCATGCCTTGGCGCAGCCGCTGCGCTCGGCGCCCTTGAGCTTCCTGCTCAGCCGCTTCGACGGATTCGTCGGCTGGCTGGTGCTTGCCTGGACGATCGTGCTGGGCGTCGGCTTGCGCCGCTTCTACGCCGGGCGCGCCGGCTGCGCGCGCGGCGCGAGCAGGTCGAGCCGCTGAACGGGGTCGTCGAGCTCGAGCAGGCTTTGCTTCTCGTGTAGGGGAATCGGCAGAATTTCGGCGAATCGATGCCCCACCCATGCCGCGTCGTCGAGCCGCATGGCGATGTGGGTATAGCCCTCGCCCAGTTGCGGCAACACGGTTTTCAGCAGCTCCACCAGATGCGCGTGGCGCTCGGGAACGGGGACGGTGGGCTCGGGCGCGATCCACTCGACTTCGGCCAGATTGAGTCCGTCCTTGGCGAGCGTTTTCTTCGCGATGTGGAAGCGCTGCTGCCCCACGCACGTGAGCCCGAGCAGCCCATCCGGCAGCTGGTTGAAATCCATGATTTTCGCGACCGTGCCCACGTCGTAGGTCTCCGCGGGACCCACCTCGCTGCCGTCGCGAATCAACACGACGCCGAACCCCTGGTCCTCCCGCATGCAGCGCCGCACCATGTCCATGTAGCGCGTCTCGAAGATCCGCAGCGGCAACGGACCGTCGGGAAACAGCACGATATTGAGCGGGAACAGCGCGATCGGCGTCACGCCGACCCGCCCGGCGCCGACGCCGGCTCACGCTTGCGCAGTTCCGCGAGCAGCTTGTCGTGCAGGCCGCCGAAGCCGCCGTTGCTCATGATGAGCACCTGGTCGCCGGGCCTGCTGTCGTCGGCCAAACCCTGCACCAATGCCTCGACCGTCGCCGCGAACCGCACGCGCCCCGCGAGTGATCCCAGCGCCGCCGGCAGGTCCCATCCCAGATCCGGAGAGTTGAGAAACCACGAGCGGTCGGCGAGCGCGAGCGACGGGGCCAGCTGATCGCGATGCACGCCGAGCTTCATGGTGTTGGAGCGCGGCTCGATCACGGCCACGATGCGCGCCGCGCCGGCGCGTGCGCGCAGGCCCTGGAGCGTCGCTTCGATCGCCGTCGGGTGATGCGCGAAGTCGTCGTAAATGCTCACCCCGCCGACCACGCCGCGCATCTCCATGCGCCGCTTCACGCCGCGGAATTCGCGCAAGGCGCGCGCGGCGCGCTCAGGGTCGATCCCCACGTGTTGAGCCGCCGCGATCGCCGCCAGCGCATTCAGCACGTTGTGCCGGCCGAACAGCGCCCATTCCACCTCGGCCACCTGCCGGCCCTTGAAATGCACCGAAAAACGCGCAGAGTCCCCGATGGCGTCGCGCGCGGTCCAATCGAGGTCGCGGTTCGCATCGCCGAAGGTGGCGCACGGAGTCCAGCACCCCATGGCGAGCGTGAGCCCGAGTTCCGCATCGCCGCCGTTGACGACCAGGCGGCCTGCCGCCGGCACGGTACGAATCAACTGGTGGAATTGATGCCGGATGGCCGCGACGTCCGGGTAGATGTCCGCGTGGTCGTATTCCAGATTGTTCAATACCGCGGTGCGCGGCCGGTAGTGAACGAATTTCGCCCGCTTGTCGAAGAACGCCGTGTCGTACTCGTCCGCCTCGATCACGAAGTACGGCGCGGAGCCGAGCCGCGCGGTGGACTCGAAGTTGCCGGGTACGCCGCCGATCAAGAAACCGGGATTGAGTCCCGCATGCTCCAGGATCCAGGCGAGCATGCTGCTGGTCGTGGTCTTGCCATGCGTGCCGGCGACCGCCAGCACGTGCCTGCCCTTCAGCACCTGATCGGCGAGCCACGCCGGCCCGGAGGTGTAGGGCAGACCGTGGTCGAGCATGGCTTCGACCACGGGAGTGCCGCGCGACAGTGCGTTGCCCACCACCACGATGTCGGGACGCGGGTCGAGCTGCGGGGCGCCGTAGCCCTGGACGTAGTCGATGCCCAATGCATCGAGCTGAGTGCTCATCGGCGGATACACGTTGAGGTCGGATCCCGTCACCCGGAATCCCGCGGCCTTCGCGATCGCGGCGACGCCTCCCATGAACGTGCCGGCGATGCCCAGGATGTGCACGTGCATGGCTGGGAGCCTGACCTAGGCGTCCGGCAGGAACTGCTGTTCCAGCACCATCGACAGCAGCAGGTAGCCCGCGCTGACGGCCAGCCCCAACCCCAGCCCCGAATCGAGCGCCGCCCGCCAGATGTTGGCGCAGGCGAACAGATACCAGATCAGGCCCATCAGCAGCAACAGGCCCAAGGGGATGGCCGCCGGCCGGTCCGAGCCGACCAGGTTGAGCAGCGAGCCCAAGGGATACAGCACCAATTCCTCGAGCACGGCAACCCCCAGCAGCGCGGTGCCGGTTTGCAGAAACCGCTGGCCGTGCCGCGCGACGGCGAGCACCACCCAGGCGAACGCCAGCGGCAAACCGACGCTCAACAGCACGCGCGTAAACAAGTGGTCGCTGGGATTGGCCGGCAGCAGCGCGCTCAGCACCTCGAGCAGCGCCACCGCGGCGGCCACCAGCCCCAGCAGAAACAGCGACGCCGGCAACTGAGCCGGCGATCTGCGCCACAGGGCAATATCCAAGAATGCTTTAGCGAGTCGCAACATCGTTCATTCAGTCATAATCGATTGTTCAAATTGTACACGCGGAATCTAGGAGCCTGTCCGAGTATTCCGCGTGGCCGCGACCGCGGCAGATTTCGCTTCAGCCGAGGCGGAGCCGACGTGGTTGGGTTAGACCCAATGAGGAGGCGACAACGATGGATGAAGCGAAATCTGCCCGGTCCCTACGGGTTGGCTTGGTGAGGGGCGTCTGCGGCGTTGCGCGGCTTGGACGTAGCCCCCACT
>JBEKYO010000008.1:0-62374 GCA_049510875.1 Steroidobacteraceae bacterium
CCCAGTTTAGGCAATCGAACACGCGGAAAACGTCGACGCCCGCAGCGCTCGCGCAGGCGACGAAATGCCGCACCACATTGTCGGGGTAATTCGCATAGCCCACCGCATTTGCCGAGCGCAGCAGCATCTGCAGCAGCAGATTGGGCATCGACCGGCGCAGCTCCGCGAGGCGCGCCCAGGGATCTTCCTTGAGAAAGCGCATGGCGACATCGAAGGTCGCGCCACCCCAGCATTCCACTGAAAACAACTGCGGCAGAAGCGCCGCATAGTAGGGTGCAATCAGCGCGAGGTCATGGGTTCGCAGCCGCGTTGCCAGGAGCGACTGATGCGCATCGCGCATGCTCGTATCGGTGATCAGCACGCGCCGCTCATCCTGCATCCACGACGCGAATTTGTCGGGTCCCAGCTCATCGAGTTTCTGTTTCGTGCCCGGCTGCGGCGCGGCGGGCAGCGGCACGCGCGGCGCCCGTGGAAACACCGGCGCTTTGGGTGCCGCCCGATCCTTCACCTCGGGATTGCCGTTGACGATCACATCGCCGATGTAACTCAGGAGCCGGGTGGCGCGGTCGCGTTTGCGCGGGATGCGAAACAGTTCCGGCGTTTCGTCGATGAACCTGGTGGTGTAGTCCGCGCTCGCGAACCGCGGATGCATGATGAGTTGATCGAGAAAGCGCAGATTGGTCACCACGCCCCGAATCCGAAACTCCCACAAGGCGCGGTGCATGCGCGCGATGGTCTCTTCCGGCGTGGGAGACCATGCCGTCACCTTGACCAGCAAGGAATCGTAGAACCGCGTGATGATGGCGCCGGCGTACGCCGTACCCGCGTCGAGGCGTATGCCGAATCCGGCGGGACTGCGGTAGGCGGTGACGCGGCCGTAGTCGGGCACGAAATTGTTCTCCGGATCCTCCGTCGTCACCCGGCATTGCAGCGCGTGCGCGCTCACGCGAATGTCCTCCTGCCGCGGCACGCCGCTTTGCGCCGTGCCGATCCGCGCGCCCCCCGCGATCCGGATCTGGGCCTTCACCAGATCCACGCCGGTCACGCATTCCGTCACCGTGTGCTCGACCTGAATGCGCGGGTTGACCTCGATGAAATAGAACTTTCCCGTATCCGCGTCCTGCAGAAATTCCACGGTACCCGCCGCCCGATAGCTCACCGCCCGGCCGATCTTCAGCGCCGCCTCGCACAGTTCGTGCCGCGCGGCGTCGCTGAGAAAGGATGCCGGCGCACGCTCCACGACTTTCTGATTGCGCCGCTGCACCGTGCAATCGCGCTCGTACAAATGCACCAGATTGCCGTGCGAATCCCCCAAAATCTGCACTTCCACGTGCCGTGCGCGCCGTATCAGCTTTTCGAGGTAGACCTCGTCCTTGCCGAACGCGGCCTTGGCTTCGCGCCGGGCTGCGGCCACCGTCGCGATCAGTTCGCGGTCGTCCTCGACGATGCGCATGCCGCGGCCGCCTCCGCCCCAACTCGCCTTCAGCATGACCGGAAAGCCGACCGCGTGCGCCATCGCCATCACCTCGGCATCGTCGGCCGGCAGGGGCGGCGTCGCGGACATCACTGGAACCCCCGCGCTGACCGCCAGGTTGCGCGCTTCGACCTTGTTGCCGAGCCGGCGCATGGTGTCCGGCAATGGACCGATGAAGATGATCCCGGCCGCCGCGCACGCCTCGGCGAACTCCGGACTCTCCGACAAGAAACCGTAGCCCGGATGAATTGCATCGACGTGCGCTTCGGCGGCGATGCGCACGATGTCCGCGATGTCCAAATAGGCGTCGATCGGGCCCTTGCCGTCGCCCACCAGATAGCTCTCATCCGCCTTCGTTCGGTGCAGCGAGAAACGGTCCTCGCGCGAATGGATGGCGACGGTTCGCAGTCCCAATTCCGCGGCCGCGCGCATCACACGAATGGCGATTTCGCCGCGATTGGCGATGAGCAGACTCTTGATGACCCGCGTCTTGGGAAATGAATTCATGAACTTGCCGCCCATCATGCAATACTCGCCGACCGCGCGCGGTCAGTACTTGTGCCTTCTGACCGCGGCGCGATACTGCGGCACCTGACACACGACGGTCGTGCCGCCGCCCGGGTTTGTGAGGAGCAGCAGCGTTCCGCCCATGCTGGCCGCACGATCGCGCATGGTATGCAGCCCGAGTCCCTTGCGTTGCCCATGTGCTTTTTTGATTCCGCGGCCGTCGTCGCTCACTTCGAGCCGCAGGACCCGACGATCGACGCTCACCTTGATCGTCACGCGTTTTGCGCGGGCATGCTTGATTGCGTTCGTGGCCGCCTCTTGCGCTATGCGGTACAGATGATCGCAGGTCTCGCCCGGCAGCCCGATCGTGCAGTCTGCGTCGATGTCGATCTCCAGGGTGGGCCCCGGCGGACCGCCCATCCGAATCTTCAAAGCGTTCAACGCCTCGAGCAACCCGCCGGAGGTGCTGGTCAACGGTGACAGACCGTGGGCAATGTCGTGACAGGTCTTGAGCGCACTGCGGGCCACGAGCGACATGCGCTCGATCTCCGCCACCGTGAGCAACCGGGCGGACCTGATCTCGCTCATCGCACCCTGCAGCAACATGCCGAGGCCGACCAGATCCTGCCCCAGCCCGTCGTGCAGCTCCTGTGCCAGGTGGCGCTGCTCATGATCGGTCGCGGAGAGGAGCGCCTGCTGCAACCGCCGGCGCTCGCCGACCTCCGCGCGCAACTGGCGATTCCGCTCGTCGAGTTCCGCGGTGCGGGCGGCGACCAGCTTCTCCAGGCCCTCCCGGTATTGCTCCAGTTCCGCATTGCGGGCCGCCAACTGCTTCTGCATCGCATGCATGCGCAGGTGCGCCGTGACCCGCGCGCGCAGTTCGTGCATCTCGATCGGTTTGGTCACGAAGTCCACGCCGCCGATCTCGAAGCCGCGAATCTTGTCCTCCGAATCCGTCAGCGCTGTCATGAAAATGACGGGTGTCTCGCGCACTGCCGCCATTGCCTTCAGGCGCCGGCAGACCTCGAAGCCGTCCATCCTCGGCATCACCACGTCCAACAGGATGATGTCGGGCCGCATCAGCTCGGCCTGGCGCAAGGCGTCCTCGCCGTCCTGCGCGATCAGCACGCGAAGCCCTTGGGTTTCGAGGTACTCCATCGTGACGTGGAGATTGATCGGCGTGTCGTCGACGATGAGCACGGTCGAGGGGGAATCCGCTGGCGGCACCGCGCTCACGACGCGCCGCCGGCGGTCGAACCCTGCGCGCCCGTCGCTACCAGTCCCGCGTTGAGGATCGCGTCTATGATTACGCCGTCCTTTGTAGGCGTTGAGCCAATTATACGCGCGTCGCACTGGCCCGAGGCGCGCAGACCCGCCTCTTGCAATGGCGTGCTCGCGCTACCATACTCTTTTCGTGTCCGATGCGAGCGCACCCGTATCGACTGCTGGAATCGTACCGGACGGCCGCGACCACGGCCCACGCCGAATGGCCGATAATGGACCCACCTCGATGATGAACTCCCTGAAACCGCCGGGTACCCGTTCCCTCGGGTCCTCGGGACTCGATGTGTCGGCGCTCGCCTGGGGGATGTGGCGATTCAGGGGCGCCGATCTTGCGCGTGCGGGGCGCTTGGTGCGCACCGCGTTGGACGGCGGAATCTCCTTGCTCGACACGGCCGATGTCTATGGACTGGACAGCGGGGAGCCGTTCGGGGCGGCAGAATCGCTGCTGGGCCGGGTGCTCGAGGCCGACGCTGGCCTGCGCCGGCGCTTCGTTCTCTCGGGCAAAGGCGGCATCATCCCCGGAACACCGTACGACTCGAGCGCCGACCATCTGCTGTCGGCCTGCGAAGCGTCGCTGCGCCGCCTGAAGACCGACACGATCGATCTGTATCAGGTGCACCGTCCCGATATCCTGACGCATCCTCACGAAGTGGCCGGCGCGCTGGTGAAGCTTCGCGACTCGGGCAAGATCCGCGCTGCCGGCGTGTCGAACTATACCGTCTCGCAGACCGCCGCCTTGCAGGCGTTTCTTCCTTTTCCGCTTGCCTGCCACCAGCCCGAATTCTCCGCGCTCAGCATCGAGCCGCTCACCGACGGCATCCTTGATCAGGCGATCGAACGCAACATGGCGGTCCTGGCGTGGTCGCCCCTGGGCGGCGGACGTCTGTGCGGCGCCGCCGCCGACGCTCGGTCGCGTGCCGTCATGACGGCATTGGACAAAGTGGCGCTGCGCGAGGCCGCGCCTCGTGCGGCCGTGGCGCTCGCCTGGGTCATGGCGCATGCGTCGAAACCGACGGCGATCATCGGCACCCAGAGCCCGGAGCGCATGAGCGAAGCCCTGCGATCTCTCGATGTGCGCCTCACGCGCGCGGACTGGTACGAGATCCTGGCCGCGTCGCGCCAAGCGAGATTGCCGTGACCAAAGGATCCCACCTGTTGGTCGCCGCCCTGGAAAACGAGGGCGTCGAGCGAATCTACGGCATCCCCGGCGAGGAAAACCTCGACGTCGTCGACGCCATCCGCAGCTCGTCGCTCGAACTCGTCCTCACCCGCCATGAACAGGCCGCCGCCTTCATGGCGGCTACCTACGGCCGCCTCACCGGCAGGCCCGGGGTGTGCATCACGACGCTCGGTCCCGGGGCGCTGAACCTCACCACCGGTGCGGCCTACTCGCTTCTGGGCGCCATGCCCATGGTGATGATCACCGGTCAGAAGGGCATTCTGTCGTCGCGTCAGGCGCGCTTCCAGATTGTGGACGTCGTGGCGGCGATGAAGCCCCTGACGAAGCTGTCGCGCCAGATCGTCTCGCCGAGAATGATTCCCACCCTCATTCGTGAGGCCTTTCGCGTCGCACAGGAGGAGCGGCCCGGTCCCGTTCACTTTGAGCTGCCCGAGGACATTGCGGCCGAGGAATGCGATGATCTTGCACTGATTCCGCCTCACCCCGTCGATCTGCCCTTGGCCGGCGCTCAGGCCTTGGACCGTGCCGCCGCGCTCATCATCGCGGCCGAGCGGCCGCTGGTGATGCTGGGCGCCGCGGCATCGCGGCCGCGATCGACCTCCGACCTCGCGCAGTTCGTACTGCGCACCAGGATTCCTTATTTCACCACGCAAATGGGCAAGGGCACGGTCCCGGGCGGCACGGAATTGTATATGGGCACCGCCGCGCTGTCCGAGCGCGACTACGTGCACGAGGCCATCGATCGGGCGGATCTCATCATCGCCGTGGGTCATGACACGATCGAGAAACCGCCCTTCATCATGGGACCTCGCGGTCCCCAGGTGGTGCACGTCGGCTATCAGCCTGCCAATGTCGAACAGGTCTACTTCCCGCAATTCGAGGTGGTCGGGGACATCGGTCCGTCGCTGCGGCTTCTGGCTGACCGTGTCGAGGGCAGGATTCGCAACGCCGGCGCATTGCTGCCGCTGCGCGAATCGATCCTCGATCGGATCGCAGCCCGCGCCACCGAGGACCGCTTCACGCCGCAGCGTCTGGTGCACGACATCCGGCGGGTCATGCCATCGGACGGCATCGTCGCGCTCGACAACGGCATGTACAAGATTTGGTTTGCGCGAAACTACCGAACCCGCGTCGCCAACACCCTGTTGCTCGATAACGCGCTCGCCACCATGGGCGCGGGTCTGCCCTCGGCGATGGCGGCCGCGATGCTCTATCCCGCGCGCCGCGTGATGGCCGTGTGCGGCGACGGCGGTTTCATGATGAATAGCCAGGAGATGGAAACCGCGGTTCGATTGAAGCTGAACCTGGTGGTTCTGGTGATCGAAGACGGCGCCTTCGGCATGATCCGCTGGAAGCAGGCCGTGGATAACTTCCCCGATTTCGGCATGACCTTCAATAATCCGGATTTCGTGAAGTACGCCGAGGCCTATGGGGCCCGGGGGACGCGGGTGGCGGCGATCGCCGATTTCATACCCGCGTTGGAACGGGCGTTCGCCGGCGGCGGCGTGCACTTGATCGCCGTACCGATCGATTATTCGGAGAACACCCGCGTACTCGTGAACGAACTCCGGGAGCGGCTCCCGGCCGGCGAGCTTCGCTAGCCGCTGTCGCCGGCCTCAAACACAAAGGCTCGTATGCCAAAGATTGCGCGATTCGGAGTTCTGCTGCTCGGCGTTTTCGTGATCGGAGGCTTGTGGTGGTGGTGGCAGGGCCGCCCGCAGCGTGCGCCGGAGCTGCGGCTCTATGGCAATGTCGACCTACGCCAGGTCGAGCTGCCGTTCAACGGCAGCGAGAGGATCGCCGCCGTCCTGGTGCAGGAAGGCGATCACGTCGCGCGGGGCCAGCTGCTCGCGCAATTGGAAACCAGCCGGTTGGCCCCGCAGGTGGCCAAGGCGGAGGCCGACGTCGCCGAGCAGCAGCAGGTGGTGGACCGGTTGCACAACGGCAACCGGCCGGAGGAGGTCGCGCAGGCGCGCGCCAACCTCGATGCCGCGGCCGCCGACAAGCAAAACGCGCGCGCGCAATACGCGCGGCTGCGTTCCCTGTCGGACACCTCCGCGGGACGCGCCGTGAGTCGTCAGGACATGGACTCCGCCAAGGCTGCGCTCGACAGCGCCGCGGCGCGCCTTGCGGTGAATCGCAAGGCGCTCGCCCTCGAAATCGCCGGCGCGCGCGCCGAAGACGTTGCGCAGGGCGAGGCGCAGCTGCGCGCCGATCAGGCGCAGCTCGCGCTGCTGCGGCAGGAGCTTAAGGATGCCGACCTGCTGGCGCCGCTCGACGCCGTGGTGCGCTCGCGCATCGTCGAGCCCGGCGAGATCGCTTCCCCGCAGAAGGCAGCCTTCACGCTTGCCATCGTGGATCCGAAATGGGTTCGCGCGTACGTGACCGAGACGGATCTGGGCTCGGTGCATGAAGGGATGGCCGCATCCGTGACGGTCGACGCCTTCAAACACCGCAATTTTTCCGGCTGGGTGGGCTTCATTTCGCCGGTCGCGGAATTTACGCCAAAGTCGGTTGAGACCGCCGATCTGCGCTCGAGCCTGGTCTACGAAATTCGCGTGTTCGTGAAGGACCCCGGCGACGAGTTGCGTCTGGGGATGCCGGCCACGGTGCATCTGGCGCTGAAGCGTGATGGCGCATGAGCGCTGCGGCGCCGGCCGTGAGTGCGAACGCCGTGCGCAAGCTCTACCCGCGCGAGCGCGCATCTGCGACGTGTGCGCTCGATGGCGTGTCGTTCGAGGCGAACCACGGCGAGCTGACGGCGCTGGTGGGTCCGGACGGCGCCGGCAAGACCACCCTGATGCGGTTGACGGCGGGACTGCTGCCGGCGGATTCAGGATCCCTCACGGTGCTCGGCGTCGATGTGGCCGCCGATCCGCAGCAGGTGCAGGACCGCATCAGCTACATGCCGCAGCGCTTCGGACTCTACGAGGACCTGACGGTCGCGGAAAATCTGGATTTGTATGCCGAACTGCACGGCGTGACCCCGGCAGAGCGGGCGCAACGCTACCCGGAACTGATGGAAATGACCGCGCTCGGGCCGTTCAAAAGCCGCCTGGCCGGCCAGTTGTCGGGCGGCATGAAACAAAAGCTCGGGCTGGCATGCACCCTGGTGCGATCGCCGGAACTGTTGCTGCTCGATGAGCCCACGGTGGGCGTGGATCCCCTGTCGCGGCGCGAATTATGGGAGATCGTGAGCCGCCTCGTGGCCGGTCAGGGACTCACGGTGCTGCTGAGCACCGCCTACCTGGACGAGGCCGAGCGCTGCAGCCGCGTGATCATGCTGCATCGGGGGCACGTGCTGTCGAGCGGCCCGCCGCAGCAAGTGACCGCCTTGGCCGTGGGGCGCAGTTTCCTCGCCACGCCGGCCGCGGGCGCGCTGCCGCGCACCCTGCAGGCACGCTTGCTCGACCGCGCGGACATCGTCGATGCCGTGCCCGACGGGGGGCGGGTCCGCGTCGTGCGCGGCGCACCGGTTCCGCCGGGCGCGGCTGGCGACGACGCGTTGCATGCGCTGCGCGTCGAACCGGCGCCGCCGCGGTTCGAGGATGGGTTCATGATTCTCCTGCAGGGCCACTCCGCCCGGGAGCACGCGGCCAGCATTGCGGTCGCGCACCCGCTGGCCCGCCGCGACGACGCAGCCGTGGTCCAGGTGAAACAGCTCATCAAGAAATTCCGCGCCTTCGTCGCGGTCGACTGCATTGACTTCGAGGTGAGCCGCGGCCAGATTTTCGGATTGCTCGGGCCGAACGGCGCCGGCAAGACCACCACGTTTCGCATGCTCTGCGGCCTGCTCGTGCCCACCGGCGGCGAATTGCGCGTGGCCGGCGCCGACGTGCGCGACGCGCCCGCCTCGGCGCGCGCCCGGCTGGGATACGTCGCGCAAAAATTCTCCCTCTACGGCCCGTTGAGCGTCTCCGAGAATCTGGAATTCTTCGCGAGCGCCTACGGCTTGCGCGGCGCGCGCCGGCGCGAGCGCCTGGCCTGGGCGATGGAGCAATTCGATCTCGGCGCGCACGCGCGCGCGGCCAGTTCAGAGCTTCCCGGCGGGTACAAGCAGCGCCTCGCCATGGCGGCGGCGCTGCTGCACGAGCCCGAGATTCTGTTCCTGGATGAGCCCACCAGCGGCGCCGATCCGCTGGCGCGCCGCGCCTTCTGGCGCCGTATCACCGCGCTGGCCGACCAGGGCGTGACCATCATCGTCACCACGCATTTCATGCAGGAGGCGGAGTATTGCGATCGGGTCGCGATCATGGACTCAGGGAAGATCCTGGCACAGGGGTCGCCGGCGCAGGTGCGCGACCTGGCGCGCACCGCAGCCAATCCCGAGCCGAGCATGGACGATGCGTTCATTGCCGTGGTCGGGCGCTCGCGCGAGCGCATGGGCGCGTCGCCGGCCGCCGCGGCGCAGCGCGCATGATCGCGGCCGCCCCTACGGCGCATTCGAATGCCTGGGCGAAGAAGCTGCGGCGCATTCGCGCGCTGGTGTCGAAGGAGGCGCGGCAAATCATCCGCGACCCCTCGAGCATCGCGATCGGCGCTGTGCTCCCGCTCATCCTCATCCTGCTGTTCGGTTATGGCCTGTCGCTCGACGTCAAAAACGTGCCCATCGCGGTCGTGATCGAATACCCCTCGGCCGAAGCGATCGACCTCGCGGCCGGGTTCCAGCTCTCGCCGTATTTTCATCCCCAGATCGTGCGGTCCATGCCGCCGGCGCAGCAAGCGCTGCTCGAGCATCGCGTGGACGGTATTGTGCGCATTCCCGCCGACTTCGCCCGTCATGTGGCCGCCGGCGATGCCGAGGTGCAGCTGATTGCCCACGGCGGCGACGCGAATCGCGCGCGCATCATCGAAGGCTACGTGCAAGGCGTCGTCGGGGTGTGGTCGGCCCGGCTGGCGGCGCAGGGACGCGCCAGCGCGAGCCAGCTCGTCGGCGTGCAGACGCGGCTGTGGTTCAACGAGGCCAATGACAGCAGCTACTTCTTGGTGCCCGGTTTGGTGGTTTTGGTCATGACGCTGATCGGCGGCCTGTTGACGGCCATGGTCATGGCGCGGGAATGGGAGCGCGGCACCCTGGAGTCGCTGCTGGTCACGCCGGTGCGCACCGAGGAAATTCTGCTCGGCAAGACCATCCCGTATTTCGTGCTCGCCCTGTTCGGCTTCGTGCTGTGTGTGCTGTCGGCGAAATTTCTGTTCCATGTGCCGCTGCGCGGCTCGATGTGGGTGCTGCTCGGCGCCTCCATGCTCTACGTGCTGATCGCCCTCGGGATCGGCCTGCTGATCTCGTCCTGGGTCAAGAACCAGCTGGTCGCCAGCCAGCTCACCATGCTCGTCACCTTCATGCCCGCCTTCATGCTGTCGGGGTTTCTCTTTGATTTGCGCAGCATGCCGGCGGCCGTACGATTGTTAACCTACGCCCTGCCGGCGCGCTACTACGTCGCGCTGCTGCAGAGCGTGTTCCTGGCCGGCGACGTGTGGTCGGTCATCGTCCCGAACACGCTGGCGCTCGCGGCAATGGCGGCCGCGCTGGGATTGGCCAGCCGCGCGGTCATGCGCAAGAGCCTGGCTTGAGCACCTTGCCGGACGCGCTGCTGCGCATTCTCGCCCTCACGCGCAAGGAGTTGCTCGCGGTGCTGAAGGATCGACGCAGCCGCATGAGTCTGCTCGTTCCCCCGGTCGTGCAGGCGTTGATTTTCGGCTATGCCGCCACCTATGACCTCAATCACGTCACCTATGCGGCGCTGGACCGGGACCACAGCGCGGCATCGCGAGAGCTGTTGGCCGGCCTCGACGGTTCGGGAGTATTCGAGCGTGTCGCGGATCTGCAGGACGCGGACGACATCAAGTCCCTGATCAATGGGCGCCGCGCACTCTTGATCGTGCAGATCGACCCGCTGTTCGAACGACAGCTGCTGTCGGGCCGGAGCGCCGACGTACAGCTCATCGCCGACGGCCGCAATTCGAATACCGCCGGCACCGCCGTGGGCTACGTCGCCGGCATCGTCGACCGGTTCAACGCCGCTTGGGGACGCGATCATGGCGCCGCGCCGCCGCCGGTGCAGATCGTCGCGCGCGCCTGGTACAACCCCAACCTGGAGACCCGCTGGTTCATGATCCCCGGCATGATCGGCACGCTGACCCTCATCCAGACCATGATGCTCACGGCGATGTCGGTTGCCCGCGAACGCGAACAAGGCACCTTCGACCAGCTCCTCGTGACCCCGTTTCGTCCCTTCGAGATCATGGCGGGCAAGGCACTGCCGTCCATGATGGTGGGCACGATCCAGGCCACGGGCGTGCTGCTGGTCGCCCAGATCTGGTTCCGCATACCGTTCGCCGGCTCCTACCTGACGCTCTTTGCCGGGCTGATGCTGTTCCTGCTCGCCGCGGTGGGCATCGGGTTGCTGATCTCGGCGGTGGCCCAAACCATGCAGCAGGCGATGCTCTATTCAATGCTGCTGATCATGCCGTTCTCGCTGCTCTCCGGCCTGACCACCCCGCTCAGCAGCATGCCGCCTGCGGTACAATATCTGACCAGCATCAACCCGCTGCGCTACGCCATCGATATCACGCGCCGCGTCTATCTCGAGGGTGCCTCGCTGGGGTTTTTGATTTCCGATCTGTGGCCCTTGGCTTTGCTCGCCGCGGCGACCCTGGCGGCGGCTTCCTGGATGTTCAGTCACCGCATGCAATGATCATCACGTACCGCCGACTCGCTGCCCTGGGAAGGGCTTGGAGCGCCGTCATGACGGCGCTCCTCGCCGCCTGCACCGTGGGTCCGAACTTCGTGCGCCCGGCGCCGCAAACGCCGCCCCACTGGTCGGCCCCGGCGGCCGCGCACGCTTCGAGCACGGTCACCGAGCAAGCAACGGAGCTTGGTGATTGGTGGAGCGGCTTCGCCGATCCGGTTCTCAGTTCGCTGATCGAACGATCCGTGGATTCCAATCTCGACGTGCGCACCGCGCTGCTCCGGATCGACGAGGCGCGCGCGCAGCGCGCGATAGCGGCAGCCGGCGCCTGGCCGACGGTGTCGCTCGATGCCGCGTACTCCCGGCAGCGCCTGAGCGACACGACGCCCACCGGCGCGCTGTTCAACTCGGTCGGCAATCTGCAGCTTCCGGGCGGCGCCCGTCTCAGCATTCCAAATCCCTATAACCAATTCCAGCTGAGCGCGGGTGCGTCGTGGGAGATCGATCTATTCGGGCGTGTACGCCGCTCGGTGGAGGCCGCGGATGCGGGTTTGCAGGTGTCGGTCGAGGACCGGCATGCGGTGCTGGTGTCGGTGCTGGCCGACGTGGCGCAGAGCTATGCCGAGCTGCGCGGCGCCCAAGCGCGGCTGCGCATTGGCCGGGCGAGCCTCGCGACCATCGATGAACTGCTCGATTTGACGCGCCAACGGCGCGCGGCCGGCTTGACGACGCACATCGACGTCGGCAATGCCATCGCGCAGGCCGCGGTCACGCAGGCCGAGTTGCCGGCTTTCGAGCTGCAGATCACGCAGAGCATCAACCAACTGAGCCACCTCATGGGCCGCGAGCCGGCGGCGCTGCGCGGCGAATTGGAGGGCGCCGCGCCCGTGCCGGCCGCACCGCGCGAGCTGCCGATCGGTCTGCCGGCCGATCTGGCGCGGCGCCGGCCCGACATTCGCGAAGCGGAGGCGAATCTGCATGTGGCAACCGCGCAGATCGGCGTTGCCGTCGCCAATCTGTTTCCCCGGGTGACCCTCGCCGCCACCGGGGGCGTTCAATCCGAGACCGCGGGCGAACTACTCGAGTGGGCCAGCCGGTTCGGCTCGTTCGGACCGAGCCTCGATGTGCCGATTTTCGATCGCGGCCGCTGGAGCACGGTCAAGCTGTACAAGGTGCGCGCCCAAGAAGCCGCGCTCGCGTATCAGAGCACCGTGCTCAACGCGCTGCACGAAGTCGAAGATGCGTTGGCCGCCTATGACGCCGAGCAGCAGCGGCGCGAATGGCTGGCGGCCGCGGTTGCGCAGAATCGCGATGTGCTGGGGCTGTCGAAGCAGCGGTACGCAAGCGGCGTGGCGACATTCATCGACGTGCTGGACGTCGAACGCACGTTGCAGCAAAACGAACTCGCGCTCGCCGACAGCACCACCGCCGTCGCCACGAATCTCGTGCGCCTGTATCGGGCGCTCGGCGGCGGCTGGCAGCGCACGCCCGGGTGAGGCGCCGCCGCCCCCTATGGATACAGCCGGCGCACTCCCATGTCGCGCAGCGCATCGGCGACCGCGGCCACCGCCTGCCTCAGGGTGTCGGCGCCGATCGCGCCGATGCAGCCAACCCGGAACGTATCGACGGCGGTCAGCTTGCCCGGATACAGGATGAAGCCACGGTCCCGCACCCGGCGGTAGAATTCGACGAAGTCGTACGCCGGATCGGGCGGCGAGAAGAAGGTGACGATGATCGGCGCCTGGACGGCGTCCGGCAGAAATGTCCGGAAGCCCAGGGCCCGCATGCCGGACACCAGCGCCGCGCAATTCTCCGTGTAGCGCGCCAGCCGCGCCGGCTGTCCACCCTGCTCCTGGTATTGGTCGATGGCGGAACGCAGCGCGGCCATGACGTGGGTTGGCGGCGTGAAGCGCCACTGACCGGTCTTGCGCATGTACTGCCACTGATCGAGCAGATCCAGGGCGAGCGAGCCGCAATTGCCGGCAGCCCCCTCCAGCGCCGTCCGCCGGGCGATGACGAAGCCCATGCCGGGCACGCCCTCGAGACACTTCCCGGACGCCGCGATCAGCGCATCGAAGCGCATGGCCCTCGCGTCTATGGGAATGGCCGCGTAGGAACTCATCGCATCGACGATGAGTCCGCGGCCGTGATTTGCCACCGCCCGTGCGATTTCCGGGAGGGGATTCAGAATACCCGTGCCGGTCTCGCAATGCACCTGCGCAACGTGCGTGATTGCCGCATCGGCACTCAACGCGGCGTCGATGCGCGCGCAATCCGCGGGCTCTTGCTCGCCATGCGGCAGGACGACGGCCGCGCGGCCCAGACAGCCCAGGATTCTCACGATGCGCTTGCAGTAGCTGCCGTTATCCGCCACGAGCACCTTGCCGTGTTTCGGAACCAGCGTGGCGAGCGCCGCCTCGACGCCGAATGTCCCGCTGCCCTGCAGCGGCACGCAAACGTGGCCGTCCTGCGCATCGACGACGGCAACGAGGTCGCGGCATACCGAGGCCGTGAGCTCGTTGAATGCGCCGTCCCACGACCCCCAGTCGCGCAGCATCGCGGACTTGGTTTGCGCCGAGGTCGTGAGCGGGCCGGGCGTGAGCAATATCGGGTCGGCGGGAATCTTCATATGGGTGCGGCGGCAGTCCATCGTACCGCATCACGGCCGGCCAAGCAGCGAGTACAGATCGAATTGCCGGCTATCGCCGATCACGCGCTCGAAATCGAGCCCCAGCGCGTCGAGAACGGGCTCTGCCACCGGCTTGATCTGCTTCTGTACGTAGTGCTCGCGATCGAGCGGATGCCGAACGTTGTCCAGGGGCTCGGCGCCGGCGGTGGTGATGACATAACTCACCGAGCGGCCGAGGGGTTGCGTGGATTTGCGGGCGGCCGCGACATGCGGCGGAGTGGTGGCGGTGTAGGCCGCCGCGCCCTTGCGCAGATTCTTTCGCAACACCAGCGCCGCGTCCATGTCGCCGTGCCTGACGCGTCTGACGACATCCGCCAGGTACGCATCGACCGCTTGGCCGGCAAACAGACGCTGATAGAGCTCGCGTTGCACCTGCTTGGCGAGCACGGTCCAGTCGCGGCGCACCACTTCCATGCCGACGAATTCGACGCAATCGCCGTCGCCGCCATGGCGCAGGCCGGCGTAGCGCTTGCTCGCGCCGCGCGTGCTGTGGCGGGCCCGCGGCAGGAATAATTTGAGGTACAGCTTGTCGAATTCGAGTTCCAGGCGGCTCGCGACGCCCCAGCGTTCGCCGACGTAGCGGGCAAGCTCGCCGTTCAACGCCACGGCCAGCCCCCGGCCCTGCTCGCAGGCTTGATCCGGATCCCCGCCGTGCGACTCGACGAACAAGCTGTCGGTGTCGCCGTACAGCACCCTGAAACCGGCCGCTTCGAACCATCGTTTGGACCACAACAGAAGGTCCCGCCCCGTGCCGGTGATCGAGTTGGCGAGTGCCGGATTGTAGAATCGGCAGGCGGGCGTGCCCAGAACGCCGTAGAAGGAATTCATCAGAATCTTGATCGCGTTCGACGCGACATCGTCGCCGATCCTCCTCGCCGCCTCGCGTCGCGGAAACAATTCATCGAGCATGCGCGGCAAGATGGCCGGTTCGCGGCGAAACGCCCCGCCCGGCGTGCGGATCAGATCGGCCGCCGCGGGCGGATCGGCCACGTACGACAGGGGATCGATGTTGAAGGAGCGGATGATGCAGGGGTACAGGCTCTTGAAATCGAACACCCACACGTCGCGGTGCAATCCCGCCGCGGGTTCGAGCACGTGGCCGCCGTGCTGCGCGGCGTACCGGCTCGAATCGCCCGCGCGCACGGTGGGCGCGACGATACCCTGGCGCTGAAGCTCGCTCAGATAAAGAAAATCGAACGAGGCGATGCTGGCCGCGACGCGGTCCGGCGTCATGCCGGCCAGTTCGCTGCGTGCGAACGCGAGCCGCACGACATTGAGCCTCTCTACTATCTCGAACGCCAGCCGTGCGTCCGTGCGCGCATAGAGCGCGAACGCCGCGAGGTCATGACGGTAGTTATGGGTGATCTCGGCAATGCGATCGTGCACGTCGCCGCGGACGGCCTTGCCCTCGCCGAGCACCTCGCGGCCCACCGCGTCGAGCGAGTATTCGTCCATGCGGATGAACGCGCCGCGCAACAGGTCGATGCCATCGAGGACCAGCCGGCCCGGCACGTTGGCCTGACCGCTGCCGAAATAGCCGTCGGCCTTGCGTATGCGCAGCACGCCCGGGTCCCTGCCCAGCGGGAACGGGTGGCGCACCCGCGCGGCGATCTGTTGCAGGACGGTAAGATCGAAATCGATGATGTTCCAGCCCGTCAATACGTCGGGATCGAGGCGTCGAATTCGATCGCAAAATGCCTCCAATGCCGAGTACTCATCGGCGCAGCGAGTCGCGTGATCCGGCATGACGCGATCGCTGCCGTCCACGATCAGCGCTTCATCGATGCCGGGCGCATACAGCGAGATCGCGAGCAGGCGCGTCGGTGTGCCGTAGGTCTCGATGTCGAACGACAGCACCCGCGGCTCGATTTTCACGTCGGCGGGCCGCAGCGAAGGGTTGTCGAACACCCACGTGACGCCGGTCCCGGCAACCGCCTCGCCTTCGATCTCACAGCCTCCCTTGATGCCGCGTTCGATCAGGTAGCGCACCGCGAAGCGCACGTCGGCTTCGTAGGTGTCGACGCCGGCGGCATGGAGGCGATCCCTCAGCCCCGGCACATCGGCAGGAGCCGCTGCCTCGAGCACGCATACCGGCGCCCCGCCGAAGGTGCGCTTGTCGGTCACCGACGCTTCGGGCGCCCCCAGCGAGCGCGCATGTTGCGCCTCGGCGGCAAGAATGTAGAAGTGCGGCCGCTGCCGGTCGTCGCGCACCAGGAAGGTGCCGCCCGCCTCCAAGCGCCCATAAATGTACACGACGGGAATGCGCTCCCCTGTCGTTCGGGAAATGACGCGATAGCTTGCCTGCAGGACGAATGCGCGGAATAGGGCCACTTGGCTAGTTTGCGCCATCACCGCGGGTCGTGGTTACGCCAAGGTCATGGAGGGCGACATTGGGTAAGATTCCCCCGCATGGCGCGTTCCCGCAAAGCGTTCTCGGAATTGTTGCTGCCGCAGAGCGTGCAAAAGCCGCGGTCGCGGCACCGCGGAGGCGTCGACGATAATCCCGCGGTCCAGGCGATTTGGGACGTGGTTTGCGCGATCCCGCGCGGACGGGTGTCGACCTACGGCGCGGTCGCCCGGGCCGCCGGACTACCCGGCCGCGCGCGGCTGACCGGGTTCGCGTTGCGATGCGCACCTGATGGCATGAACCTCCCATGGCATCGGGTCGTCGGCGCCGGCGGCCGGATCGCGTTCCCGAAGTCGTCCGCCCAGCATCGCGAACAAGCGCGGCGTCTGCGCGCCGAGGGGGTCGACTTGAAGGACGGTCGCGTGGGCCGTGCGCGCATCGCGGATCTGGAGGAGATCTAGGAGCCTCATCCGGTCCAGTTGATTACCGGCGCATCGGTCTCGCGCCTGCCTCTCGCTCGGCGTCGTTCATCGCCTTGATACCGCTCGTGCTCAAGCCCCCGCAGCTCTTCCTGGCGGCGTGGTTGACAGCGTCGATCTTCGTGGTGTTGGTAGGCGCAGCGGCAATCGGGCGCGTTCGTGCACTGCGCCAGCGGCAGCCGGGGCGCCTGATGCGATATGAATCGTTTGCCCGAGAGGCCCTTCGATGCGTCGCACCCAGCGCCTTTGACGGCGATGGACACCGCATGCCACGGATTTGCCCTGGCGGAGATAGACACGGATTTACTCATCAGGGGCTGCGTTTTACTCGCTCGTTTCCACATTGGACATCCTCCCGCGGTTCCACAGACGCAGCCGGCGCGTGCGCCTCCGGCTGAGGCCGTCCAATCTGTCCGTCAGGCAGCGCTTCTGCAATATGTGCTGGCCGCATTTGGCCGCAAGAATTCGCCTACGTCACAGACGGCCGCGCATCATCGTATTGGTTATCATAGGTTATGCATAGAACCGCAAGCCTAGCGCTGCTTGGATCCTTGCTGATGGCAGGCTGCGCCGGCCAGCGCTTTCAGCCCGCTCCCATCGCCGCGGATACGGCTGCCTCGGGATTTGCAGCGCGGACGCTCGCCGATCCGGGGCTAGGGCCGTTCGTGGAAGCTGCGCTGGGTCACCAAGCCTCGCCGTGGCCGCCGGAGACCTGGGACCTTCAGACACTGTCGCTCGCCGCCTGGTACTTCAATCCCGCCCTCGACGAAGCCCGGGCGCACATCGCGGGTGCGAACGCGGCGCTGATGACGGCCGCCGCGCGTCCCAATCCGACCTTGAGCATTGCGCCCGGCGTCCCGAGTCCGTATTTGTTGACCCTGGATTGGTCCATTCCATTGGAAACCGCCGGCAAACGCGGGTATCGCATTCAGGCTGCCCGCAGTCTAGGTCAGGCGGCGCGATTCGATCTCGCGAATTGCGCCTGGAAGATCCGCAGCGGCGTGCGCGCCGGGCTGCTGAATTACCTCCTCGCCGATCAAACCCTTGAATTGCTTCGCGCCGAAGCGCAGGACCGCGCCGATCAGGTGCGTGTCCTCGAACAGCTGTCGTCCGCCGGCGAAATTGCGCGCGTCGACGCGGATGCGGCGCGTATTGAGCTCTCGAAGTCCCGGCTCGCCATGAGTAGCGGTGCGGGCGCCTTGGCCGAGGCCAGGGCAGCGCTGGCCGCAGCCGTCGGCATCCCGGTCGCGGGACTTCAACAGGTCCGCTTCACCTGGCAGGGCTTGCGCACCCCGCCGAGCGTGGAGTCCCTCTCACTGGAACACATCCAGCGCGATGCGGTCTTGAACCGTTTGGATGTTCGCAGCTCGCTGGCGCAATACGCGGCGGCCGAAGCCGATTTGCAACTCGAGATCGCCAAACAATATCCCGATGTCAACATTGGGCCGGGATACGTCTACGAGGAGCGGCGCAGCTACTTCACCGTCGGGCTGTCGGCCGTGATACCCCTCTTCGATAGAAATCAGGGACCCATTGCCGAGGCGGAGGCCCGCCGACAGCAGGCCGCAGCCACCTTTCTGCAGACCCAGAGCCGGGTGATCGAGGACAGCGAACGCGCGCGCGCCGTGTACAGCGCAGCGCTGCAGGAACTGGCGGAGGCGGAATACCTGGTGAAGCTCCAAGACGGCCAACGGCGGGCCGTGCAGGACTCGGTGCGCGTGGGCGAGCAGGATCGGCTCGATCTGCTCGGCGTGCGCATCCAGAGTTCTCTAGCCGCGCGGGCGCGGCTTGACGCGCTGGCCCACGCCCAGACCGCTCTCGGCGACCTGGAGGACGCCGTCCAACGTCCATTGGCTGCCGGCGAAGAACTGTCACTTCCGCCTGAGTCCCCGGCGCTGAATAAGCCGCCCAGGGAGCCGTGAAGATCGGCGCTTGGAACTAAAATCGACGCCTGGCACTCATGATTAAAAAATGTAACTATGTAATGTAACTGTTTGATTAATATACGATAATATCATCTCATTACGCACGCCCCAGCGCCGAGTCCCGGCATCGAGTTCCCGCATCGACGCCGTGCCTGCGGCAGGGCTTGACCGACGTCGGCAAGGATCGACCAGCACGGCATCGAGCTATTTCACGGCGATGCCGAAGCTCTGGACGCAAGCTTGATAAGCTATCGAGGTGCATAGCAAAGCCAGTCGATGAGTTCCAATCCATCTCCGCCGGCATCGGCCACCAATTTCACCCTCTGCGTGACGGCGATGTGCGTTGCGCTGGCACTGCTGTGGGTCTGCTCGCTCGATGCCGCCGCCTTGAGCCAGCGCCTCGGCTACGCGCCGCTCATCCCCTGTCTCGGCATTATCGCCGTGCTTGCAGTGAGCGAATGGCTGTGGCCGGCTCTGACAGTGGCGGCAGCCCGGTCGATTGCGCATGGGGCCGTGCGGCCTCTGGATATCGGCCGGGTCGGCGTGCGGATATGGGGAGTCGCGGTAACCCTGGGCCTGGTGGCATTGGCTTACTGGTTGTTCCCGGAGTATCGGGGGGACTTCTACAACCCGTTCTGGAAGTTCCTGAGGTCGATCGCGCCGGCGGCCGTGCTCATCCCGGTGTATTTGGTGTGGGCGGATCGGCGCATCGCCGAGCCGCATGATGAGTATTACGCCTTCGGCGCGCTCGTCAGCGGCAGATGGGCCGCGGCCGACTGGCGGCTCATTCGGCGGCACTTGCTCGGGTGGGGGGTCAAGGCGTTTTTTCTGCCGCTGATGACGGTCTACCTGAGCGACGAAGTGCGGGCACTTCAAGAAGCGTTCCGGTTTCTGGGAACCGGCACCATGCCCTTGTATCAGGCGTTTTATCACCTGACATATACCGTGGACTTGATGTTCTGTGTCGTGGGTTACAGCGTCGCCATGCGTTTGTTCGACGCTCAGATCCGCAGCGTCGAGCCCACCGCCGCGGGGTGGGTGGTCGCGCTCATCTGTTATCAGCCGTTCTACTCCGTCATCGGGCGGGTGTATCTGAACTACGACGACAATATTTATTGGGACAACTGGCTCGAGACGTGGCCGCTCGTGCGTGCGGGTTGGGCTGCGGCCATCATCGTTTTGATATCGATCTATTCGCTGTGCACCGTCTCGTTCGGTCTGCGATTCTCGAACCTCACGAATCGCGGCATCATCACCGGCGGTCCCTACCGATTCTCGAAGCATCCGGCCTATTTGACCAAGAACCTCAGCTGGTGGCTCATTTCCGTGCCGTTCGTGAGCGACCAGGGATGGAGCATGGCAGTGCGCAACTGTTGTCTGTTGGCGCTGCTGAATGGCCTCTACTACGCACGCGCGCGCACCGAAGAGCGCCACCTCAGCAATGACCCGGTTTACGTTGCCTATGCGCTGTGGATGAATGAACACGGACTGCTGCGGCACCTGTCGCAGGCATTGCCGTTCCTTCGCTACCGGCCGCCTCGCGCCGAATCGGCGTAGCCCTGCAGCAGCGTGCTACCATCGTCGCTGCCGTCGCAGCGCCGGGCCTGCGGCTGACGCAGCCAACGCGACGTCGGCGCGTTGCGGTAGGCGCAATAGTAGCGAGGGCGTGTGGGATCAAATTCAAATGCCATTGCACGGGCCCTCGCCGCATTGATGCTCTTCGCTCTCACAGGCCCCGCTGCGGCGGAATATTTCACCTTTCAGGGCGAGTTGCAGTTTCAGCCGTCCGGCGACCCATTTTGCACTGCTCTGTCCGCCGGCGCGTTTCACGTGGCCGTCATGGGGCGCAACGACGGCCCGCTCCGGGGCATCGAGGCTTACCTGTATGGCGAGCAGATAATCCATGCCCACATCCGCGGCGGCAATCCGGGCAACCTGTCGCTCACATACATCGGCGAGTCGGGAGCGAGTCACACGATGCGCCTGCGAAACGCGGGTCCCGGCGCCTACGTGGGCGAGCTGCAGGGAGAATCGCTGTTGGGGGCGCTTTATGGCTGCGGCTTCACGAATGCCGAGATCAGGCTCACCAAGTCGGTGGGGAGCAATGATCAAGCCGCATTCCAGAATGCGGAAGGCCAATTCCAGCTCGACAATCACGCCTTTCAGGCTGTCCTGCTGGCACGGCAGGGCAAGGTCAGGGAAGCCATCCCGACGGTGCAGCAGGCATTGGCGGAAAAGCAGAAATCCTACGCCGCGAATCATCCGCAGTTGCTGCCTTATTATTTTTATCTGGCGCAGATCTACCTGGCCGAGGGCAGCATTCCGGCGGCCATTCCACTCGATCGCGCGGCTCTGGCGGTGTGCAACCAATTCTACGGACCGGAAAGCGCCTGCGCCGGGGTGATGCTGTCGAATCTGGGGCTGGCGCTGACCGACGACGGCATCTATGACGAGGCGGAAACGACGCTGCGCCGGGCGCTCGCCATCTGCGATAAGTACTTCGGGCCGCAATCGCCGATCCGGGGGACCGTCCTGAATCCGCTGAGTGCCGTGCTGATGTACACCGGCCGTTACGGAGAGGCCGAATCGGCGCTGACCGAGGCTCTGGCGCTCAACAAACGGTGGCCGAACCCCGACAACGAAAACGTCGGCATCAGCCTCAATAATTTCGGCGCGCTCTACTACCTGACGGGCCAGTACAGGAAGGCGGAGACGGCGCTCCGGCAAGCCGTCGCAATCGACACCAAGGCGGCGGGCGCCGACAGCCCGTTGACCATCATCAACATGATCTCGCTGGCGCACGTATTGCGCGTGTCCGATCAATATGCCGCGGCGGAGCCGGTCGCCCGCCACGCCCTCGCAGCCGCCGAAAAGGTCCTGGGCCCCGAACGCCAGGATCACCCCGCGCTCGGGATGGCTCAAGTTTGCCTGGCCGAGCTGCTGCGCGTGACCGGCCGCTACGGTGAGGCGGAACCGTTATACCGGCAGGCGCTGGCGAACGGCACGAAGTACCTGGGACCGGACAATCCCAACGTCGCTGCCGCCGGTCTGCTGCTCGCGAAATTGCTGCATGCCACGGGGCGCGATCAAGAGGCGCTCGGTCTGTTGAGCCACGCCAATGTCGTGGCGCACCTGTCGGGCAATCAGATGATCGCCTGGCAGGTCGCCGGCGAATTGATGGAGGTCTACTCCACCGGCCAATTCGAGAATCGATTCAAGGCGGTCTTCTACGGCAAGGAGGCGGTCAACGACCTGCAGAAATTGCGCGGTAATCTGGCCAATTCGAGCAGCGAGACCCAGCAGGCCTTCGTCAGTTCCGCCGAAGTGGCCGCGATCTACCGCAAACTTGCCGGCCTGCTGATCTCGGACGGCCGTACATCCGAAGCGCAGCAGGTGCTCGCGATGGTCAAGGAGCAGGAATTCTACGAGTTCACGCAGCGCGCGGCGCCGGCGGACGCGCCAAAGACGGTCGCCGCGTTGAGTCCCTCGGAGAAGCAGCTGGATGATTTGAACAGCAAGTACGTCGGCCTGGGCCAGGAATACGGCGCCCTGAAGGAAAAATTACGCAAGCAGGGCGACAATCTCAGCGCCGCCGACCAGGCGCGCCTCACCAAGCTGCGCGAACAGATGGACGCCGCACAGACCGCCTTCGACGCGCGCGTTGCGGAGATCGCCAAAGGCGCCAACGACCTCGAGGCGCGAAAGCGGCGCGCGACCGAGATGAACGACTATAGCCGCGCGTTTCAAGGAACCCTCAAGGATATGGGCCACGACGCCGTCGTCGTGCAGTACATCGTGCAGGACGACGAGGTCGACATGATCTTCGCCACGCCGAACGCGGTGGTCTCCAGAACATCGAAGATCAAACAGCAGGATCTTTACCGTCAGATTCACGATTTTCGCAAGGCTCTCGCCAACCCGCACGAGGATCCGCTCCCCGGGGCGCAAGCGCTGTACCGTTTGCTCGTCGGGCCAATTGCCGAGGATCTGCGCCAGGCCGGCGCCAAGACCTTGATGCTCGATCTGGATGGCGCCCTGCGCTACGTGCCGTTCGCAGCGCTGCATGACGGCAAGAATTACCTGATCGAAAATCTGTCGATCGTGATGGTCACGGAGGCGGTGCGCGATAAGCTGGGCGCCCGTCCCAGGCCCGACTGGTCGGTCTGGGGCCTCGGAATCACCAAGGCGGGCCCCGGGTACGACGCGCTCCCCTATGCCGACGTGGAATTGAACGGCATCGCGGGCCAGGGGGGAATCCTGGACGGCAAGGTCATGCTCGATACGGCTTTCACCGAAAACTCGCTGCGCAACGGCCTCGACCGATCGGTACCGATCATCCACATCGCCAGCCATTTTCAATTCACGCCCGGCAGCATGGATGATTCCTTTCTGCTGCTGGGCGACGGCACGCACCTGACGCTGGCCGAGATCAAGAACAAGCTGAACTTCAACAGCGTCGAACTGCTGACGCTGTCCGCCTGCGAAACCGCCGTTGGCGACGACAGCGCATCGGGCAGCGGATCCGAGGTCGAAGGGCTGGGCGCGATCGCTCAGCAAGCGGGCGCGAAAGCCGTGCTCGCCACCCTGTGGCCGGTGGCGGACGCCAGCACGGCCACATTGATGCGCGCGATGTACCAGGCCCACAAAGTCGATCATCTGGACAAGGCGGATGCGCTGCGTCAGGCGCAGTTGGTGCTGCTGCGAGGATCGACCAAAGTCGACGACAGCGACAAAGCGCGGCGCGGGTTGACCCGGATCGAATCGGCCCGAGCCCCGGGCAACTTCAGGGCCGATCCAAGCGCACCCTATGCGCATCCTTTCTTCTGGGCGCCCTTCATTTTGATGGGTAACTGGCTGTAGCCGGGCGGCGATGCAAATCGCTTGTTCTCAGGAGAACCAGCGCAGGAACGCCGCCGCCGCCAGCGCCGTGAGCGCGAGGCCGAGCTGCGTTGCCCAGGCCCGCTGCCGCCCGCGCGCGGACCAGCGCGTCTCGCGCGCAAGATAGAGCACGGCCGCCGAAAACCCGGCGGCGGCACACGCCATCTTGAGAACCAGCGCGCCGATGGCGATACCGTGGATATCCGGGAAGTGTCCGTAGCCGGCGTAGCTGATCGCGCCAAAACACACGCCGCTGGCGCCCTGCGCCACCCAGCCGCCCAGCACCACCCCCGCCAGCAACCTCCGCGCGGCACGCGGCTCGGCCAACTCGAGGCCGCATGCCGCCGCGGCGCCGCCCGTGACCGAGACGGCGCCCAGGTTGTGAACGACCTGGGTCAGCGCGTACGCCAGATCTTGCGCGTCCATGCCCGAGGCCGTCTCATCCGCCCCCGGCCGTGGCCGCGCCTAGCCCGCCGTGACCTTCACGCACTTGTCGACGCCGATCGGCGTGTGATTCTTGTCGACGACCTTGATGCACAGGGTGTGCGGCCCGGGCTTGAGCGCGTCGACCGTCGTGCTGCCCTTCAGCTGGCGCAGGATCGCCGACTCCGCATCGTCCACATAAAGGTGAACGTGGTCGCCCTTCGGGCCCGGTACCACCGAGTAGGTGACCTTGGTGGGCGCGCTGGCGCTGACCGTGGCCCCGTCCGCCGGCGCGGAGATCGTGACCGACGCATCCTCGGCCAGCACCGCGCCGGACAGTCCGAGCGAACAGATGAACAGCAGGGGCTTGAGCATCGTCATGGCTGCTCCTTCTTTTGACTGAACCAAGCGCAATATAGCAGTTTCGGCGTGCTCTCGATCCGGCGCTCGCGATGTTCGAGCGCCTCGTGTCGGGGACCTCGCAACAGCCTGATTTCTTTGGATTGTGCATCGCATAGACAGAAAGCAGTGGTAGTCTTTGCGGGAACCCAATGGCCGATATCGAGCGCCGCAATCCGGATGAACTGCTGGCTGACGTTCAGCGGGAGGACGCGCGGGCGCGGCGCGGGCGCCTGCGGATCTTCTTCGGCGCCTCGGCCGGGGTGGGCAAGACCTATTCAATGCTGGAAGCGGCCCGTGCGGCGCGCGCTGCGGGCGCGGATATCATCGTCGGTTACGTGGAGCCCCATGGACGTGTGGAGACCGAGCGCCTGCTCGAGGGTCTCGGGCAACTTCCGCTTCTCGAAGTTCGTTATCGCGGTATCACGCGACGCGAGTTCGATCTCGACGCCGCCCTGCGGCGCGCTGCGGCGATCGTGCTGGTCGATGAGCTGGCGCACTCGAATGTCGCCGAGGGTGAGCCGCTGCCGCGACACGCCAAGCGCTGGCAGGATGTGGAGGAACTGCTGGACGCCGGTATCAGCGTGTGGACCACGCTCAACGTCCAGCACCTCGAGAGCTTGAACGACGTCGTTGCCGGCATCACAGGTGTCCGTCAACAGGAAACGTTGCCGGACCGGATCTTCGACGAAGCCGATGAGGTCGAGCTGATCGACCTGCCACCCGACGATCTGCTGGAGCGCCTGAACGCGGGCAAGGTGTACGCGGCCGACCGTGTGGTCACCGCGACCGAAAAATTCTTTCGCAAGCCCAACCTGCTCGCACTGCGCGAACTTGCCCTGCGCCGCACCGCGGATCGGGTGGATGCCGCGGCGCTCGAGTTTGCGAGTCCCGGATCGAACCTGCGTCCGTGGCTGGCGCGCGACCGGTTCCTGATCGCCGTCACGGTCGACGTTCAGGCGGAGCAGCTGGTGCGCATCGGCAAGCGCTTCGCTGACGCGCTCGATGCCGCATGGCTCGTGGTGTCGGTCGAAACGCCTCAGCTCCTGAAGCTCTCCGACGGCGAACGCAATCGGCGCATCGGTATCCTGCGCCTCGCCGAATCGCTCGGCGCTGAAACCGTGACGCTCGACGGTGCGTCGGCCGTCGACGCCCTGCTCGAGTATGCGCGACTGCGCAACGTCACCCGAATCGTCATTGGCGAAGCCAAGCGCGTCGGCTGGCGCGCCTGGCTGCGGCGCTCCACGACCACTGAGCTCGTGCGCAGGGGGAGCGGTTTTGACATCTCGGTCATTGCGCGTCGCGAGACTCAGACGCAGAAGCGCCAGCAATTGCCGGACGCCGGTCCCGCCGGGATACCCTGGGAGCGCTACGGGGCGGCGCTCCTGATCTCTGCAGGCTGCACCGGGGCCGCGGCCCTGATGTACCCCTACTTCGAATTGACCAACCTCGTCATGGTATACCTGCTCGGGGGCACGATTGCCGCGTTGAGGCTCGGTCGCGGTCCGGCGAGTCTCGCCGCGGTGGCCAACGTCGCCGCTTTGGATTTCTGTTTCGTGGCGCCGCGATTCAGCTTCGCCCTGACCAGCCTTCAGTACCTGGTGACATTCGCCGTGATGCTGGTGATGGCGCTGGTCATCGCAAACCTCGTCGCGAACGTGCGCGCCCAGACGCGCGTCGCCGGCGCCCGTGAACGCCGCACATCGCTGCTCTACGCAATGAGCCGGGAACTCGCCGCGACCCGCAGCTTCAACAATCTGGCGCGGGTTGCGATCAGACACGTGGCGGAGACCTTTGCGAGCCACACCACCGTGCTGTTGCCGGATGCCGACGGACACCTGCAGCCGCTGCGCGGCGTGGAACTCGCGGAATTGCTCGACGACGCCGATTTGTCCGTCGCCCAGTGGGTATTCGATCATGGCAGGCCGGCCGGACTTGGGACGGATACGCTTCCCGCCGCGGTTGCGCAGTACCTGCCGCTCACAGGGACGCAGCAAACACTGGGAGTACTCGCCGTGCGCCCCATGCAGCGGCGCCGCTTGCTGCTCCCCGAGCAGCGCCACCTTCTCGAGACGTTCGCCGGGCAGGTCGCCCTCGCGATCGAACGTTCGCAGCGGGCCGACGAGGCCGAGGCCGCACGGGTCGCGGTCGAGACGGAGAGCCTGCGCAATACGCTGCTCGCGTCCATCTCGCACGACCTGCGCGCGCCGCTTGCGTCGATCATCGAGGAGAGCCGCGCGCTCAATGAACCATGCCTGAGACCGGACGGCGACGAGCGCGCCCGGCTCGCCCGCTCGATCGAGGTCAATGCGCGGGAGATGTCCGAACTCATCTCAAACGTGCTGGATTTGATGAGCTTCGAGATTGGCAGGGTTCACCTGCGCCGCGAACAGCGCGGCATCGATGATCTGGTCGGTGCGGCTCTCGCGCGGCTCGACGGCCGTTCCGCCGAGCGCCCGATCGCGCTGTCCCTTGCCTCCGACCTGCCGTCCGTCTGGGTCGACGCCGCCCTCATCACGCGCGTTCTGGTCAATCTGCTCGAAAACGCCAACAAACACACGCCGCCGGGGACGCGAATCACCGTGTCCGCGCAACGCGAGGACAAGTCGGTGCGGATCATCGTCGACGACACCGGCCCGGGGCTTCCCCCGGAACCGGAGCGGTTATTCGCAAAGTTTCAGCGGGGCCGCGATGAGTTCAATCCCGGTGGGGCCGGCTTGGGACTCGCGCTGTGCAGGGCCATCGTCAACGCCCATGGAGGAACCATCTCCGCCATGCCGCGCCCCGCCGGCGGAGCACGCTTCCAGTTCAGTCTGCCGATCACGGAGCAGGACCCTTAGGGCAGCCTTCGGCGGGCGGGGCTCGCGCCCCTCAGGCCTCCAGCCCTTGCAACATCTGCTCGACGACCGGACCCGGCCGCCGCGCGGGGGCTTTGAAGTACGCCATGCCGGCGCTCAAGAAGCGGGCCCGCCACGTGGGATCCGTCAGTTGTGCATGGCTGTCGAATACGGCCTCCGACAATTTGTAGTCGTGCGGCTCATCCGCGTTGTACGCAAGATGATGCCGGGCCTCTGCAATCAATGCGTCCGGATCGTTGCCTCGCTGCAGATAGCCCAAGGATTTGCGGGCCGCCTGCACTCGGCGTCCGGCGGACACGTCCGCGAAAATTTCCTCGAGCGCGTCGCCGGCCGCGCCGTCCAGCGGCAGCGGCTCGAGCGCTGCAAGACTGACATCGGGTTGGCTCATCCCCACCGCTTTACGAAACATCGCGAGGAATGCCGCGCATTGCAGCAAGCTCATCTGCTGCGTGGCTTCGTCCGCGCAGACCCGGTAGGCGTAATGCAATGCGTTGGCCGTGGTCTGCGCATGCAGGGGCACGATGCCCGGCCGGTTCAGGAGCAGTTCCGCGGCGGTGTCGAATAACACCTGCCAGATTGCGTCCGGCGAGATTCCCCGGCGCAGCAATTCGACCACCACCGGACCCGCTTCCAATTCCGAAACCCGATATAGAGCCGCATGCAGTTCCGCCCGCGCGCCGGAATCATTGCGGCCCTGCTTCCAGTTCCGCGGAATCTCACGCACGCGTTGCAGATTCAGGCGCCACGGCTGGTCCGGCGCAAGATCGCGACCGGCCGGAGTGGGCCCGGCGTCGCTGTTCTGCAGCGCCGCCACCGTCGAACGAAGTATGGGTTCGGACTGGCTCCCGCCGAGCAACTCGATGAGACAGTGGGCATTGCTCACGGCAATCGCCTTGTGGCCGATGGCCCGAAGATCGCGCGCACCGTACGCAAACAGCAGCGCGACAATCTCCTGCGGGCGGGCCGCCCGGGCGTAATTCACGACTGCCGCATCGGCCGCATCGCGATCCCAGTTGTCGAGCGCCAGAATCAAAGCGCGCCGTGCTGCTAGCGCATTGCCGACCGGGGCGGAACCCCTCGCCGGCAGACGCCAATCGGCCGTCGCCCGCTCCTCTGCCTGCGCCTCCTTGAAATAATCGGCGGCCCAGGCGATGGGCAGCCAATGGTCCGGACCCGACAGGTGTTGCGCGGTCGAATGGACGGCCCGCAACACCATGACCGAATGATATTTGTATCCCACGATGGGATAGGGCTGGACGTTGCGAACCGCGGCTGCGGCCAAGGCGCACAGCAGATCCTCGTATCGCAAACCCCGGCGGACCCTGCGCGCGAGCTCGCGCGGGATGCGCTCGCGCGGCGAGTCCTCCAGCCAGTCGCGTAGTTCCGGATCGGCCCGCTCCGCCGCCCCGAGGCCGATCCGGCCGGTCAGCGTCAACCCGCCGGCGCCGGCGGCACGAATGAATGTTCGTCGGTTCATGGCGAGCACAATGGCTTTTGCCGTGCGCCAATGTACGCTTTGAAGCCCGGCCGAAACAAGCCTAGAATCGCCGGGGACATCATGAGCATTCCTGAGGCAGTCCTACCCGTTTCCGGCGTTGGCGCGGTGCACTCGCCGACCATCATCGTCGCTGAAGACCATCCGATGTTCAGGGCGGCGCTCGTGCTCACGGTGAGGCGGCTCATGCCGGAGGCTCTGTTGACGGAGGTGGCGAGCCAGGGCGAACTCGAGGTGGCGCTGGCCCACGGCCGCGAGGTGCGCTTGGTTCTTCTCGATCTGAGGATGCCCGGTGCACAGGGCCTGTCGTCGCTGGTGTTCCTGCGGGGGGAATATCCGCGCGTCTCCGTCGCGATCATTTCCGGCGGCGCGTATGCCGAAACCATCGATCGCGCACGCCGGCTCGGCGCGTCGGCGTTCATTCCGAAATCGGCCCCCGTCGACACCATTGCACAGGCCTTATCCTGCGTAATCCGTGGCGAACGGTGGTTTCCGCACGAGGATGCCCCGGCAGGACGCGGCGGGGCCCTGCAGGATCAACTCACGACGCTGACTGCGCAACAATTCCGGGTGCTCAAGTATCTCGCCGACGGCATGCTCAACAAGCAGATCGCCGACAAGCTCGATGTCTCCGAAGGCACGGTGCGGGCACACGTCACGGCCATCCTGCGCAAGCTCCGCGTATGCACGCGGACGCAGGCTGTGATTCTGGTGACGGAGATGGATCTGCAGAGAGAGGGCGCCGACGCTCTGTGATCACGAATCCGAGGTGGTCAATGCGAACATTGCCAACATTTCGGCGCGCAGTTCCTCCGGCCGGATCGGCTTGGCCAATACCGGCCACGGTCCGTCGAGCAGCGCTTCCTCCAACAGCGTGGCGTGCTCGCCGGAAACGATGACGACGGGTACGGCGCGGCCCCAGAAGGATTCGAGCTCCGGCAGCAGATCAGGGCCCGCGCAATCCCCCAGGCGGTAGTCAAGGATCAAAAGATCGGGTGCGTCCGCGCGGCTCGCGGCGCGCAAGCATTCCCCGCCGCTGGCGCACAGCGTCACCTGGCAGCCCCACCGTTCAAGCAATGTTCGGGTTGCTTCCCGCACGCCGCGGTCATCGTCGATGCACCAGACCCTGCGCCCATACAGCCCCGCCTCTGCGATCGGCGCAAGCTCGGTTGCCTCTCGAAGCATCGAAACATCGCCCCGTGGGACTTCTATCGAGAACACACTGCCAAGGCCGGCCCAGGACCGCACTTTGACCTCGTAGCTCAGGAGCTTGGCGATGGTTTTGACGATGGCAAGTCCGAGGCCGGCCCCGCGCTCAACGCCGGCCTGGTGCGACTCGAGGCGGCGAAATTCCTCGAATATCTCCTCGGTTTTGTCGGCAGCGATACCACACCCCGTGTCCCAGACCTCGATTCGGAAGCCCGCGGCGGCGCGCCGCACTCCCAGCAAAATCCTGCCGGACGGCGTGTAGCGGACTGCATTGGAGAGGAAGTTCTGCAAAACACGCTGCAACAGCGCAATGTCGGTGCGTACCACCGCACCGGTCGGCACGCAGCGCAATTCGAGTCCGTGCGACTGCGCAAGCATCCTGAACTCGCGCGACATGGACTCCAACACCGGCCCAAGGCGAACATCTTCGAGCCTGAGCTTGAGCTTTCCGGACTCAAGTCGAGAAATATCCATCAGACTGGCAAACAGACCCTCGACCGAGGCGAACGAACGCTCCGCGTGCTCGGCAAGATCCGCCGCGGGCTGGTTACGCAGGTCTTCCTTGATCGCCGAGACGTAGAGGCGGGCAGCGTTGATCGGTTGCGACAAATCATGCACCGCCGCCGCCAAGAATTTGCTCTTCGATCGATTCGCACGATCCGCTTGTGCCAGTGCTCGCTGCAGATCCGCGGTGCGTTCCGAAACCCGCCGCTCGAGCGAGTCGGCAAGCGCCCGCAGCTTCTCCTCGACGCGCTTGTACGCGCTCACGTCGGTGTAGGACGTGGCATAGCCCACGCCGGGCACGGAATTGCCCCGGATTTCGAGCACCACGCCACCCGGCAATTCGCGCTCGTGAGCGTGGGTGCTGCCCGTTCGAAGGTGGTGGACGCGCTTGCGGATGATGGATTCCGCGTCACGGCGGCCAAACAGGCCGCGTTCGGCGTTGTAGCGCATCAGCGCCTCGATCGGCCGTCCGACCTGGACGAGATCCGCGGGAAAATCGAAAATCTCGAGATAGCGACGGTTCCAGGCGACCAGGCGCAGATCCGCGTCCACGACGCTTACGCCTTGCGGAAGATGTTCGAGGGTCGCGTGCAACAGGCTCCGGTTGAACTCGATCTGATGAATGAGCGTCGCCAAGGCCTCGATGGTGGCATTGATGTCGCGTTTGAGGTTGGCAAATGTACCCTCATAGCCGCCCTTCATTTGCACCCTGAGATTGCCTTTCGCCACCGCCGCCAGCACCGATGCGACCTCGCCAAGACCGCCGTCGGCTGTCTCCATCAAATGATTGAGATGCCGCACCATGTCGCGAAAGGCGTTTTGAAATGCGGTTTCGTCGCCGCGCACCGAAAAATCTCCACCCGCCGCGGCGCCGACCATACGGACGATCTGATCCTGCATCGCAATCAGATTTTGGCGCGCCTTATTTATAGCCTCGGTCAGCATTCGCTTTTTGCCGGGGAGCGGCGGCAAATTCAGCGAAAAGTCGCCGATCGCGTAGCGCTCGATGACATCGCGCATCATCATCGCGAGGGCAACCTGTTCGGCCACCAGGTCGTTGACCGCTTCGGCCATCTCCTGGTAGACGCCGCTGAATGAATCGGCGTCGATCTTGAAGTCGATATCGCCGCGTTCATGCTCCCTCGCGATCTGGCGCTCGGCATCTACGAATCGTTGCAGTGTTTGCCGTACCCCTTGCATGGCGCGGACCAAATCGCCGATCTGGTCGCGCCGTGTCGTCGATATCGTGAAATCGAGATTGCCCTGGCTGATTTGATCGGCTACTTGGGTCACACGTTCGATCGGCCTGGCAAATCCGCGCGCCACCATGAGTGACAGCAACGTGACCAGAGCCGCGGTGACGACAAGCAAAAACAGCGCACTATGGGTGGCTTGATTGACCCCCGCGAGGCTTTCCTGCGTATTCTGCTGAGCGACCGCGATCCAGCCGAGATCGGTGCGGCGGATCACCGCAATGCGATCGATCCCATCAACGACATAGTGCTGGATTCCCTCGCCGCCGGCCTGCGCCGCGGCGAACGCGGGATGGGTGCGATAGTCCTTCAGATCCTGATGCGCGGGTTCGTGCGCGTTCGCGATGAGCCGCCCCTCCGGGGTCATCAGGAAGGCGAACCCGGTGTTGCCGAGGTTGGCGGAGGTGACGGCCTTGCTGACGGCATCCAGGGTCGCCGCCTCGATCAGCATGCCGCGCAGGTGTCCGTTCGGGTCGGAAATCGGCACCGCCATCATGAACGCGGGGGTTTTGGACGTGTGCCCGAGCTGGATCTCGGCGGAATACGGAGCGCCCCGCAGTACGTCCGCGAAATAGGTCCGAAATCGGTACGAGGCGGGCGGTTGATCGTCGCTGCGCGCGACGTTCATGCCTGCCAGGTCGACCGTATGGATGAGGTAAGCCCAGGGCAGTTGCCGCGCCACCGCGGCGACGATGCGCTTATTCGCCGCCGGATCCATCGAGATCGTTTCGGACAGGCTCGCCGCGAGTTTCAGGACCGCCAGATTCTGCCGCGTCCAGTCGTTGACTTGCTGCACGACGCGTTCGGAAAACAGACGCAGGCGCTCCTGCGCGCCCTCTTCGCCGCCCTTGATGCTGCGAGTCCGTTCGAATTGCCAGAAAGTGCTCAACGGCAGCAAGGAAACCACAAGAAAGGCCAGCAGCAACTGCGCAAAGATTCCGACGCGCCGGCGCGGCCGCGGAACGAGGGGGGGACTCAGGGCACGCTTCAGTAACAAGACGAGCGCGTTCTTTCGAGACCGGACCGGGTTTGGTCCTAGCTTACTTTAAGTCCGCCTAAGCGAATGTGCAATTCCCAATGCGGGTTTTCATCATGATGATCGCATCAGGCCGCAGCCGACGGGCCGTCATTACAAATTCGCGCGGTTGAGCCGAGGGGGGATATTCGTCGAAAGCCGGGGGGCGGCCGCGGCGCGCTGAGCCCGGTTCGCTTGGGCGAAGCGGCGGCTTGATCCCGTGCCGCGACGGGCGTTGACGCACAAGGCGGTTGACGGTTGGGGCTTCATAAGACTACTTTACGAAGGTAGGGGATCAATGCCACTTAAACAAATCCGATCGCCTTGGCGGTTGGCAGCCACGCGCTCGGCCCGCTGGCGTGGCTCATCTTGTCTCGCCGGGGAAACGTCTCAGTAAAAAATAAAGGGAAGAACATGTGCTCGCCAAAATTGTGGTGTGTGCTCCTGGTCTTGTTTTGCATCGTGCCTGGTCCGCCAACGTTTGCTCAAAGCGGCAAGCCAGCCGACGATTCGACTGCGTCGAAATCGACAGACACGGCTGCATCCGAAGACGAGGTCCGGCAACTGCGCCGCGAAGTGGCGGAACTGCGGGCGCTGATCCAGCGACTCGCCCCGCCAGCCAACGGCGCGGCGCCGGGTTCCGCGGTACCGGAGGAATCCCCAGCCTCGGCGGCAGCCATGCATGCGCAGGTCGATGCCCTGCAGAAGGAGGTCAACGTTCTTGAGAAGAAGGCAAGCGAGGTTCCCCCGGCAACGGCCGGCTGGAACGGGGAGCACTTTTTCCTGCGCAGTACCGATGGCAACTTTACGCTCATGCCGGTCGGGTACCTGGATGGCCAATACACCGTCTACGGCAATTCCTACGGCACACCTCCGGATTCCTTTGCCATCACGCGGGCGCGCTTCGGCTTTCAAGGCAACTACGGCAAGCAACTCGACTATGTATTCATGGTCGAGACGATCTCCAGCCCGACGATCCGCGACGCATACTTGGATTTCAAGCCTTGGAAGGAGTTCAGCATCTCGGCCGGCCAGTTCAAGGTGCCCTATTCGATGGAAGTGGGCACCGCGGACACGTCCGTCGAGTTCTATAATCGTTCCATCGTCTCCGTGCTCTACCCGGATGCCGGGGGCGCTTTCCGCGCGCCGGGCCTCGACATTCACGGTCAACTGGGCCGCGGTGTCGTCGAATACTGGCTCGGCCTGTTCAATGGACAGGGACTGCTCACCAGCGGCACGACCAATGAGCCCGAAGTGGTCGCCCGGCTGCGCCTGTCCCCGTTCAAGAATTCCGACAACAATTGGCTGAATGGCTTCGCCATCGGCGGTTCCGGCGAGCATAGCCGATCGAAGGGCCTGTCCAGTGAACTGAGCTTCAGCGGGGCCATGAACGACGGCGCCTACACCTTCTTTCCGCAGTACCGGATCAACGGCAACGTCGATCGATACAACGCGTTCTTCAACTGGTTGAGCGGGCCCTTCGGTCTTCGCGGCGAATACGCGCATCTCGTACAGGATCGCAGCGACATCGGCTCGATAGCCAACGGCGGCATCGGCTTCAACAACCTTCCCGCCGTTCAGGGCGAGGGCTATTACATCGCGGCGACCTATTTCATCACCGGTGAAACCGAGCCGCTGAACGCCCTGCCGCGCGTTCGGCACCCGGTGATCGGTCCTGCATCTCCGGGAGAATCGGGCGAGCCGGGCTGGGGCGCCTGGGCGGTCAAGTTCCGCTATTCGAAACTGCAGGGGGATGCACCCGGCGCCACTTGCGATCCCACGACGATTCCGGCCTGCCCGATCACGCCGGTCATCTCCCCGTCGCAATTCGACCACACGGATCAATTCACGCTGGGAGTGAACTGGTATCTCAATTATTGGGTTCTGGTCAAATCGGAAGTCAGCTTGGATCGGCTCAAGGAGCCGAGCGTGCAGGGCATTCTGCCCCACAACTACTATGTCTATCTCGAGACTCTGCAGTTTCGGTTTTGATCGGGCGCTCCGCGCCTCGGAGTTGAGCGCCTCGGAATTATCGTTGGAGGAGTTTGGATGAAAACTATAATGGTTCCCCTTCGAAACCTCGTCGCCCTGTTCGGGGCGCTTTTTTTCTTGAACAGCTGCGGAGGCGGTCCGGCTGGCTGCCCCGTCTGCGGCACACAGACGAATGGTCCGATCGGGTTGATCGATGTGATGCTGGTGCCGGAACACAATCCCAACGGCGAACCCGGCGGCCCGTTCAACATTTTTGACATCAGCTGGGTGGATCCGGTCAACCGCGTTTACATGGTGTCCGATCGAGTCGGCCTCGACGTTCCCGTGTTCAACACAGTGTCCGATGTTGCCCTGTGGGCCATCGGCGGCGACAATTCCATTGCCGAGGCGGGCGACAATGCCAGTTCCTGTTGGGTGGACACCTCGACCTCGGCCACGGCCGGCGAAACCATCCCGCCCCTCACCAGCGCGCAGGGCAACTACACCCGGTTTGGATGCAAGACCAACGGTTTCCGTCTGCCGGGCTTCTTCGGTCCCAACGGCCATTTCGGCGGATTCGTAGGCGGCCAGTGCTGCGCCTCCCGCTCCAACAACTTGAACCCGCTGTCGGGCCCGAACGGCATGGAAGTCTCGGGCGACGGAAATTTCCTGTTCGTCGGGAATGGCAGCTCGGTCATGAACGTTTTCGACCTGGCGCCATCGATCGCGACCGGCTATACGACGCCGCCCGTGTTGACCGCCACGATAGCGACGGGCACCCCTCCCGACTATGACGGTCCCACCGGCGTCACCGGGTGCATGGCCTCCGCCAATGGCAGAGCCTTCTCCGATCCCAGTTGCGGCGACCTGCGCGGCGATGAGATTGCCACGACCGGCAGCGTGGTCACGTTCCCGCAGGACGGTTCCTCGCGTTATCTCGTCGCGATCATCAATGGCGACCCGGGATTGCCCTTCGTCTCCATCATTGACGTCACCGGAATCGTCACGAGGTCCAAAAGCAATCAGGCGGCGCATTGTTTGCCTTACGGGTCAGCCGCATATACGAGCGCCGACGCCGGCACGCAGGCTCCCTACAGTCCCGGCGGCCCGTTCTCGACATTTCCGGCGAACTACGCCTCGTGCATATTGGGCCAGATCTACTACGACGGCGCGGCCCAAAACGACGACACCGTATTGATCGATGATGGCGGCGCCAATGGACCCGTCGGGAGCCCCGCGTTTCCCTGCCCCGATCCGTCCCTGCAGTTCTTTGCCGCGCCCGGCGCGCCGGTCGTGCCCGGCGTGCCGGGCCCGGCGGTCCCGTCCGGCGCCTCCGGCCATGCCGCCGGCCCCTACAATCCGGATGTCCCCTGCCATCACGGCCCGCAGGTCACGGCGACAACGCCGACCCAGGCGGGCGGCGTGTTCTGCGCGGCCGGCCCCGGCACGCCGGCGGGCTGCGTGGGCGCAGTCGCTCCCGCCGGGCTCGGTGGCATGATCTATTACCCCCCCACCCACACGTTCCTTCTGACCAACGGCAATACGACCGCCGACATCACGGTGGGCAGCGTCGATGTCATCGATCCGCTCCATCCGATCACCGTCGGCGGCGTCACCAAATACGTGCCAGCCATCATCAACAGCTTCCCGATCTACAATTGCATGCCTACCGGTTTGAATCTTGGGCCGGGCACGGATGTGCTGGTGGGTTGCGCCGATCATGACGGGCGCGCTTTCGCGCCCTCCACCGTCATTATCAATGGCACCACCGGCGCCGTTCTCACGACCATCAACAATGTCGGGTTCGTCGACGAGACCTGGTATAACCCCGGCGACAACAACTACTACTTGGCGGCCCGAGACATGCCCACCGGGCCGGTTCTCGGAGTCATCAATGCCGGGACCCGATTGTGGCTGCAAAACGTGCCCACGAACGGCAACGCGCATAGCGTCGCGGCTGATCCGATCAATAATCACATCTTTGTACCGCTGCCCTCCGGCGGCTCCAATTGTGAAACCGTCGCCGCCGATGGTTGCGTGGGTGTGTATGCGGCGCAGTAATCGACCACCGAGTGCCGCGCGTGGAGTCGGGCTACCGGACCAGCGTCTCTTGGTAACGCATCATCTTCCATTGCCCGGTTCGCTTGGTCCACAGTTCGCCGATGAATACTCGGCGGAAACGAAGCGTAGAGCCCTTCGGGAATTGCATGCTGCTCTCGTACGTGACGAATGCATGGTCCGCTCCGAGCGGCTGCACCTGAAAAAACTGGAGGAGGTAATCGGTGTACATGCAGTGTTCGACTTCCCCTAACACATGAAGCTTCGGGCGCTCGCCATCGCCATCGGCTTCCACCGACTGGAAATCGTCGGTGAGAAACTTGGCATAGCCGACCTTGTCCTTTTTCTTAAACGTGGCCCACGCGTCCCGCACCTTTGCTTCGAGCACGTCGGCCACCTTGGGCTCGGCCGTGGCATGGTTTGACGGCGTGCCGCCGGAGCCCTTATCCGCGCCGGCGGGTGGCTGTGCGAATCCAAGGCAGGGCAGCGCCAGCGCGACGCATGAACATAACATCCAATTTCGCATCACTTTCCTCCGCGGACCACTTGCAGCGAATCCTACAATGTTCCGCCTGTTGGTCAAAGCCGCGTTCGCTGCGGCCGTAGCGGGACGTTTTTTGATAGGCTGCTCTCTGTCGGTTGCCGGTCTTGGCACATCATACGCAACAGCGCTACGCATGCGTTTGAAGTTCGAGACTTTTGCGGCGGCCGCGTGCATGTTTGACCACCGGACGACGTTATGAAGCCAACCCGATTGCTTTTTCTAGTGCCGCTTGCAATGGCATCTCTCGGGTTCGCCGAGCAAGCGCCGCAACAACCCTCGTCGGCGCATGCCTGGCGGCAATCACAAAAGACGGACGCCGCGAACACGTTGACCTTCTCGAGGTTCACCTTGGCGGGAAAATTCGCGGCGTCTTCCCAAGGCGACGGCTCTCATCGCCCGACGTTGGCCGTGGACTGCATCCCCGGCGAGGGGCCTCACCCTCCCAGGGGTAAGTTCATGGCCGCGACGCTCCTCGTTGGGTCCACCCTGAAAATCGTCTTCGTCGAGCCCGAAGAGATTCGTGGAACGTCCTACTTCCCCAAGGTCGCGGTCCGGTATCGCGCTGACGATGCCAAAGACGAGGAGGAAAAATGGTCGGTGGGAACTGACAAGACCTCGGCTTCCATCCCCAAGGAATCGCTGAAAACGATTCTGCGTGCGCGCACCGTTGATATCACCGCTGAAAATGACGGCGGATCGCCGATTGCCATGCATTTTGACATGCCCGACCCAACCCTCGTCGAAGCAAGCTGCAACGTGGATGAGCACAAAGAATAAGACGTTTTCTGCATTCCGCGCATGTTCGCTCAGTCACGCCGTGTGAATGAGGAGATGAGGAATGAAGAACGGACGCCGAGAGTTCCTGAGGGGCGTCGCAGGAGCTTCTCTCGCAGGGATCGCAACCGCCGGCGTGGCCGCTAGCGCCACAGGCCCCGCCGCCGGGGCGGGCCCCGCACGGCCGCGCAAGCGTTCCGGGGCGTCGCACGAAATGCCGCGCGGCATGACGCTCCTGTCCATACGCTCGGAGCACGGTGACACGCTCGGCGTCAAAACCGATGCCGGAATACTCGACGTGCGGCGCGCCGCGCTTGCCCTGCGCGTCGCAGTGCCCCTGACGCTCGACGATCTGCTGCAGGACGGCGGTGCGCCCGAACTCGCCCATCTCGTCACCGCCGCGCCGAAGGTGCACCGTGCCGGCCGCCTATACCTCGATGAGGCGCAGATCACTCATGGGCGGCTGTTCACCGAACCCGGCAAGATCGTGTGCATCGGACTGAACTATCGCGACCACGCCAGTGAGGCGGGTGAGAAGGTGCCGGCGGTCCCGATCCTCTTCAACAAGTACAACAACGCGCTCACCAGTCACGGCGCCACCATACGCCTGCCCACCGAGGTCGCCACCAAGTTCGACTACGAGGTGGAATTGCTCGTCGTCATGGGGCGTCGCGCGCATGACGTAAAACCCGAGGACGCGTCCAAGTACATCGCCGGTTACTGCACGGCGAACGACTTCTCGGCGCGCGACCTTCAACTCGAGCTCGATGGGCACCAGTGGATGATCGGCAAGACGCTCGACGATTTTGCCCCGATCGGTCCCTACTTCGTGTGCTCCGACCTGGTCGAGGATGCAAATAGCCTCAATATCGAATGCCGCGTCAACGGCGAAACGCGCCAGCACTCGAACACGAAGTCGCTGGTGTACAACACCGAGTTTCTGGTGTCCTACATCAGCCGCCATTTCCCGCTGGAGCCGGGCGATTTGATTTTTACGGGAACGCCGCCCGGCGTGATCCTTGGCATGCCCAAGGAGAAACAGGTGTGGCTCAAAGCGGGTGACGAGATCGCCTGCTCGGTCGGCAATCTGGGCGAGTTGCGTTTCACGCTCGCCTGACGCGCGCATTTCCACCGGTCGATTCCGGTAAACGCCCAACGCCGTCGTTGGGCCAACTAAGCGAATGTGCACTTCCCAACGCGCGTGGGCATCGTAATGATGCCCCAAGGCCGCAGGCAACGCGCCATCAATAACAACTCGCTGGTTCCACGGAGATCGATTATAAAGTCCGGCGCCTCCCGCTTCTACCTGGTCGTGCTGTGCGCCATCATTGCCGGCGTGCTGCTCGGACTCGTATGGCCCGCGGGCGGCGTCGCTCTCAAGCCGGTCGGCGACGCGTTCATCGCCCTCATCAAAATGCTGATCGCGCCGGTCATTTTTTTTACGGTGGTTCTCGGGATAGCGGGCGGCGCCCATGCGAGCCAGGTAGGCCGCGTCGCATTGAAGGCGATCGCCTACTTCGAGGTGGTTTCCACGTTCTCGCTGGCCATCGGGCTCATGATCGTCAATGTTCTGAAGCCGGGCAATGGGTTCAACGTGAATCCCGCCACGCTTGACGCGGGCGCCGTTGCCAAATATGCCCAGCAGGCCCGGGACCAGTCCGCGGTCGACTTTCTCCTGCACATTATCCCCAAGACATTCACCGACGCCTTTACGAACGGCGGCGATCTGCTCCAAGTGCTCCTGTTGGCGCTCTTGACGGGCCTCGCCCTGATGTCCATGGGCGAGGCGGCGCAGCCGGTGCTGCGGGTATTTGAGGCCCTGTCCAAGGCATTCTTTGGAATGATCGGGCTGGTCATGAAGTTGGCGCCGCTCGGCGCCGGCAGCGCCATGGCGTTCACGGTGGGTAAGTATGGCGTGCACAGCCTGGCGCCCCTGCTCAAGCTGATGGGGAGCTTCTATCTGACCTGTTTGCTGTTTGTCTTGATCGTGCTGGGCTTCGTCGCGCGAATTGCGGGTTTCAGCATTCTGTTCTTCCTCAGGTATATCCGTGACGAACTGCTGGTGGTCCTCGGCACTTCGTCGTCGGAGGTGGCGCTGCCCCCGCTGATGCTGAAACTGGAGCGATTGGGATGCTCCAAACAGGTGGTCGGCCTGGTAATTCCCATCGGCTATTCGTTCAATCTCGACGGCACGAACATCTACCTCACCATGGCAGCCTTGTTCGTCGCGCAGGCTCTCAACATAGACCTGACCCTGCCGCAACAACTCGCGATTCTGGCGGTTGCGATGCTGACGTCGAAAGGCGCATCAGGGGTCACCGGAGCCGGATTCATCACCTTGGCCGCAACGCTGATGGTCGTGCCGTCGGTACCCGTGGCCGGTTTGGCGTTGATTTTGGGCATTGACCGCTTCATGAGCGAAGCGCGTGCCCTGACGAACATCATCGGCAACGGCGTCGCGACCATCGTGATCGCGCGCTGGGAAGGCGCGCTCGATCGGCCGCGACTCGGCGCCGAACTGAGCACGGGTTCGCAGGCGATGCTGTTGGTTGAGCCGTCGGCAGGGTGAGCCGCCTTGCGGCCTCCAACCTCCCATGCCAGTATCGCGGCAGAGGAAGGAGAATTCCAATGGACAGCAAGAAAATTCTGGTCACGGTCGCCGCGGCTATGCTGCTTGCCGCCACGGGGTTCACCATCCTGCGAGCCGCGGCGGTCACTCCCAAGGGATACGTGATCGCGGAGATTACCGTGACCGACCCGGAAGCCTATCAACGATACGCGGCGACGGTGCCGCCGATCGCCGCCAAGTTCAACGGGAAATTTCTGGTGCGCGGCGGACAGACCGTTGCCGTGGAAGGGGACCCCCCCGGCGGACGAATCGTCGTGATTGAGTTCGACAGCCTCGCGGCCGCGCAATCGTTCGAGGAGTCTGCGGAATATCAGGCCGTCGTCCCGCTGCGCCGCAAGGCCGCGCGCAGCCGCGTGTTCATGGTGGAAGGAACGGCTCATTAAAATCTGAGCACCTTCACGTAGCGTACGTGGGGCAAGGCGCGCAGCTTCTGCTGTATGGCCTCGGGCAGCCCCTGATCCACGCCCACGATGGCGATGGCATCCTGCTCTGCGGCCTGACGGCCCAGGTGAAAGGTCGCAATATTGATATTGGCCTCGCCCAAGATGGTGCCCAGCGCGCCGATGAAGCCCGGTTTGTCGAGATTGTTGATGAGCAGCATGACCGGATGGAAATCCGCTTCCAGGGCCATGCCTTTCACTTCGACGATCTTGGCCGTGCCGGCGTTGACCACGCCGGCGAGCGTACGCCAGCGTCCTCCGGTAAGCACTTTGATCCGGATCAGCGACCCGTAGATGGGGGAGGTCTCGCGCCGCGATTCGGTCAGCGAGGCGCCTTTCTGTTTCAGGACGGCGGGCGCGGACACCATGTTCACGTCGGGCATCAGCGGGCGCATCAATGCAGCCAAGGCAATCGCGGTGAGCGGTTGGGTGTTCAGGTGCGCGACATCCCCTTCGTACTCGATCTCGACCGCCTCGATGCCGTCGTCGGCAATCTGGCCGGCAAAGGCGCCGAGTTTCTCGATCAACCCGGTGAAGGGCTTCAGGCGTGACGCGTCCTCCGCGCTGATCGAGGCCATGTTGAGCGCATTGGTGACCGCGCCGGCCAATAAATAGTCAGACATCTGCTCAGCCACCTGCAGCGCAACGTTCTCCTGCGCCTCGTTGGTGCTCGCGCCGAGATGCGGTGTGGCGACGAAGTTCGGTGCTCCGAACAGCGCGCTGTCTTTGGCCGGCTCGATCACGAACACGTCGAAACCGGCGGCAGCGACCTGTCCGCTGTCGAGCGAAGCGCGCAAGGCCTCCTCGTCGACGAGTCCGCCACGGGCCGCATTCACGATGATGACGCCCCGCTTGGTCTTGGCGAGCGCCGGCGCGGACAGGATGTTCCTGGTCTTGTCGGTCAACGGCGTGTGCAGCGAAATCACGTCCGCGCGGGCCAACAACTCGTCCAACTCGACCTTCTCCACCCCGAGCTTGACCGCGCGCTCCGGCGAGAGGAAAGGATCATGGGCGATCACTTTCATTTTGAGGGCGAGCGCCCGTTCCGCGACCAGCGCTCCGATGTTGCCGCAGCCTATCAATCCCAGGGTCTTCGCGTACAGCTCGACCCCCATGAATCGGTTCTTTTCCCATCTCCCCGCCTGGGTGGAGGCATCCGCGGCGGCGATCTGGCGGGCCGCGGCAAACAACAGCGCGATGGCGTGCTCGGCGGTCGTGATCGAGTTGCCGAACGGCGTATTCATGACCACGATGCCGCGCGCCGTCGCCGATGGAATATCGATGTTGTCGACACCGATGCCGGCGCGCCCGATCACCTTGAGTCGCGTCGCGGCGGCAATCACCTCCTTGTCCGCCTTCGTCGCGGAGCGCACCGCGAGTCCCTCGTAACCGCCGATGATGCTCACGAGGTCGGCCTTTTTCAGGCCGACGCGCACATCCACCTCCACACCGCGGCTGCGAAAGATGTCGAGGGCCCTCGGACTCAACTCATCGGCAATGAGAACCTTGGGCACGTTGATCCTTATCCGGGTTGCGTGAGCAGCGACAGGCAGCTGTCAAAGGCCCAGTCGAGCCAGGGCGTCAAGGATTGCACGTCGCTGCGTTCGACCGTAGCGCCGCACCAGATGCGCAGTCCCGGCGGCGCGGACCGGTACGATGCCGCGTCGAGCGCCACGCTCTCCTTCTCGAGGATCGCGGCAAGATTCTTCGCAAACTCCGCCCGGCCCGCCGGCGGAAGCGAGGTCACGCGTTCGTCGACCACCTTGAGGCAGACACTGGTGTTGCTGCGGGTCGCGGGATCCGCAACCAGGAAATCCACCCAGGGTGTGCGCGCGACCCAATCGGCCAGCACGCGGGCATTGGCGTTGGCACGAGCTTGCAGCGCAGTAAGACCGCCGATGCCGTCGGCCCATTTCAGGGCGTCAATGTAGTCCTCGGTGGCGAGCAGCGAGGGTGTGTTGATGGTCGCGCCCTCGAACAATTCCCGATCCAGGCTGCCTTTTTTGGTCATGCGGAAAATTTTCGGCAGCGGCCGAGGGGGCACATAGCCTTCCAATCGGGCCACCGCACGCGGGGACAGGATCAACATCCCGTGAGCGGCCTCCCCGCCCAACACCTTCTGCCACGAGAAGGTCACCACGTCGCATTTGGACCACTCGATCGGCTGCGCGAAGGCGGCGCTCGTCGCATCATTGAAGGTAATACCGGCGCGATGCGCCGGGATCCAGTCGAAATTTGGAATCATCGCACCCGAGGTCGTGCCGTTCTGCGTGAACACGATATCGGCCGATTCGCGCGCAAGCGACAGGTCCGGCAGCACCCCGTAGGGCCGGCCGACGTGGATGCGGCAATCCGTGAGCCGCAATTGCTCCACCGCATCGGTGACCCATTCCTCGCCGAAGCTCTCCCACGCGAACACATCGACCGGACACGCGCCCAGCATCGACCATAGCGCCATTTCCACCGCGCCGGTGTCGGACGCCGGCACGATCGCAATCTTGAAATCCGCGGGCACGCCCAATATCGCGCGCGAGCGGTCAATGGCCTCTTTGAGCTTGGCTTTCCCGGGTTTCGAACGATGCGAGCGGCCGAGCAACGCCCCCTCAAGGGCTCGGAGATTCCACCCCGGACGTTTCTTGGTCGGGCCCGATGAAAATCGGGCATCGGCCGGCCGGATGGCCGGCGGCGGTATGCGTGTCGTCAAGTTTCTCTCCCACCCTTACAGATGAGCGTCCGCCGTTGGGGGCGGATGGCCCGCTGCACAGGATAGAGATTCCCTCCGATCTGTCAATCATTTCCCAGTTGGAATAAATTGGGCGCGCCGCGAGTCTCATAGGAAGGTGAGGGCCCAATGGAAGCCGTGAATGTAGTGTGCAGTCTGCCCCATGGATGACAGGCGCCGTCGCTTCGAGGCGCTGGTACTGCCCCACCTGGACGCCGCGTACCGGTTCGCGCGCTGGTTGTCCCGTTCGCCGAGCGACGCCGATGACGTCGTACAGGAGGCGATTCTGCGCGCGTATCGGGGGTTTGACGCCCTTCGTGGATCCGATGTGAAGGCATGGCTGCTGACGATCGTGAGAAATTGCCATTTCACGGCGCTCAAGCAGCAACAGCGGCGCGCCTTTGTGCCGCTGCCGGAGGAACATGACGTACAGGATGGCCACGCCATGATTGCGACCGCGCCCGATCTGGAGAGCACCGCCATCCGCCGCGACGAGGAGCGCGCGCTGGAGAGGCTGATGTCGGCGCTGCCTGAGGAGCATCGCGAGGTGCTGCTGCTGCGGGAAATCGAGGAGATGGATTACCGCGAAATTGCCGCGGTCGTGAACATCCCCATCGGCACCGTGATGTCCCGCTTGGCGCGCGCCCGGGCTGCCCTCAAGTCACGATGGCTGCAAGAGGCCGTGGGAGAACCGCATGCCGTGCGCTGAATCGCTGCACATACAGGCTTACTTCGACGGCGAACTCGATGCGCTGGCCGCCATGGGCATCGAACGGCACAGCGAAACCTGTGCCGAGTGCCGAATGCTGCTCGAGGATCTCAGGCAGATTCGCACCGGATTGCGGCAGGAGTTGACTTACGCCGGCACTCCACCGGCACTGCGCGCACGGATCATGCGCTCGCTCGATGCGGAAGATGCGGCCCTGCGCCCGCGCCGAAGCGGGGCGCGGCTCGCAGGCTGGCGGCCGCGCCCGTTCTGGACGGGCGCCTTCAGCGGCATCGGTGGCACGGCAATCGCCGCCGGCATTGCATTCTTTCTCCTCGCCCCGCCGCTCACCAATCCGCTTCTCGATGAGCTGGTGAGCGCCCACGTGCGGTCCTTGATGCCCGATCATCTGATCGACGTGGTATCCACCGATAAACACACGGTCAAGCCCTGGTTTGCGGGTCATGCCGACGTATCGCCCGTGGTCGCGGACTTCGCTCAGCAAGGCTATCGCCTCGTCGGCGGACGCGCCGACTATTTCGATCACCAACGCGCGGCGGTGGTGGTGTATCAGCACGGCTCGCACGTCATTAATGTGTTCAGCTGGACGGCGGAGCACGGCGGATCACCGAGGGACACGACCCGCAATGGCTATCACCTGGCCTTCTGGAAAACGGGAGATATGGCCTATTGCGCCGTTTCGGATACCGGCTGGGACGAGCTGCAGGGTTTGGTCCGATTGCTGCAAAACCTGGACGCCCGCGATAGTCGTGAATGACGCGTGAATGAGGAGCCTGCCTGACTCGAACGATCCGCCCGACGGCGTAGGACTGCGCCTGCAACGAGCCGCGCCGGCGGTGAATTGCCATCGATGATCGCTCACTCTAGATTACCGTCCCCGAGCGCGGGATTGGGCTGCGCATCGGGCGCGGATGTGGTCGAGCACGGCTGTCATCGAGGTAGAGAATTTTAATGAAGCATGCATGGATTTTGGCGATCGCGTGCATGGCCGGCGCCTGCAGCGCGCCGACAAGCGCTCCCGGGCCGGCCCCTCATCCGGATGCTCCCCCGCAGAGCGCGCCGGGACCCGCGCCGACACCGCCGCCGCCGTCATGAACTATAAGGCGCTGCTCGACTCCGGCAAAGCCGATCCATGGGTCGTCGTCCTCGCGGGCGGCGAAGGCACCCGGCTCCATTGCTTGACGAAGACCTCGGGCGGCATCGCGGTTCCCAAGCAATATTGTTCGTTGCAGGGAGGCCCGTCCCTGATTCAGCGCAGCTTGCAACGGGCCCTGTCGCTTGCATCGCAACGTCGCGTCTGTACGGTCGTGGCAGCGCAGCATCGAATGTGGCGCGCCGCGCAGCTTGCGCGCGTGCTCGATGATAACGTCGTGGAGCAGCCGGAGAATCGCGGTACGGCGCACGGCGTGCTGCTCGCCCTCCTCCACATTTTGGCGCGCGATGCAGAAGCTACCGTCCTTTTGCTGCCGGCCGACCATCACGTCCGCGATGAGGCCCGTTTCATCGACAGCCTGCGGCAGGCCGCTCAATTCGGCGCGGCTCAGCGCACGGAAGTCTTTCTGCTCGGAGTCGAGCCTGACGAACCCGACATGGAGTTCGGCTACATTGTTCCGGCCCGCCGCAACGGCCAATCCCCCTCGCGCGTGGTTGAGTTCGTCGAGAAGCCGCTTATTCATGAGGCCCAGTCCTTGATTGCCCGCGGCGCACTGTGGAATACCTTCATCCTGGCGGCATCGGCCCGGGCGTTGCTCGCATTGTTCGGCGGGGATTTCGATTCCATCGTCATTCGCATGCTGCACGCCGTCCAGCACTCCGATTACCACGCCCTGAAGAGCCTGTACCGAACCCTGCCGAGCCTTGATTTCTGTCGCGACGTGCTCGAGGGGCAGGAAGCGCGACTGCAGGTGTACCCCTTGCCTCCTTGTGGATGGACGGACCTCGGCACCCCGCAGCGCGTCGCGCGCACGGTACAACGCCTGCCGGGTCCTTTCGATGCAACGGGTCCGATCTCGGATGCCGCACTCGGTCTCGATCTCGCATTCCAACATTGGCGATTCGAGGATTCCCGCCGCCGCACCGGAGCGCACCCATTGGCGCAACAGGCGAGACTCGATTAGCCGTCAATCGCCGGACGCCGAGCCGATTTTGGCATGGGTGGCGCCGTCGCTCGGTCCCGCGGGTCGCCTCGGCGAAATTCAGCTCGCAGGTGAATCGGAGGCGTCCCGGGCCGCCCGTGCCGGCCGGCATACGCAGCTCATACGCAGCGACCGATCCGGCGCCGGGCGATCCGGGCGCCCGCAAAGCGGAATAGTCCAACGCCTACTCCAATTGTAGGCATCGGCCTCTGCCGGGCAGCCGTTCGAGGCCCGATCATGGTGATCCGACCAGTAAAAGATACGTGACATGAACATCGTGACTCGATTTTCGGGCCTCACCGCTGCACTATGGCTGGGAACCGGTGTGGCGCAGGCCGGCACCTACAGCGCAACCGTCGAGCTTTTCAAGCATGCGGGAGAAAGTGCGGTTTTCTTCGACCATTGCTACGGGTACGCGGTCTTCCCGACGATTGGCGAGGCAGCCCTGATCGTCGGCGGCGCGCACGGCAAAGGTCACGTATATGTGCATGACCATCTGGTCGGCGACGCGACGATGACGCAGCTGAGCATCGGCTTTCAGGCGGGCGGCGAAGCGTACAGCGAAATCATTTTTTTCCAGGACAAGCGCGATCTGGATGAATTCGAATCCGGCAAATTCGAATTTGGCGCAAGCGCAAGCGCCGTAGCCATTACCGCAAGCGCGTCGGCCAGCGTCGGGACGGATCGGCTCTCGTCGCAGGCGAGCGGCGCGGCGACGGATGCAACCACGAACGGCGATTATCAGACCGGCATGGCGGTGTTCACCATTGCCAAGGGCGGCCTCATGTACGCCGCCGACATCGCCGGCGAGAAGTTCTCGTATCGGGAACCAAGCGCCGAATAGCCGGAACTAGCCGATCATGCGGGCGTTGCGCCCGCGACCGGCGCAATCAGTTGCGCGTCATTGTTCTTCGGGGTATTGACGCGCTTGCTTACCGGCGTCGCGACCATATGGGTGTCAGGATATTGTTTTAGCACTCCGAAGGCGAGCTCGGGCGGTCCGGCGAGCCACAACTCGCGATCCTCTTTGGCGAGAATGGCGGGCATGCGGTGTCTGACGTTGTGAATTTCGGTCATTAGCCCGTTCGCGGGCAGCGTGACGATGGTGCAGGAATCGATCACGCCGGCGACGCCGGCGGAAGAATCCCAGAGCCCCGCAAAGGCGAACAGTTCTTGGTCGTTGAGCGTGATGTAGTAGGGTTGCTTGGTCTTGCCGTCGGGCAGTACCTGCCACTCATAGAAGCCCAGCGCCGGGATGGCGCAGCGTTGGCCCCGCTTCCAGGGTCCTCGCCAAGCGGCGCCGTCGGCGAGTTTCTCGATGGTGGCGTTGATGGTGGAATACTTGGGCTGAACACCGTTGGCCCAGAAGGGGATCAGGCCCCACTGCATTCGCGTGCCGCCACGCGTGCCGCCACGCACGCCGTCCTTGCCCACGCGCACGACGGGGACGTCTTGCGTGGGCGCGACATTGTAGCTGGGCGGAAACCGCCATTCGGTGCGCACGAGATTGAACTCGCGCTCGATTGACGCCTCATCGGGCGACACATAACGACCGCACATTCGCCAAGTCTAGCAGGTGGGGCCTAGGAGCCTTGCGCGGTCTGCAGTTCCTCGAAGCGGGCGCGTTGCGCGGGCGTGAGCAAATCGATCACTTCGCGCCGCAGGCTCTCGCGATTTTCGGCCCAACGGGCGGCGCCGTCCGACTGATCGGCCAGGAGCTTCGTGTATAAGGGATCTTGCGGCGTCGTGGCCGCGAGCATGTCGCGAACGTCGTGCTCGCGCTTGATGAGCACGGCGGCTCCCGCGTCGGCCCGCTCAATCGCGTCGTTCAGCTGTGCCTTCTGCCGCCGCGAGAGGTTCAGTTGCTGTGTGAGTTTCACGAGTTCGGGCGCGCCGGCCTGAAATTGATGGTCATTGTCCAAAGTGGCCGCTTCGGCCGTGCCGCTCGTGGTGTCCCGCTCGGCATCGCCCACGACGGTGGTATCGATGTGGGTCCGTGGAGGTTGAGGCGGATCATCGGCATGGGCGACGGCGGCCATGAACGCCAGCATGACAGCGGCAGGCAGGAAGGAGTGTTTCATCACGGGATACCTCAGGGTAACTGCCGCATATGTTAACCCCAAAACGCCCTGCCATTGGATCGGGACTCACCGGCTGACACGCGGTCGCGGCATCGGACTACAGCGCCCTCGAGGCCGCCCCACCTATCCCAGGTACTTGCCCAAGACCTCTTTGATGCGCGACGCATCGGTCGGTTTGGTGATGTAGCTGTCGCAGCCCGCCAGCGAACCACGCACCCGGTCGAACGGCGAGGATTTGCTGGTAAGCATGACGACCGGCAACGCCTTGCGCGTCCGATTGCGCTTGATCGTCTTGCATATTTGGTAGCCGTCGGCTCCGGGCAGGACGACGTCGAGCAACACCAAGTCGAATTTTCTGGTCGCGATCAGGTGCAGCGCGAGTTCGCCGTTGTCCGCCACTTCAACCTCGGCGCCGTGATCGCTGAGGAGCCGCTGCAACTGCCGGCGGATCGTGGCGCTGTCATCCACCACGAGGATGCGCCCGGTGAATCGTTGCGATGTGCGGGACGAGCCGTTGCCGTCCGCCGCCGCGCGTTCTTTGGCGAGATTGGCGTGCCGCCGTCTCAGAATGTCGATCTCGCCGAGAACCCGCATGAAGTCGAGCGCCCTGAAGGGCCGTTTCAGCTCCCGCTCCGCCGGACACGCAGGCGCCGTCGGCAGAGCCGTGATGGCGAGACCGGACAGGTCCCGGCGAGCGCCCTTGATCGCCGTCCAGGCGCGCGCGGCGACCGGATCGTCCGCGTTGACCACAACGATGCCGGAACACGTGGCAGGTGGAATGTTGGCGACGATCTCGTAGCGCAGGCCGCGCGTCCGCGCCACGGCGACGACGTTGCGAATCAGCCGTTGTTCGGCTTCCGGAATTCCAAGCAGGCCGATTGCGTCCACGCTAACGCGCTCCCGATGCGGCAGCGCTGCCGGATCCGCCGGACTTCAGCGAATCGGCAATCCAGTCGATGCCGGCGATCACATCCTCGGCACTTTGGAACCGATCCTCCGAATTCTTCGCAAGCAACCCGTCCACCAGCGGCTGCAGCAGCGCAAATTCGTGCGGCAGGCGCGGAATGGGGGCGCGCAGGTGCGCCTCCAGCATGGCCGACACCGTTGAGGCCGAGAATGGCAGCGTACTGGTCAGCATCTGATAGAGCAGCACGCCGGCGCTGTACAGGTCGGAGCGGTGATCCGGCTGATCGTGGCGTATGGTTTCCGGACTGACATAGTAGAGGCTGCCGAGAATGGACTTGGCGGCGGTGAGGCGGGCGTCCGATTCTATATCCTTCGCGATACCGAAATCCGTGATGACGAGCGAGTGGACGTCGCGCAGCAGCACATTCGCCGGCTTCAGATCGCGGTGCACGATGCCAATCGCATGGGCCGCGCCGAGCGCGAGCATGATCTGGCGCAGATAGCTCAGCGCCTGAGCGGCCGAAACACCGTTGCGGATTCGCGCCTTGAGGTCGCCCGCTTGACAGTATTCCATTGCAATGAATGCGAAGTCGCTGCCGAACCCCCGCTCGAAAATGCGCACGATGTGCTTATGTTCGAGCCTCGCGATCACCTGATACTCCTGCATGAAGCGCTTGAGGGAGTTGGGGTCCGTATGGCCCTCGAGGCGCAAGAGTTTGAGCGCGATGAGCTGCGAGTCGCCGTCCCCGCGCGCGAGATACACCGAGGCCATGTTGCCGCGCGCGATCAGCTTTTGGATTCGATAGCCCGGCACCTCGGGGTGCACTTCGCTCTTCGCCGCCGGCGCCCCCCCCTCGGGCCGGCGCGCGGTCATGGCCGGCGGCGGCGCCGCAACCTGCGGCGCGGCCACGACCGGCGGTACCGGGGAGTCGGCTTTGAGGGCCCTGGACGGCATGGGCAGCAGCGCCGTATCGCCCGTCGACGGCGCCCCGCTGAGAACGCGTCTGACGCAGCGCACGAAGGCATTTGACGTGATCTCGTCCTTGCCGAGGAAGGCGCCTGCCCCTGCCCGCTTGGCTTCACGGCGCAGCTCATCGGTGGGTGCCCCCACCAGCATGATGACGGGCGGCGCCCGCTCGTTGCGGCGGATCTCGCGCAGCCATTCGAGCCCCTCCTCTCCAGGGACGTTCAGTTGCTGCTCGAGGATGATCAAATCGAATCTGCTCCAGTCGAAGTTCGCGCCCGGCCGTCCGAGCGCGAAATCATAAGGCGTGATGATGAGCTTGGACCAAACCCGCGCCACACAGTACCGTAGAAAATCCCGGGCCTCCCCGCTCGGGTCGATGACCAGCACCTTGCGTGGCTCGGTGCCGGCCGGCTCGGCGGCGCTGGCGGTCTTCGGCATCATGCGGCCCTCACGAGCGCGGCGTGCGCGCGGGAAAACAAGGCCGCCAAATTGAGAACCGGTATGGGTCCCAAATCCACATGCTCGAAACAGGACGTGAACAGCGCGGCGTGGGCGACCAGTTCGTCCGGCAATTCGCGCGCCTGATCGTCCGACACCTCCACCTGCTCGGGTACTTTTCTGAAGATCAGGGCGCCGAGCTCCACGCCGCCGTCGGCCGCGGCATCGCCGGCGTACGCGACGATTCCCGCGACGTAGCGCATTGCGGCCAGCGACATGGTCCGATCGTCAGCGGCCTCGTGCGTGCCGCCCAGCAGCAGCCCCACGTCGATGATGGGCACCACGCGGTTTTCCCATACGATGACGCCGGGCGCGGCCGCCGGCGCCAGCGGCACCTGGTGAATCTGCGGCTCCTCGGGCAATACGTAAACCAGCTCGCGTGCGCCCACGGCGAAGTGCATCTTGCCGCGCATGGGCAGCAGCCAGCCCGTGGCACTCATGCGCAGTCCTCATCCACGCCCGGGTCCAGTTCCACGAGTATGTGGGTCAGTTCACCGCCCTCCGCACCGGCGGGCCCATGCGCTCCCGCCGTCATGAACCGCGCCAGGGCGGCGCCCGTGGTGCGGCATAGCACGCGCCGTCCGTGCAGGGTCAATCCCTCGAGCGGCGAGCCGGAGGTGCGCATGCACGGCGGAACGCCGACCGAGGCAAGTCCATCGCCCTCCAGCGCTTCGACGGCGGCGCAGATCAGGCCGAACGGACCGGCATCGCCGCCCTCGAGTATCGCGCAGATGCGGTGCTCGGGCCGTGGATCCGTCAGGACTGCAAGCATCTCATCGATGCAGTACACCGGGCAGCGCCCCGTTCGCAGATCGATGGTGCCGGCGCTGGCGCCGCCGCGATTCTGCATATCGACGTCGAGGACGGGTTCGAGCGACTGTAGATCGCGCAGCGGCACGGCCAGCGTCAACCGTCCGACGCACAGCGAGGCAAGCAGGGCCGCTGGCCGGATTGGCGGCGCATTTAGGGAGGCTCTCATGCGTGCGCCAGCAGATCGCGGGTGTGCTCGAGCACCATGTCGTCCGCGAATGGCTTGGTGATGTACGCATTCACGCCGGCCGACTCCGCCTGCTGGCGGTGTTTGACGGTGGAGCGCGAAGTGACCATGATGACCGGCACTTTCGCCATTTGCGGCTTCGCGCGCACGTGCATCGTCAGTTCGATACCGTTCATCCGCGGCATTTCGAGATCCACGAACAGAATGTCCGGCGAGGTGTTTTCCAGCGTCTCCACCGCCTCCATGCCGTCGCGCGCGGTCAGCACCTTGAAGCCCGAGTCGCTGAGAAGCTGGGCGAGCGCGCGCCGGGCGCTCAACGAATCGTCGACGACCAGCGCAAGCGGCAGCGCCGCCGCCTCGCTCGTATGCGTGGTGCCGGTCATCGTCCCCCTGACGTCGGCCAGCCCATGTTCCCGCAACAGTTCCGCTACGTCGATCACGGGCGTCACGCTGCCGTCGCCGAGGATGGTGCCGCCGACGATACCGCGCAGCTTCGGAATGTACGCGCCGAGATTCTTGACAACCAGCTCGCGGCTCGCGACGATTGACTCGACCAGCACCGCGACCAGTCCCGCGCTGCGCCGAACGATCAGCACGGAGCGATATGCCGCGAGCTGTCCGGCGCGCCCCAGAGGTCCGGGCATGCCCAACACCGCATCGAGCGCCTGCGCCGGATAGATCTGATCGGCGGCCTGAAACACCAACTCGCTGCCGAACTGCCGCAGCTCGCCGTCCTCCACGTGCACGATCTGCTCGAGACCGCGGCTCGTGAGCGCGATGGTTTGACCGCCCGCCCTTACCAGCAGCGCGTGGCTCGACAGCAGCGTCACCGGCAAGCGAACATCGAAAACGCAGCCGCGGCCCGCGCTCGATTTGATCGTGAGGGCGCCGCCCAGCTCGGCTATCCGGCTGTACACGGCGTCGAGCCCGACGCCGCGGCCCGAGGTCTGCGTCGCCTGCTGGCGAGTGGTGAAGTTGGGCCGCAGGATCAGATTCTTGAGATCCTCTTCACTTGCCTCCTCCCCTTCGGCCAGCAGGCCGCGGCGCTCGGCAGCGAGGCGGATTGCGGCGAAATCCAGTCCGGCGCCGTCGTCGCTGCAACGCACCAGGATGTTGCTGCCGTCACGCAGAAATTCGAGCGATACGCTCCCCTGCGGGTCCTTGCCCTGTGCGAGCCGTGCCTCGGGCGCTTCGATTCCATGGTCAATGGCGTTGCGCAGCAGGTGCATGAGCGGATCGACGATCTGCCCCAGCACTTCGCTGTCCATCAGGGTCTCACCGCCCGAGAGCTCCAGTTCGGCGCGCTTGGCCGTGAGGCGCGAAGCCTGACGGGCACTGCGCTGCAGCCGCGGGAAGAACGATTTCACCGGCACCAGGCGCGTGTTGAGTACGCCTTCGTGCGTGTCGCGATTGAGCGTCTCCTGAGTGGTGAGCATGTCGTCGAGCTGCGTCAGGCTGCCGAGCACGCTGCGGCCCATTTCGCGCGCGTCGAGCGCGGCCTCGATGAGCCGGCGGCTATAGGTGTGCAGTTCGCTGTACTGATCCATCTCGAGGGCATCGAACTCGCTCGAGCGCCGCTGCCCGCCATGCGCGATCGAGAAGTCTTTCACGTCGACGAGCCGCTCCAGTTCGCCGCCGAGAGTGCGCAGGTGCTCGAATTGGTCCTCCATCAAACGGGCGTTTTGCTGCGTGCGTCGCACGCCGTCGTGGAGCTGACTCGAGAGAATGATGGCCTCCCCGACCAGCCGCAGCAAATCGTCGACGATGCGTGCCGGCACGCGCAACATCGCTCCCCCGCCCTCGCGATCCGCATCGCCGGGGGAGTCGGGTGCAGCCTCTGCGGATTCCGGGCCGGCGTCGGCGCCGGCCTGCGGCAGTTCGTCCGGGCCGACCGCGCCGCGCGTCGCGAGCGCGCCCGCGGCCGGCCGCGGGCCGGGCGCGGATGCTTCCGCATCGCGCGGCGGCCCCTCGCGGTCAATGCGGTTCGCCCAGTCGAGCACGCTTTGCAGCACTTGCCGCCGATCGGCGGGCGCGGGCCCGATGCCGAGCAGCGATTCGGTCATGCCTTCGAGGCAATCGGCCGCGTTCATCATCGTGTCGGCAAGCGCGCGGGTAGGCAATACCTCGTGCTTGGCGAGGGACAATAGAACGTCCTCGATTTGATGAGTCAATTCGGCCAACCCGCGCACACCGACGGTGTTGCCGGCGCCCTTGAGCGTATGAGCCACCCGCTGCGCGATGTTGACGTCATCGAGCGTTCCGCCGTGGATCAGGCGCTGTATCGCGCTCGAGAACTCCTCGGTCTGCTGCGGCAGTTCCTGCAACAGTCCGTCGAGCAGCTCAGGGTTCACGTCTCTGGGAATCGCGAGAGACACATCCTCGTCGGACGCCACCGACGGGCGAGCCGGCATCTGAGCCTCCAACACCGAGAAGTCGGGAGCTCCGAGCAGGATCTGAAGCTCCTCGAGCGCCGCGCCGCCAAGCGGCGATGCATGGCGTGAACTCGAGGCGAAGGCCGCCAGATCCGAGATGGGCGAGAAGCTCAACGGCGCTTCGAGATAGGCGCGCATCGCCGGCACGAACCCGCGCCACAGGCCGGGCTGCTCGGCGTCCATGCCGTCCGCTGCATCGCGGATCGCCGAAAGGTTCGCGGCCGCATGCGCGCAAAAGCACTTCAGCCCCGCGAGGCCGATGGACTCGGCGGCGGCGGCGACCCGCTCGGTGACATTGATCGCATTCGCGTAGGATTCCTCGACCAGCTCGCGTTCCACCCCCGGGCAGGTCGCGAGGCCCAACAGTGCATCGAGCGCGGTCTCGACCTCCGGCAATTCGTGAATGATGACGCCGAGCAGCTCCAACGCAGACGCTGACAGCGCGCGCTCCTTGCGGGGCATCTGCGGCGGCTCCGCCGCCATTGGCGCATGGCTGTCGGCAAAGAGGCCGGCGCTCTCCATAACGGCATCGGGAAACGCGGCCATGAGCGGTTCCTGCTCGCCCGCGGCGGCGCTATCATGGGTCTCGTCGAATAGCGGCGGCCCGGCATCGAGCGGCGCGGCCAGGAGCGGTGCCGCGTCCCCCGCGCCGGCGCTACCTTGGGTCTCGTCGAATAGCGGCGGCCCGGCATCGAGCGGCGCGGCAATGAGCGCTGCCGCGTCCCCCGCGCCGGTGCTACCCTCGGTCTCGTCGAATACCGGTGGCCCGGCATCGAGCGGCACGGCGATGAGCGCTGCCGCGTCCCCCGCGCCGGCGCTATCTTCGGTCCCATCAAATAGCGGCGGCCCGGCATCGAACGGCTCCCCCACCGTCAGGGCACCGCCGGGGTCGTCGAATGCCAATGCCGAAAATCCCGCGCCTTGTTCAAGGTCATTCTCGCCGTCCGGCGTCTCGCGATTCCCGGGTGCGAATCCGTCCTCGGCGCGCGGCGGAAGGGTGGCAAGCGACTCCGCGAGTTGCGCCATCTCGTCACCCGGCATGTCCACGCTCCAACACGGGCGGCACAGATGCGCCACCAGCGCGGTGCCGGTTGCCGGCAGCTCGGGCTTGCGCAGGTAGAGCTTCACCAGTCCGGGCCACACGGCCAGCGTCTTGAGCTTGGTTTCATCCAGGCGCACCGGGAGGTCGACCAGGGGCTCGAGCACGCCCCCGTACAGCAGGCACACGTCGAGCAGGCCCAGCAGCCCCTCGCCCGCCGCGAGATCGCCCATGCGCTCGACCAGCGCCACATAGCGGCGCAGGTCCTCGCCGTGAGGCTGCTCCGACCCCGCCCCTACCAGAAGCGCCGCGACGGCCTCCAGGTCCACCAGAGTGTGGCTGAATTCAGCCGGGCGGTGCGAATCATCGGAATTAGCCATGCGACGCCACGCGTTGCCGCACGCCCTTGGCCGGTGCGGCGACGCGCGCAGCCGCAACCGGTGCCTCGCGCTGGGGTAGCGTAAAGACGTTCACCGACGACAGCAACGAATCCGAATACTCGACCAGAAGATCGGTGTGGCCGAGCTGACTCTCGAGCTGCTCGTGGGTCTTGGCCGAGCTCAACACCATTTTTGCGGCCTGCGCGCTCAAGCCCTGCGTGACGGTGGCCTGGGCCTGCGATGCGCTCGATATTTGCTGCACCAGCGCCACCAGCTCGGAGGTCGTATCTCGGGTATTGCGCATTTCGGTGCCGGCTCGCTCGGCGAGCACGGACCCGCTCACCACCTTGGTGATCGCCTCGTTCATCGTCACCACCGTATCCGCCGTCTCGATCTGAATATTGCTCACCAGAGAGCCGATCTTGGAGGTGGCGTCGCGCGCGTTCTCCGCGAGGCGTTGCACTTCGTTCGCCACCACCGCGAAGCCACGGCCCGCTTCACCCGCCGACGCGGCGTGCATCGAGGCGTTCAGCGCCAGGATGTGCGTGCGCTCGGCGATGCTGTTGATGAGGTTGACCACGCCGGAAATCTCCTGCGAGCGCTCGCCCAGGCGTTTGATGCGCTTTTCCGTCTCGCGGATCGTTTCGCGGATCGAGTTGATGCCGTCGACGGTGCCAAGCACCGTTTTTTCCGCCGACTCGGTGGTGCCGATGGCCTTGCGTGCGGCCTCGTAGCACTTGGTGGCGAGTCCGGCGACTTGTAGCATGGTGGCCGAGGCTTTCTCGAGTTGCGTGGCGGAGTCTTGCACCGCCGCGCGCTCTTCGATCGCCACCGTCATGACGTTGTTCGAGTGCGCCTTGACTTGCTGTGCCGCCAGCGCCACTTGATTCGCCGTCGATACCACCTGGCTCAACACTCTCGACGTTTCATCCGCCATGGCGTTGATGGCGTCCGATACGGCGCCGGTCACGTCCTCGGCGACGGGCATGCGGGCCGTCAGGTCTCGCTGCGAGAGTTTGGCCGCGTTTTGCAGCAATGCAATGATCGAGTTGTTGAGCTGCTCGCTATCGCGATGCATCTGCTCCGCGGTACGGACCTGCGTATCCAACATCGCATCGAAATGCCGGCCGAACCTTCCGAACTCGTTGTCGCTCCGAAAGCCGGTGCGCACAGTGGTGTCGCCCGCCGTAATGCCGAGAACGGTTTTCTCCATGGTCAGCAGCGACGGCACGATGATCCCGGTCACCATGGTCAAGGAACGACGCAAAGTCCACGCGGTGGCCGCGACGAATACGAGCACGACGGCGAAGGCGGACAGCACGGTCAGGTAGATGGTGCGCATGGCCTGCTTCAGGTGGGCGTTCGACGCCTGCTTCATGGCATCCAGCAACGGCTCGGTGGTTTGCGCCGCGTCCTCGAATGTCGCCGTATTGTCCACGAGGGCCCCATAGTCGTTCGCCAGCTGGGTGAATTCGTTGATATACATGCGGCCGAGTTCAGGCAATCCGGTGCGGGCGTCCGCCGACAATGTCCCGACCAGCTGCTCGTAGGTCTTGTATTCGGCCTGCTGTTTGTCGAAGTAAACTTTCTGCGACTCGCGGCTGCCGACGTGGGCCAGGAAGTCCTTCTCGTTGCGGCGCATCTGCAGGAGGCTCACCATGAGCGGCAACTCGTTGATGTTGGTGATCTTCGCTTCCAGCACGCGTGTCGCATTGCCGAACTGGCTGCGCAGGCCGTCGTCCTCGGTCAATCCGATGTCCACCCACGTTTTGACGACTTTGTTGAACGAGTCGGCGTATATCTTCGCCGCCGCGCGCACGCTCGCGACGCTCTCTGCCAGGGTGACGTCGTTCGTGTGGTCGAGCCGGTCCAGGGTCGCGAACACGGAGGCCATGGCGGCCTCGTTCTCTTCGGCGTATTTCATTTCCCTGCGCAACAAAAAGTCCTTCTCATGGCGGCGCGCCTGCAGCATGAACTGCTCGGTGGCGGCCATGTCCTGATAGCTGCTGATTTCCGAGGTTGCAGTGCTGGCCGCGCGGCGGACCACCAGGAACGACACCGCAAACGTCACGAGGAGAACCACCCCCCCGACGATGAGCGTGGTGCTGAGTCGCCTCAAGCGATCGACGACCATCACGTCCTGCTTGAAGGGATTTAATGCCGAAAGTTCCATCGCGTAGTCTCCTAAATCCTATTGCCGACCAAATCAGACATAATTCGCATCATGCATCGTCCCCGGCCGCGCGCTTACGGCGTCGCCGCCGCCACCCTACCGGCCGCGGTGTCCATCCGCGCGGCGAGAGAGGCGAAGAATTGCCGGTGATTGAAGTCGAGCCATACCTCGTGTTCATGGATCCAGGCGGCTGTGACGAACGGCTTGATCCCGGCCGGCAGCGGGGGCTGCTCGGCGAGGGCATTCAACCCGCGCAGCGGACGCGGCAAGTCGTCGATGACGATCGCCACGGCATGCTCGCCCCTGTCGATCACCAGTCCGGCCGCGCTGTTCGAGCGTTCAGCCGCGGGCAGCTCGAAGAGCGCGTGCAGGTCGAACACCGGCACCAGCGTGCCGCGCAGGTTCATCACGCCGAGCAGCCAGTTCGGCGTGCCGGGGATGCGGGCGGCGGCGGGAACCGCGGCCACCTCGCAGAGCGTACGCGCGCCGAGCAGCAGTCCGAGATCGCCGATCCGAAAGCCGTAGCGCGACGGCGCGGCCGCCTCGTGACCGACGTCGAGGAAACGGCGCGAAGGCGCCGAGCGCTCCAGCGCGGCGACCGGACTCATCAGTGGCACCATCGGGAGTGATCCGCGATCCGCAAGGTTCGGGCTCATTGCCGCCTCACGCGCTCTTCTTGAGCTGCGCAACGATGTCGTCGGCGGTAAACGGCTTGGGGACGAGGTCCTTGCCGCCCTGCATCTGCGCCCAGATCTTGTCGGCCTTTTGGCCCTTGCTGCTGACGAACACCACCGGGATGCCCTTGGTATCCGCATCGTTTTGCAGCGCGCGGCAGGTAACGTAGCCGTTCATGTCCGGCATGATGATGTCGAGAAAGATCAAGTCCGGTTTCTCCGCCTTGGCCTTTACGATCGCATCCCTGCCGCTCGCGCAGGAGATCACGACGCAGCCGCTCTTGGACAGGATCTGCTCGAGATTCTGCCGATCGGCGGACGAGTCGTCGCAAATCAGTACTTTTTTGATGGCCATGTCATCTCACGCGAATTGCAGTGGTCTTAGGTTCCATCAGGCGCTCTTCTTGATCTGCTCGGCGATGGTATCGGCGGTATAGGGCTTCGACACCAGATCCTTGCCGCCCTGCATTTGAGCCCAAAGCCGGTCCGCTTTCTGGCCCTTGCTGGTGACGAATACCACCGGGATGTCCTTCGTGTCGGGGTCGTTCTGCAGCGCGCGGCACGTGGCATAGCCGTCCAGTTCCGGCATGATGATGTCGAGGAAGATCAGGTCCGGCTTTTCGAGCTTCGCCTTGGTCAGGGCGTCCTTGCCGTTGCTCGCCGAGATCACCAGGCAACCGGTGCCTGACACGATGCGCTCGAGATTCTGGCGGTCCGTCGACGAATCGTCGCAGACGAGAATTTTCTTGATGGACATTTTTTGAGTGCTTCCTTCCTGTTGACTTGAATGGACTCAGGCGGCCGCGTGCGCGCGCATGAATTCGGCGACCAGCTGCTCGAATACCGATTGCTTGACCGGCTTCATGAGATAGGTATCGCACCCGGCAAGCCTGCCTTTCACCCGGTCGGCCGGCGAGGAATTGCCCGTGAGCATCACCACCGGCGTACGCTGCTGCAGCGGATGCTTCTTGATGCGCCTGCAGATCTCGTAGCCGTCCTTGCCGGGCAGGATCACATCGAGAAACACGATCGAGTAAGCCCGTTTCTCGATGAATTCCAGTCCCTGCTCGCCGGTTTCGGCGAAATCGACGTGGGTCGCGAGCGACTTCAGCGCGCTCTTCATCTGAATGCGCACCGGTAGACTGTCATCGACGACCAGCGCGACGAACCCGGCGGGGGCTTGTGCGGCCGCCGGTCGGCCGGGCTGCGCCCGCGGCGCGGGCGGCGTGGCTGCCGGCGTCGACGCCCGCGTCCTGGCCAGCTCGGCGACGGCCGACGCATTGAGCGAAGCGACCGCCGTGGGCGCGGCGTTCTTCGGGCCTTCATCGCCCCCGAGCACCACCATCGATTCGTCCGCGTCGATGGCGAGCGGCGAACGATAGCCGTGATTCTCGGTGACGACCTGTTCGAGAAGCTGAAATAATCGCGTGGCCAGAATCGGACGATGGAGCACGTACTTGCCCGCCCCGCTCACCGGTCCCCGGCTCAGGTACACCGCCGAGAGGCGCGCGCGATGCTGATTGGCGTCGCGAAACTTCTCCCAATTGCGCATCGCTTCGGGGATGTCCGCATTGATGAGCACGATGTGGGGATAGCTTTTATCCGCCCGCACGTAGGACTTGAATTCAGGACTGCGGTGTTCGGAGATCGCCAGCACGTTTTGAAGCAGACGACGCTCGCGCTGCTCGAAGCCGAGCGTCGCGACGGTAAAGAATTGAACGGCGGCCATTTTTCATTTCCCACGCAACGCATCGCGTATTCGGCAACTGACCGCAGGTCCCGCAGGGAACCCGTTCGGTCGAGGGCTGGGCGCCGATCCCGTGAAGTCACCGCGAGTGCTCCGCGGAGAGATTCGCCGAGGACTCGCGCCCCACGTCGGGCGTCCGTTGGACAAAATATAGCTGAGGCGCCTTTTGCGGCAATGTGATCACATTCTCTCTTTGTGCCCGGGGAGCGTGATTTCACTCAAGCATTTGGAATCCATGCCGATTGTTTACCCTGCAAATTCCTGGGGACGCTTCCCCAAGTCCCCTAGCCGGAACCGGCCTGTCGCCCGCGCGCGGCCCGTGGGCGGCCGTCCGCTGACTCGCTAGCCGGGCAGGAGCCGGTCCAGCAGCCGCGCGACGTGCACGGCTTCGCGCCCGGTTCCGTCGCGTATCTGATGCCGGCAGCTCACGCCATCCGCCACCACGATCGCTTCGGGGCGGCCGCGAATGGCCGGAAGCAGGCTGGCCTCGGCCATTTGCATCGATACGGCGTAGTGGCCGGCCTGGTAGCCAAAACTTCCCGCCATGCCGCAGCACGAACTTTTGATCAACTCCGGTTCCGCGCCGGGGATGAGCCGCAATACATCGAGCGTTGGATTTACGGCGCCGAATGCCTTTTGATGGCAATGCGCGTGCAGCAGCAAGGGCGCCCCGGCCGCATTGAGGGGCAGATTGAAGCGCCCCGCCTTCACCTCGCGGGACACGAACTCCTCGAACAGCAACGCGTGCTGCGACACGCACTCGGCCTCCTCGCCGAGTCCCATGACCAACGCCTCGTCGCGCAGCGTGAACAGGCACGACGGTTCCAGTCCGACGACCGCCACTCCCGCTCGGGCGAACGGCAACAGCGCCCCAATGAGTTCGCTCACCATCGCTTTGGCGCGCCGAACCATGCCGCTGCTCAGATACGTTCGGCCGCAGCAGTAATGTCCGCGGTCCTTCTTCACCGTGCCCAGCGTATAGCCGGCGGCGCGCAACACCCGCGCCGCGGCCAGCGCGTTTTCGCTCTCGAACGTGCCGTTGAAGGTGTCGACAAACAGCACCGCCGCCCTTGCGTTGCTGCGTGCGGCTGCGAGAACCTCCGCGCCGTCGGCCGGCAGCGGCGCGGCGCGCGACCGCCAAAATGTGTCCGATCGCCATTTGGGCAATGGGCGGCTGGCCGACAGACCGGCGATCCTCTCGCTGAGCCACGCGATTCCCGGCACCGTGTCGCGTAGATTCAGGAGCCCCGCGACACGGCTTGCCGCCGCCGCGTAGATGGGCAGATGGCCGATCAGCCGATCCTGCAGGGTGTAACCGTGGCGCGCCTTGTAATGGGAAAGAAATTCGATTTTCATTCTGGCCATGTCGACGCCCGTGGGACACTCGCGTTTGCATCCCTTGCATCCCACGCATAGATCCATCGTGGCGTACATCGCTTCGCCCGTGAACGCATCCGCGCCAAGCTGGCCGGACAGCGCCAATCGGAGGGTGTTCGCGCGCCCGCGTGTCAGATGTTGCTCATCGCGGGTGGCCCGATAGCTCGGACACATGGTGCCCGCGTCGAACTTGCGGCAGTGGCCGTTGTTATTGCACATCTCCACCGCCTTCGCGAAGCCGCCGGTGGTGTCGCCGCCCGTGCCCGGCGGCGAGATGGCTTCGGTCCTCGGATCGTTCTGGACGTTCCAGGCCGACCAGTCGAGCGCCGGCTCGAGCGACTGCGGGCGGTAGGGCTCGGGAGCCGAAGCGGGCGGAAATCGAAACAGGCTCGGCTCGTCCATCCTCGGCGTATCGACGATCTTTCCGGGATTGAACAGCCCGATCGGGTCGAGGTGCCGTTTAATCGCGCGGAAAGCATCGTTGATCGCGGCGCC
>JBEKYO010000009.1:0-60861 GCA_049510875.1 Steroidobacteraceae bacterium
TCAAATCCCCCACCTACTCGAGCGACAAGAGTCTGTTCAAGGTCGGCCAAGTCGAAGCCAAGGTGCAAGAGAGCCACGACATCCCCCCCTGGGTGGGCGGTGCGGCCCTGGCCGCGGGCGTGATTCTGGTCGTTGCGGGAGTGCGCAAGCGCTGACGGCGCCGGTAGCGCATACCCCCCTGTAGGCGCTTTCCGACAACCCGCGACCGCAGCCTGGATGCCGCCCAGGAACTCCGCACCGCCCGCGCGTACAGTGCGCATGCGCGGTTGAAACAGAGTTTAACAATTTGGCCATCTTCCGCGCACGGCCGCGATGCTAGGCTACGCAGTCGCAGCCCGTGATTGAATAACCTAAGCGAGAATTCCGTGCCCAAAAAAACGTCAGCGCATTCGGCGCAAGGCGACGGTGCCCCCTCCAGTTCTCGGATTCCGGGGTCCGGCTCGATATGACAGACGCCGCCGCGGGCGTCGCCGCGCCCGACCAACCGTATGTTCCCGGCGGCGCGGACCCGAGCCACGCGAGACGGCGCCGCTGGGCGTTTTGGATCATCGTCCTGATCGTGATCCTCGTCGGCATTTGGCTCATCGCGCGTGCCTTCGACAAGCCCAAGCCCAAACCGCCGCCGGCGCCCATCCCGGTGGGCGCCGCCACGGTCGCGCAGGGCAGCATCGACGTCTACCTCGACGCCTTGGGCACCGTCACGCCGGTGTACACCGACACCATTGTGAGCCGTGTGGCGGGAATGGTGAGCGAAGTCCACTTCAAGGAAGGTCAGATCGTCAAGAAGGACGATCTGTTGGCGGTCATCGATCCGCGTCCTTATGTGGCCGCTTTCCTGCAAGCACAGGGCCAGCTGGAGCGCGATGAGGCATTGTTGAAGAACGCCCGGATCGACCTCGTCCGCTATCAGAACTCGTACAAGGAGCACGCCATTCCGCAGCAGGAACTGGCCACCCAGCAGGCGACCGTGGACGAGGACCAGGGGACCGTGAAGCTCGACCAAGGCAATCTCGACGCCGCCAAGGTCAATGTCGACTACACGCGCATCGTTTCGCCCATCGACGGCCGCGTCGGGTTGCGCAACATCGATCCCGGCAACGTGGTGACCGCCAACGGCACGGTCGGCCTGTGCGTGATCACGCAGCTGCAGCCGATCACGGTGATCTTCGTCATCGCGGAGGACTCGATCGACGAGGTGTTCGCGCAAATGAACACCGGCAAACCGATGCAAGTGATCGCGCTGGACCGCTCGAAGCAGCACACGCTCGCCACCGGCTCCTTGCTCACGGTGGACAATCAGGTCAACACCACCACGGGCACGGTGCGCGCACGCGCCACCTTTCCGAACGCCCACAACGAGCTGTTTCCAAACCAATTCGTGAACGCGCGGTTGTTGGTCAAGACTCTCACCGGGGTCAACCTGGTCCCGCAGGCGGCGATACAGCATAACAACGACATTGCGTTCGTGTACGTGGTTCAGGCGGACAACAGCGTGCAGTCCCGCAACGTCAAGATCCTGGCGACCGAAGCGGAAACCTCGGCCGTCAGCGGCGTCGCTCCGGGCGACCAACTCGTCACCGACGGGTTCGACAAGCTGCAAAACGGCTCGAAAATCTCGATTCGCAAGCCGGCGCCGGCGCCGGCGGCGGCGAACGCAGCGGCGCCAAAGCCCGGATGAATCCGTCCCGGCCGTTCATTCTGCGCCCGATCGCAACCTCGCTGCTGATGGCGGCAATTCTGCTGGTCGGGATCATCGGATTCCGGCAATTGCCGATTGCGGCACTGCCCGAAGTCGACTATCCGACGATGCAGGTGATGACCTTTTATCCCGGCGCGAGCGCCGATGTGGTGGCGACCGCCATTACCGCGCCGCTGGAGCGGCAGCTGGGCGAAGTGCCGGGCCTCACCCAGATGCTGTCCACGAGCTCCGCCGGCGCGTCGGTCATCACCTTGCAATTCAACCTGAGCCTGAACATCGACGTCGCGGAAGAGGACGTGCAGGAGGCGATCAACGCCGCGCAAAATTACCTGCCCGCGGGCCTGCCGGTGCCGCCCATCTACAGCAAGGTCAATCCCGCGGACGCGCCCATCCTCACCCTCGCGCTCACCTCCGACTCGATGCCCCTGCAGCAGGTCGAGGACTACACCGATACGCGCCTGGCGGAGAAAATCTCCCAGCTGCCCGGCGTCGGCGCGGTCACCATCAGCGGGGGCCAAAAGCCCGCCGTCCGCGTCCAGCTGAACCCGACGCAGCTCGCCTCCTATGGGTTGAACATGGAGGACGTGCGCACCGCGCTCACCGAGACCAGCCTCGACAACGCCAAGGGCAGCTTCAACGGACCGGCGCAAAGCTTTCAGATCGGCGCGAACGACCAGATCACCAGCGCCGCGGACTTCAACAGGATCGTCATCGCTTATCGAAACGGCGCCCCCGTCATGCTGGCCGACGTGGCGAAGGTGATCGACGGGGTGGAGAACACCCAGCTCTCCGCGTGGATGAACCAGGTGCCGGCCGTGATCGTGAACATTCAGCGCCAGCCGGGCGCCAACATCATCAATGTGGTCGACAGCATCAAGGCGCTGCTGCCTCAATTGCGCGCGACGATTCCCTCGACGATCAAACTGTCCGTATTGACCGACCGCACCACCACGGTCCGCGCCTCGGTGGCGGACGTCGAATTCGAGCTGATGCTGTGCGTCGCGCTGGTGGTGGCCGTCATCTTCGTGTTCCTGCGCACGTTCGCGGCGACCGTCATTCCGGGCGTCGCGGTGCCGCTGGCTCTCGTCGGCACCTTCGCCGTCATGTACGCGCTGGGGTACAGCCTCAACAACCTCACGTTGATGGCGCTCACCATTTCGACCGGCTTCGTGGTGGACGATGCCATCGTGATGATCGAAAACATCACGCGTTACGTGGAGCAGGGCGAGAGGCCGCTGGCCGCCGCCCTGAAGGGCGCGGAGCAAATCGGCTTCACCATCATGTCGCTCACCGTGTCCCTGATCGCGGTGTTGATCCCGCTGCTGTTCATGGGCGACATCACCGGCCGGCTATTTCGCGAATTCGCCGTGACCTTGAGCGCAACCATCCTGATCTCCGCGGCGATTTCGTTGACCTTGACGCCGATGCTGTGCGCCAAGTTGCTGCATCACACGGAGAGCGGCGAGCAGAGCCGTTTCTATCGATACTCCGAGCGGGTCTTTCAGAGCATCATCAATTTTTACGAGCGCACCCTCGATTGGGTGCTCGAGCGCCGCGGTCTCACCCTGCTGGTCGCGGTGTCGACGGTGGTCGTGACGGCGCTGCTGTTTCTGGTCACGCCGAAGGGATTCTTTCCCGTGCAGGATACGGGCGAGATCCAGGCGGTCTCGGAAGCGAGCCAAACGGTGTCGTTCCCGAAAATGGCGCAGCTCCAGCAGCAGCTCGCCAGCGCGATTCTGCGCAACCCCGCGGTCGAAAGCCTGTCCTCGTTCATCGGCGTCGACGGCACCAACACCACGCTGAACAGCGGCCGCATCCAGATCAACCTGAAGCCGCTGAACGAACGCGCGTCGGCGACCGACGTGATCCGCGAGCTGCAAAAAACCGCCCGCGTCGACGGCATCGCCCTGTACATGCAGCCGGTCCAGGACATCTCGGTCGAGGACATCGTGAGCCGCACCGAATACCAGTTCAGCATGCAGGACCCGGATCCGGCGGAGCTCGCGCGCTATGCGGCGAGCTTCGTCGGCCGCCTGCAGCAGCTGCCCGAGCTCGAGGACGTCGCCAGCGATCTGCAAAACGGCGGCCGTCAGGTGTCGCTGCAGATTGACCGGCCCACGGCGTCGCGCTTGGGCATCTCGGCGCAGAATATCGACGACGCGCTCTACGATAGTTTCGGCCAGCGGCAGGTTTCGACGCTGTTCACGCAGTTGAACCAGTATCACCTCATCATGGAGGTGCAGCCGCAATTCCAGACCGATCCCGCGCATCTGCACGACATTTATCTGAATACCGCGAGCGGCACGCCGGTGCCGCTCAGCGCGATCGCGACGACTGCCGAGAGCGGCGCCCCGATCTTGATCAGCCACATGGGACAATTCCCCGCAACGACGGTGTCTTTCAACCTCGCCGCCGGCGCGTCGCTCGGAGCGGCCGTGAGTGCGATCGAGAACGTCCAAAAGCAATTGCCGCCGCCGGTTGCGATGATCGGCACCTTCCAGGGCACGGCTCAGGCATTCGTCGGATCGCTCAGCAACGAAGGCATCTTGGTGCTGTCCGCGCTGCTCACGGTGTACATCGTCCTCGGTGTGCTCTATGAGAGCTATATCCATCCGTTGACCATCCTCTCGACGCTGCCCTCGGCCAGCGTCGGTGCGCTGCTGGCGCTGCTCATCTGCGGCGACGAGCTGACGGTGGTGGCCATCATCGGCATCGTTCTCTTGATCGGCATTGTGCAAAAGAACGCCATCATGATGATCGACTTCGCGCTCGAGGCGCAGCGCAAGGAGCACAAGAGCGCCTTCGACGCGATCCACGAGGCCTGTCTGCTGCGGTTTCGCCCGATTCTCATGACCACGATGGCGGCGATGCTCGGAGCCATGCCGCTCGCGTTCGGGCATGGGGTGGGTTCCGAGCTGCGGCGGCCCCTCGGCATCACCATCATCGGCGGCCTGATCTGCAGTCAGCTGCTCACCTTGTATACGACCCCGGTGATCTACCTGTTCTTCGACGGACTGGCCGGGCGGCTCGCCGCCTGGCGCGATCGCGGGAAGCCGGCGGCCGAACCGCCCGATCCGCCTCCGTCCGCGCCACGCAACCCGCCGCGGGCGGCGTTGCCGCCGCAGGCCAGCCCATGAATTTCTCCGCGCCCTTCATCCAGCGTCCCATCGCCACCACGCTGCTCACCACGGCATTGGTGCTGTCGGGAGCGGCAGCCTTCCGGGTGCTCCCCGTGTCGCCGTTGCCGCAGGTGGATTTTCCGACCGTATCGGTGTCGGCCTCCTTGCCGGGGGCGAGCCCGGAGATCATGGCTTCATCGGTGGCCACGCCGCTCGAGCGGGAGTTCGGCCGGATCTCGGCGGTGACCGAAATGACCTCGCAAAGCACGCTCGGCCAGGTGAGCATCACGCTGCAGTTCGACCTGAGCCGCAGCATCGATGCGGCCACGCGGGATGTCGAGGCGGCGATCAATGCCGCCCGCAGCTACCTGCCCGCCAATTTGCCCAGCAACCCCACCTATCGGAAGGTCAATCCGGCGGATGCGCCCATCATGATCGTGGCCCTCACGTCGGACAAGCTGCCGCCGTCGGCGCTCTACGACGCCGCATCGACGGTGCTCGAACAGCGACTGTCGCAAATCTCGGGGGTGGGGCAGGTCGTGGTCGGCGGCAGTTCGGCGCCGGCGGTGCGCATCAATGTCAACCCGACGCAGCTCTCCGGCTACGGGCTCGGCCTCGAGAGCGTGCGGACCGCCATCGTGGCGCAGACCGCCAACGAGGCCAAGGGAAGCTTTTCGAACTCCGAGGGCCGATGGGCCATCAGCGCCAATGATCAGCTGCTGAAAGCGAAGGATTATCAGCCCCTCATAGTTTCCTACAGCAATGGCCAGCCGGTGACGCTGTCCAAGGTCGCGACCGTTCAGGATTCCGTGCAGACCGTACTGTCGTTGGGATTGGCGAACGGCAGGCGGGCCGCGCTGCTCATCATTTTTCGGCAGCCCGGCGCGAACATCATCACCACGGTGGATGCCATCAAGAAGGCATTGCCTCAGCTGGCGGCGAGCATCGATCCGGCCATCATCATGAGCATCGGCCTCGACCAGACCCAGACGATTCGCGCGTCGGTGGCGGACATCGAGCGGACGCTGCTGCTCTCGGTGGCGTTGGTGGTGCTGGTGGTGTTCCTATTCCTGCGGGAACCCCGCGCCACCTTGATCCCCTTCATTGCGGTGCCCGCCTCCATCATCGGCACGTTTGCGGCCATGTACCTGTTCGGCTACAGCATCGACAATCTCTCGCTGATGGCGCTGGCCATTTCCACTGGGTTCGTCGTCGACGACGCGATCGTGGTGCTCGAAAACATCACCCGGTACCAGGAAATGGGCCTGGACGCGGAGGCTGCCGCCATGAAGGGGGCCGCGGAGATTGGTTCGACCGTGCTGTCCATGAGCATTTCCCTGGTCGCGGTGTTCATCCCCATCCTGCTGATGGGCGGAATCATCGGGCGGCTGTTCCGCGAGTTCGCGGTGGTGCTGTCCGTCGCCATTCTGGTCTCGCTGGTCGTCTCGTTGACGGCCACTCCCATGATGTGCTCCGTGCTGCTGCGCAGGCAGGCGACCCACGGCAAGTGGTACATGGCGAGCGAGCGGGCCTTCGAGCGGATCTTGAAAGGCTATGAGCACAGCCTGGCCTGGGTGCTCGACCACTCCATGCTGGTGCTCATCATCGCGATCCTCACCCTCGGCCTCAATGTGTACCTGTATATCGTCATTCCCAAGGGCTTCTTCCCGCAGCAGGATACCGGCCGCCTGAACGGCAGCATCATCGCCGATCAGTCGATTTCTTTTCCGGCGATGCAGCAGAAAATCACGCAGCTCGCCGCCATCGCCAAACAGGATCCCGGCGTCGACACCGTGTTGATATTCACCGGCGGCGGCGGCGGTACCACGACCAATACGGGCCGCGCCTTCCTCGCCCTCAAACCGCTGGCGGAGCGCAAAGTGACCGCCGATCAGATCATCAACCGGCTGCGCCCGAAATTGGCCGTGGTGCCGGGCGCCACGCTGTTCCTGCAAGCGGTGCAGGACGTGCGCATCGGCGGCAGGCAATCCGCCGCCCAGTATCAGTACACGATTCAAAGCGCCGACCTGCCGACGCTGAATCACTGGGCCCCGATCTTGCTGAAAGCGCTGAAGGGCATCCACCAGCTCAGCGACGTGAACAACGACGCTCAGAACAAGGGCCTCGCGGCCAATCTGGTGATCGACCGGCCCACCGCCGCGCGTATGGGCATCTCGCCGGAGGCGATCGACAACGTGCTCTACGACGCGTTTGGGGAACGCGAAATCGCGAAGACCTATACGCAGTTGAACCAGTACTACGTCATCATGGTCGTGGATCCAGCCTTCTGGCAGGATCCGGGCGCGTTGAGCAACGTGTATGTCGCATCGAGCGGCGGCGGCATGGTGCCGCTGTCGGCATTCACCCACTATGAGGCGGCGACGGCGCCCCTGGCGGTCAATCACTCCAGCGTCTTTCCGTCGGTGACCTATTCGTTCAATCTCGCTCCGGGCGTGGCGCTTGGCAGCGCGGTCAACCTCATCAATGCGGCGGAGCGGGAGGCGGGCGTGCCCTCGACGATCACGGGCTCGTTCAGCGGCACGGCTCAGGCCTTCCAGGCGTCGCTGTCGAGCGAACCGCTGCTGATCGCGGCCGCCATCGCCGCCGTGTACGTGGTGCTCGGTGTTCTCTACGAGAGCTACATTCATCCGATCACGATACTCTCCACGCTGCCGTCGGCCGGGGTCGGCGCGCTGCTCGCGCTGCTCATCACGCACACGGACCTCAGCGTCATTGCCCTGATCGGGATCATCCTGCTCATCGGAATCGTGAAGAAGAATGCGATCATGATGATCGACTTCGCCATCGAAGTGGAAAGGCGCGATCATAAGAGCCCCAAGGAGGCCGTCTTCGAGGCGAGCCTGCTGCGCTTTCGGCCCATCATGATGACGACCATGGCGGCGATGCTGGGCGGCGTGCCGCTGGCGTTGGGCACCGGCATGGGTTCGGAACTGCGCCGCCCGCTGGGCATCGCGATCGTCGGCGGGCTGATCGTGAGTCAAATGCTGACCCTGTATACGACGCCGGTGATCTATCTTTACATGGACCGGTGGAATTCATGGATCTCCAAGTTTGGATTTGCGAGTTCGCCCACCGCAGGAACCGGGCCAACCGGCGAGGCGGCGGCCTCATGAGACGCAGCGGCTTACTGTGCGGATTGGCGGCCGCGGCGGCCGTATCGGGTCTGGGCGGCTGCAATTTTGCGCCGCGCTACGATCCGCCGAGGACCGAACCGTCCCCGGCATTCAAGGAAGCCGTGCCCGGCGCCGACGCGGCCGCGCAGGGATGGAAGATTGCCGAGCCGCGCGATGCCGCGATACGCAGCAATTGGTGGGAGGTATACGGCGACCCTGAGCTCAACGACCTCGAGGTCCGGGTGGCCATATCGAATCAAACCATCATTGCGGCGGAGGCGAGTTACCGCGCCGCCTATGCTCTCGTGCAGGAGGCGCAAGCGCAGCTGTTTCCGACGTTGAGCCTCGCCCCCAGCGCGACGCGCGAAAAGTCCAGCGCCGCGCTCTCCGAAGTCGGCGGCGGCGCGACCGGCGCCGCCGCATCGACCACCACCGCCGCGCAAGGTTCCGCCCCCGGCACGCACAACATCTTCGCCTTTCCGCTGGAAGCGTCCTATCAGGTGGATCTCTGGGGCAGCATCCGCAATACCGTGGCCGAGAATCGCTTCTCGGCGCAGGCGAGCGCGGCGCAGCTCGCGAATGCGCTGCTCAGCACGCAAAGCACGCTGGCGCAGGACTACTTTCAGCTGCGCGTGGCCGATGAACAGCGGCGCATTCTCGACGTCACGGTCGCCGACTATGAGCAAAGCCTGCATCTGGTGCGCACGCTGGTCGAGAGCGGCGTGGACTCGGAGGCGGATATCGCGTCGGCCGAGTCGCAGCTCGACTCCGCGATGGCCGCCGCCACCGACGTGGGCGTGGCGCGCGCGCAGTACGAGCACGCGATCGCCGTGCTGATCGGCGTGCCGCCGGCGAACTTTTCCATTCCCTATAAGCGTCTCGACCAGCCGCTGCCGATCATCCCGGTGGGGGTGCCTTCGGACCTTCTCGAGCGCCGCCCGGACATAGCGTCGGCCGAGCGGCAGGTCGCGGCCACCAATGCCCAGATCGGCGTCGCACGCGCCGCGTTCTTTCCGAGTCTGACCTTGAGCGCCAGCGGCGGCTACGAGTCCACCGCCTTGAGCAATCTGTTCAACCTGCCGAACCGCTTCTGGTCGGCGGGGCCGAGCCTCGCGCAGGTGCTGTTCGACGGCGGCGCGCGCCGCGCGGCGGTCGCGCAGGCGCGGGCTCTTAACGAGAGCCAAACGGCCACCTACCGGCAGGCCGTTCTCTCTGCATTCCAGTCGGTGGAGGACGAATTGGCGGCGCTGCGGATCCTGTCGGCCGAACTGGGCCAGGCACGCAAGGCTACGCTCGCGGCAAAGCGCGCCGTCGAGCTGACGATCGTGCTCTTCCGTAATGGCGTCGACAGCTACGTGAACGTCATCACGGCGCAGAATGCGTTTCTGGCGGCCCGCGAGACGGAACTGGCCGTCAAATTGAAGCAGCTCTCGGCCAGCGTCAGCCTCGTCAACGATTTGGGCGGCGGCTGGGGCGCAGCGCAGCTGCCGGAAACGGAACGCATGGCGCGGCATCCGCCGGACGCCGGCAAAGCGCCCGTGGTGCCCGCGCGGGACGCCGGCCCGGCCGTGCCGAATCCACCGCCGATGCCGAGCGGCGAAATCCAGCCGGACGATCTCATCAAGCAAAACGACGAGGCGACCGGGCCGTAGGAGGCAGGGCAGCTACTTAAGCTTGTAGCGGCCTTGATAGTTCGGTGGTTCAAGCCCAGGGGAGGGATAGGTGGCATTCTTCGACCCTGGCGGAGTACAAGGGTCGAAGAATGGCACCTATCCCTCCCCTGGTGCTTTCAGCGACGAACTGAACGCGATTGAGCCTGCGTAACTGCCATTAGTCCAAGGAGGCTCTGCGAGCGTGTGCGACGCCGCCCTGTAGTACCATGAGGAAAAACATGGACGTCGCGTCCCGGAGTTCCCGCCTTGCACGACTCGAGACCACGGCCCGCCGCGCAGCCGGCGCACCGTATTCTGCTCGCGAGCTTGATCGGCACCACCATCGAATTCTTCGATTTCTACATCTACGCGACCGCCGCGGTATTGGTATTTCCGACATTGTTCTTTCCCAAGCAGGATCCGGCCACCGCGACGCTGCAGTCGTTCGCGACCTTCGCGCTGGCCTTCTTCGCGCGGCCCATCGGGTCGGCCTTGTTCGGCCATTTCGGCGACCGCGTCGGCCGCAAGGCGACGCTGGTGACGGCGCTGCTGACCATGGGGGTCTCCACGGTTCTCATCGGTCTGTTGCCCACCTACGCATCGATCGGCGTGACGGCGGCGGTGTTGCTGGCGCTGTGCAGATTCGGACAGGGGTTGGGGTTGGGTGGCGAGTGGGGCGGCGCGGTGTTGCTGGCCACCGAGAATGCACCGCCGGGAAAGAACGCCTGGTACGGATGCTTCCCGCAGCTGGGAGCGCCGCTCGGCTTCATCTTTTCCACCGGCGTCTTTTTGGCGATCGGCGCCACCTTGAGCAGCGGCGAGGTGCTGCGCTGGGGTTGGCGCATCCCATTTCTGGCAAGCGCGGTGCTGGTGCTCGTGGGCTTGTACATCCGGCTGCAGCTGGTCGAGACGCCCGCATTCCAGCGCAGCATCGAGAAAGGCGAGCGGGTTCGCGTGCCGTTTCTCGCGGTGGTCAAGCAGCATCCCCGGGCGCTCGTCCTGGGCATCCTGGGGACGACCACGACCTTCCTGATTTTCTATCTGATGACGGTGTTCGCGCTGAGCTGGGCGACCACCGCGCTCAAGTTTCCGCGCAGCGACTACTTGCTGCTGCAGATGGCGGGAGTGCTTTTTTTCGGGCTGACCATACCCGTCTCGGCGCTGATCGCCGACCGGATCGGCGGCCGCCCGATGCTGATCCTCGCCACGCTCGCGATCATGGCATTCGGCTTCATGTTCGGGCCCTTGTTCGGCGCCCACGATCCGGTCAAGGTGTTCGCGTTTCTGGCTCTCGGGTTCTCGCTGACGGGGTTCACGTACGGCCCGCTCGGCAGCGCCCTCGCGTCCCTGTTTCCGACGCCCGTGCGGTACACGGGCACATCGCTCACCTTCAACTTCGCTGGAATCCTGGGCGCATCGCTTGCCCCGCTGATCGCGACGCACTTGTCACGGACATACGGCCTGGAGTTTGTGGGCTACTACTTGTCGGCGGCAGGGCTGGTGACGTTGGTGGCTCTGTTGTTGCTCTGACGGCGCGGCGTGCCCGCTCCTCACTTCGGTTCGGCGACGAGTATGACGAAGGTATCGGGCACGATCGCCGGCCGGGGGTGCGGATTATCGGACGTCGGCGCGGGCGCATCGCCCAGGCGCGCGGCAGCCAGGAAAATTCTGTGTGTGCCGGGATCCAGGGCCATGGTCCTCGCGCTCCTCTGGGTCTGCACCGTGGCCACGACCCGGTATTGATCCGGCGTTTCCTCATGAATCACGGTCAGCGTGCCATCCGCCCCATTGGAGCTGAATACGAATCCGAGATCGCGGTCGAATGCGGCCGCATCCGGCCCATCCCCGATCGCCATGCGCGCGACCTGCTTGCCGGACACGGAGTCGGTCACGGCCATCACCTGATTCCCGCACACCGAGAATAGGCGGTGATTCACCGCGTCGATCGCGAGACCGGTGGGATTCGAGCAGCCCGGCAGCGCCCAGGTGGACTTGATCTTGAGGGTTTTTGCGTCGATGGCAACGAGCTTGGCGGCTTCCATTTCGATGTTGACGAATACGGTACCGGCGGCGTCGGTCGCCATGAATTCCGGCGGACCCGGCAGCGCGATGGTGGCGAGAACCTGCAGCGTCATCGGGTCGAGCACGTTGATGTCGTTGGTGGCGCCGTCGGCGGTGTACACGTGTTGAAGCCGCGGCTCGTAGAGTATGGCGTCGGGCTTCTTGCCCGAGACCGGCGCCTCTTGAATCACGCGCAGCGTGTCGAGTTCGAACGCGGTCACCGTATCGGCCCGGCCGTTACTGGTGTAGCCGCGCTTCAGTTCGGGGGCGAACGCGATTCCGTGAACGCCCGCGGTATTCGGCACGATGCCAGCGCGCCGGCCGCTCGCCGTCTCGACGACATCGACGCGATCGCCGCGGCTGACGAACAGCCTGGCGCCGCTTGGTTCCAGCGCGAGATAATCCCAGCCGCCGATGCCGCCCAGTTGCCATATCGTCGATACGCCGTAGTCGGCGTTCGGCAGCGGCGATTCCTCGGCCGAGCACAGCGCTGCGCCGCCGGCTTGCAGGATCGTACAAAGCGCGATCGCCGTTGATTTTTTAGACATCGTAAATCCCATCCCGTTGCTCGCTCCTTAAGTCTACCCGCAATGCAAGTGCTTGAAAAAGCCGCGCGGGCGAAGGTCGGCGAAATTCCTACACGAGTTCGGGGCCGATTCCCACGCCGCCGGTCGCGCGCGCGAATACCTGTCATCCGTGGCCCGTTGTCCTCGGCGCGGGAACGCAGAGTATCGCATGCGGACGGCGTTCGACGCCCGGCAGCGCGGCGCGGCGACGGCGCGGCCGGCCACGCTGGTATTATCCGTGCATGCCGCACGACATTCTGGGCAACCCGGTCAGCGCGATGCGCGACACGACTCTGCGCGCGCTCGATGATTTCATCGAAGGGTATCTCGCCTACGAGACGCGCGCGGAGCGGATTATTGCGGCGGCGCAAGCGGAGCCGGGCTGCTGCCTGGCGAACGTGTATGCGGGATTCCTGTGGATGTTCCTCGAAGCACCCGACGCCGCTTCCCGTGCGGCACCGTATCTCGCGGCGGCGCAGCGGGCGGCGCCGGGGTCGACTCCGCGCGAACAGCTGAATACGGCATTGCTCGGCGCCTGGGCGGCTCAGGACCTCGGCGAAATGCTGCGGCTCAGCGACCACATCTCCGATCATTTCCCGCGCGATCTCGTGGTGGTCAAGACTCACCAGTATTTCGAATTCAACCGCGGCGATTTTCCGGCCATGTTGCGCATCGCGGTGAAGGTCCTTACCCGCAATGCGGACATTTCGTACATGCACGGGATGGCGGCGTTCGCGTACGAGCAATGCCACCTTCTCGAAGAGGCTGAGAGCGCGGCGCGCACCGCCCTCGAGCTGCGGCCCAAGGAGCCGTGGGCGCAGCACGCGCTCGCGCACGTCATGCTGACCCGCGGCCGGATCGACGAGGGAGCGCGCTTTCTCGAGGAGGTCGGGACGACATGGACCGGCTTGAATTCATTCATGCTCACGCATCTGTGGTGGCATCTGGCGCTCTTCTATATCAGCCAGGGGCGCCGGGCCAGCGTGCTCGACATCTACGATCGCCATTGCTGGGCCGCCGTCAGGAGCTACTCGCAGGACCAAATCGGCGCGGTATCGCTGCTCGCTCGAATGGAACTGGCCGGCATCGATGTGGGCGGCCGATGGCAGGACCTCGGCGAGCATCTCGCGGCGAGGGCGCACGATACCGTGCTGCCGTTTCTGAGCATGCAATACCTGTATGGGTTGGCGCGCGCGGGACGCCCGGAAGCCGACGCGCTGCTGGGGTCGATCCGCAATGCGGCCGAGCTCGCGCCCGGCCACGCGCGCGAAGTCTGGCGCGACGTTGCATTGCCGGCGTGCGAAGGATTGCATGCCTATGCGCGGCGGGACTTCGACACGGCGTGGCGACGGTTGAGCCTCGCGATGCCGAGAGTCATCGAAGCGGGCGGCAGCCACGCGCAGCGCGACCTGTTCGAACAAATCCTGCTCGATGCGGCCATCCAGAGCGGGCGTCTGGCGCCGGCGCAGCACAGCCTCGAATTGCGGCGCATCGCGGATCCCGGCAGCGTTCCGGTGAATTGCGCGCTGGCGGAGGTCTACGGCCGATTGGGCCTGCCGCAGCTCGCCGATCGGGCGCGCGGGCGCGCCGCGTCGACCCGCGCCCGGCACCCTGACTGAGAGAACCCGCGCCACCCGACGACACGGTGGCGTCGCCTACAGGGATGGCGCCCGGACGTGTGGTCGCTGCTGCGCGCCCGCGCCTAGCGTGCGAGTTGGAACTGGGTGGATACCACCCAACCGGCATTGCCCAACTCATCGTTGACTTTCCACCACACGCCGCTCTTCTCGCCGGTCGGATACAGCGTCATCCCGGGATCCAAATCGCGGACCACGGCGGACTTCAGATCCGCGTTCGCGTACATCTTCCCGGGCTTCGCCATCGACACGGCCTGTTGGACATTGTCCGCTTTGGAATCCGGCGCAATCGCCTTGAGGTCCGCCACCATTTTGGTGAACGCGTCCAGGTACGCCATCGCGACCACCTGACCGATCTCGGTGTTCGCGTAGCTGCTGGCGCCCCCGGCCGCGAAGGCTCCGAAGAATCCGCCGCCGCCGCCGCCCCAACCCAGATCCGTCTTCTTGGCCGTTCCCTCCTGCAGCGAGACCTGCTCGGTCGAGCGCACGTCGGTCAGGGTGAGCACCACATCGGCCGTCTTGCTCTTGATGCTCACGCCGCCGACGACGGCCCCGAAACCATGCGGAATGAAGCCGCCGAGCGCACCGCCAATGTTGGTGCCGCCGGCGTTGCGGTTCTTATTGGCGATGTCGGGCACGAGCACGTAATCGGCCGCCTTCATCTGTCCCTTGCCGACGTTCGATCCCACACGTTCCTCGCCGCTGGAGGCAAGCTGGCGCTCGGCCTTGGCCGCATCCAGGCCCTTGCCGCGGTCGACCAGGGTGAAGCACTTGGACTGCGAGACATAGACCTTGATGAGCGACGCCGGGGAATCCAACTGCATGGCCGTCCACCACGGATTTTGCGGCTCGGTAACGGCCAGCGTCCCGATCTTCTTGTCGCAGGTGGGAACCTGCGGAGGCGGGTTATCGGCATAGGCGTTCGACACAGCGATGGCCGCCGCCGCCGTGACCGCCACTCGAGCCCAGGAAGTCCTGCCCAAAAACGAGGAAATACGCTCTTCCATTGGTGTCCCCTTATCTAATTTTTCTGCCGGAGCGGCAGCTCCTTGGTATCCCGACGCGGCCTTACCCGGGCCCGTACGCCCTCATTATCACGCGGTTGATGCGGATAGCCAAACGCAGGCGGCCCCCTCCGACTGGCCGGTCGAGCCTACCGGGCATGATGCACGGCGCGGGCTATGGCGCGCGCCATGCAGTCCGCCGCCGCCGACCCGATGCGGCCCACGTGCGCCGCGCGGCGTCGATTTTCGTCGAGCACGACGGCGCTCCCCGCCAGCGCGAACACGGTGTCGCCGTCGAACGGGGTATGCGCGGGGCGTACCGCCCGGGCGATGCCGTCCTGCGCCATCATCGCCACGCGCTTGCACTCCGCGGTGGTCAACGCGGCGCTGCAGGCGACGACGCCCAGCGTGGTATTGGCGCCGGGCTCCAGCCTGCCGAGAGCCAGCAAGCGGGAGTCATCGGGCGCGGGGTCGCCGGCACTCGCAGGTCCGGCTTTCAGGGGTGCGGCTGCCGGCTTGCAACCCCCGAATTCATCCTCGAGTTCGAACGGCCAGGCCCAATACGTGGTGCCGTCCGGCATCAATGCGGAACCGACCGAATTCACCGCCACCAGCGCACCGACGATGACCCCCAGCCCAAGGTCGATGGACGCGGAGCCGAGACCGCCCTTGATGAGGCCGGCCATGGCGCCGCGTCCGGCGCCGATCGATCCCAGCGAGAACTCCGGGCCGGCGGCGTGCATGGCCTCGAGCCCAAGGCGGCGATAGGGCGGATCGGCGCCCCAGGCCTTGTCGCCGCCGTTGCCCAAATCGTGCAGCACCGCCGCGGGCACGATGGGGACCGGCGGTGAACCTCTCTTTAGATTGAGGCCGATGCCGCCGGCGGACAGCGTCGCGGCAACGGCGTCCGCGGCGGCGAGTCCGAACACGGAGCCTCCGGCCAGCACGACGGCATGGGCGCGCCCGATGAGGTTCTCCGGCGCAAGCGCCTCGGTCTCCCGGGTTCCCGGACCCCCGCCGCGCACATCGACGGCCGCGGGCCAGTCGCCGGCGCAGGTGACGACCGTCACGCCGGAGAGAATGCGATCATCGGTGGCATGCCCCACCAGGAGTCCCGGCACATCCGTGATGAGGTTTCTGACGCCGGGCCGAAACATCAGGAGCCCGTCTGAGTATTTTGCGCCGCGATGACGGCCAATCCCTGCAACACCAGATCCGGCACGATTTGACCGTGGTTGCGCATCGTACCCGTGATCATTCCGGCATCGCCGCCGGTGATGAACAATTTGGGTTTGACGCCGGTGCTTTGTTCGATGACTTCGGCGGCTCGATCGGCCATGCCCGCCAGGGCGAACACCGCGCCGCGCGACACCGCTCCGATGGTGTTGTTCGCCAGAATCCCGGCGAGGGAGGGGGTGCTGTGTTCGGCCGCCCTGGCAATATCGCTGGTCTTGCTCATGAGCGCTTCGCGCATCATGTGAATGCCGGGCGCGATCAAGCCTCCCAAGTGTTGGCCGTCGGCGTCGACGCTGTCCACCTTGACCGCGGTGCCCGCGTCCACGACGCACAGCGCCGAGCGCGCCAGGGTCCAGGCACCGATCAATGCGAGCCAGCGATCCGCCCCCAGCAGCGACGGATCCAGGTAGCCGTTGGTCAGGCCGTGGAATTCCCGGGCCGCCGTGATGAATTCGATCTTGACGCGGAATTTCTTTTTCGAGAGCTGCGCGAGCATCTTCGCCATGGCGGGGCCGGCGACGTTCGAGACCAGCACGCGGGAGGGTTTTTGGCCGGACTCGAACAGGGCCGACGTCCATATGCCCGGCTTGGCGTCCCGATGCACGATGGCCTGCTGGTCCGACAGCCCGGTGCTCGTCAGCCAGGCCCACTTCAGGCGCGTGTTGCCCACGTCGATGACCAAGATCATGCTGAACGCATCACTCTACGGAGCCGCCCACGGCGATAAAGCGGGCAAGGATAGCATCCTCAACCCGAAGGGGCCGGGACAGCGGCGGCGGCAGGCAGATGCGAAACCACGGCGGCCAGCGCCTCGGTGACGCGCTCGTCGATTTCCGCGGCGTGCTGCAGATGCACGGGATAGCGCACGTGGGCTTCCACGCTCCCGGCCGAGAAGTGCAGCTGCACCTGGGGTTGCGCATCGCCGGCAGAACTCGACAATGTCGTGCGCTCGATCTCTTTCGTCTGGCGGACGATCTCGGCGCGATAATCCGTCAATGCATCGGTCACCGCCGTCATCAGTTTCTGTTTGACGGCGGCGTAATCGGCGCCCGGCGGCAGGCTCAACACCACTTCGCGCCAGGCGAAATTCACGCCGGGGATCTGTTTGAACAGGCCGCTGGAGACCTGGAAGACCACCGAATTGGCGAATGCGACCACTCTTCCCGTCGGACCCATCGTTCCCTTCGCGCCGAGTTCCATCAAATACATCCGCACCAACCCGAGGTCGATGACTTCACCGGCGACTTCGCCGATTTGCACCCGGTCACCGACGCGAATGCCGTACTTGCCGATCAAGAAAAAATAACCCACGATGGACACGAGAACGCTCTGCATCGCCACCGCGATTCCGGCGGTGATCAGGCCGGCAAAGGTGACGATGGAGCCGAGCTCGCTTGCAAAGGCGATGCCGATGACGATGAAGACCAGCGACCACAGCGCGATTCGACGCAGCAGCAGCAGCTGATAGCGGCGCCGCGAATCCTGGATGTAGTGCAGCACCGTGCGCCGCCAGAGTTCGGCCGCGCCGAACAGAATGGCCAACACCACGAGCACCAGTCCCAAGCGAATCGACAGAACCTTGATCGCATTCCGATATTGACCATTGATGGATTCGCGCCAATTGCTCAAATTGTGGCGGTATTGACCCAGTAGAATGGCCTCGCGGCTCAACGGGATGAGCAACGCGGAGGTTTGCTTGAATTCGACCGCAAGCGCGTCCAGCTCATCGTGCACGCCGTTCAGCGTCGCGGCGTCCGCCGAGTCCGACTGGGCGGCCAGCGCATCGCCGCGCGCCGACAGCTGCTTGATGCGATCCAGGAGCGGCGCGCGAATCTGATCGAGCGTCGCCTGCAAGGCGGCGCTGCGCCGATCGATCGACAGGATGGTGCTCGCCTTTTGCGACAGGCGAAATGCGTTCGCCGCCAGGTCCCATAGTCCGAACCGGCCCACCGTCGCCGCGGGGCTCATCGTCGGGAACAACGACGGCGCGGCGGGACTCGCCGCCGGCGAGGCGGTCGATGCGGTCGATGCGGTCGAGGCGGTCGATGCGGTCGCGTTCGCGCCGGTCGCGGGCGTCGCCACCGCCATGGCATCGATCTGCGCCTTGAGCGAGCCGGCGCTCGTGCCGCCCGCGCCGGCGACGAAGTCGGTCATGGTGCCGAGGATGTTTTTCTTGGTGTTGACCAGATCGAGCACGCCCTCGAGTTCGTTGATCTTCGCCGCCACTGCGGGCCGGGCTTTTTTGGAAGCCGTGGTGAGCGCGCGCCGCTCGGTGTCAAGCGCCGCCCGGACCTCTGTGCCTTGCGCGTCGAGCTTTTGCTTGAATTGCAATAGGGTTTGCGCCGAAATGGCGCTGTCGCCCGCGCCCTGGGAAGCCGGTTGCTCCTTGGCCAACAGGTCGGCGTCGGCGCGGGCGATTTCGAAGGCCAATGACATTACCGTGGCGGCGGTCTGCCGGTTGTCGTAGTAGAACAGCATGTCGGAGGGCTCGGTGGCGGCCTGTTGCTGAAGCGCCAGCGTGCGATACCAATCGACGGTCTGGTCAAGAACCTCGATGACTCGCGATGCGCTCATCGGCGCAGCCGCCGATCCGGGCACGTTGGGCGCGCCTCCGGGTGCTCCGGCGGCGGATCCCGAGCCCGCCGGCTGCGACGGCACAGCGGGGACGGTGGGGGCCGCGGCGGCCGGTGCGGAGGGCGGCGGCGTGCGACCCGCCGGCGCCGCAGCCTCGGCTCCCCGGGTGGAATAACATAACCCGAAAAGCGCCAGGCAGACGCCCATTGCCGCCGCTTGCAAGCCCTTGAACATGCCGGGATGCTACATGAACTGCCGGCGAAGGGCATGACCCGCACGCTGCAGCGGCGCTGGGCGCATCCTCACCGAAACAATTCGGGCGCGTGCTCCGCAAATCGCAACCAAAAAATGAGCGCGCGGCGCATACCCGCCCATATTATGATTCGCCGCCTGTCGATCGAACCATAGTTGAGGGGGGAACCGATGAATTTCCAGTTTCGCTGTCTGCTCTGCGTGGCGCTGCTCAGCACGAGCGCGTCCCTGCCGGCCGCCGCGGCCGACCGAGTTTCGTCGAGCGATTCATCGGACGCGAAAAAATCCGACGTGCCGGACCCCACCGAGTCCCCGCGCTTTCTGCACGATGAGCATCAAACCACCCAAGCCTCGATAATGATCGGGGGCCATGCCATGGCATACCAGGCGGAGGCCGGCGTTCTGGTCGTGCACGTGAAAGACCCGATGGACGATGACCCACCGCCGCCGAAGGATGAGCGCATGGGCCCGCCGCCTCCGCAACCCGCGGAAGCGAGCATGTCGTATGTGGCCTACTTCAGGGGCGACAAGGAGGATCCACACCGGCCGATTACGTTTCTCTACAACGGCGGCCCCGGATCATCGACGGTGTGGCTGCACATGGGGGCCTTCGGTCCGAAGCGCGTGGTGACGGCGGACGACAAGCACGTGCCGGCCGCGCCGTACCGCGTGATCGACAACGAATACAGCCTCCTCGATGCGAGCGACCTGGTGTTCGTCGACGCCCCGGGCACGGGCTTCGGACATCTGCGCGGCACGGACAAGGAAAAGGCGTTTTACGGCGTCGATCAGGACGCCCACGCGTTTTCCAATTTCATCGTCGAGTTCCTGTCGCGGCATGGCCGCTGGAATTCCCCGAAATATCTGTTCGGCGAGAGCTACGGAACCACGCGCTCCGCGGTCGTCGCGAACCTATTGCAGAGTGAGAAATCGCTGGACCTGAACGGCGTGATCCTGCTGTCGCAAATCCTCAACTTCGACGACAGTGTGGACGAGCCGCAGTTCAATCCGGGCGTGGATCTGCCCTACGTGCTGGCGCTGCCCACCTATACGGCCACCGCGTGGTATCACCACAAGCTGGCGAATCAGCCCGCCGCGCTCGAGCCGTTGCTGCGCGAAGTCGAGAACTTCGCCCTCACCGAGTATGTAGAGGCGTTGGCGGCCGGTACGACGCTCGCGCCCGAGCGCAAGTCCGCCATTGCCGCCAAATTGAGCGCCTACACGGGACTCGGGGCCGACTACATCGAGCGGGCCAACCTCAGGGTCAACGGCGGGGAGTTCGAAAAGACGTTGCTGGGGAGCGAGACCACGACCGGACGACTCGATACGCGTTTCGCGGGTCCCACCATCGACCCGATGAGCAAGGAAGCCGATTACGATCCGCAGTCGGCGGCCATCTCCTCGGCCTACGTATCCGCGTTCAACGACTATGTGAGAGGCTCGCTCAAATTCGGCGAGAAGATGATCTACAAGCCGGAGATCGACGTCGAGAAGAACTGGGACTATCAGCATCAACCGCCCGGCGCCACGCAGAAACTGCCCCTGACCACGAACGTCGCTCCGGACCTCGCGGTCGCCATGAAGCAAAACCCGAATCTCAAGGTGCAGCTCAACGGCGGCTACTACGACCTGGCGACGCCTTACTTTGCGGCGACCTACGAGCTGCGTCAGCTGGCCATTCAAACCTCCCTCGAGAGCAACATCGACATGCACTTTTATACGTCGGGCCACATGGTTTACGCTCACGAGCCGGATTTGAAGGCTCTGCATGCGAACGTCGCTGCCTTCATCGACAAAACCAAGAACGGTGGCATGAGTCGCTGACCGTGATCGACATCCAAAAACTCGTGTCGGATGTCCCGGATTTCCCGCAGCCGGGCATCCTGTTCCGCGATATTTCGCCGCTGTTGCGCGATCATTTCGATGCCACGCTCGAAGCGCTCGAGTCCTTGCTGACGGAGGCGGAATGGCGCGCGATCGACGTGCTCGCAGGCATCGAATCGCGCGGTTTCATTCTCGGTGCGGCCCTGGCCGCGCGGCTTCACAAGGGATTCGTCCTGGTGCGCAAACAGGGCAAGCTTCCGCCGCCCGTGGTTGACGTGGCCTATGACCTCGAATATGGATCGGGCGTTCTCGAGATGCAGCGCGGGCGGGGGCGGGTGATATTGATCGATGACGTGCTGGCGACCGGTGGCACGATGACGGCGTCGGCGGACCTGTGCGTTCGCGCGGGCTACGAGGTCATGGCGCTCGCCACGTTGATCGACCTGAAAATCGTCGCCGACTACCGCTGGCGGAGCCTGTCCCTGCGGGCTGCCATCAAATATTGAATGCACATTGCTCTGCCCAGTTCGCGCGTGGTCATGGCGCTGCCGGCCGAGTCCGACGGAGTCTTCGAGGCGGCCGGAGTTCCGGTGTTGTATTGCGGTGTCGGCAAGGTGAATGCCGCGATCGCGCTCACCCGGGAACTTTCCCGCTATGTGCATGCGGGCGCGCCGCCGCCGCTGGTGTTGAATTTCGGCACTGCGGGCAGCCGGGTGCACGCCACCGGGACGTTCGTCGCATGTCATGAGTTCGTGCAGCGGGACATGGACGTTCGCGGGTTGGGGTTCGCGTTGGGCGTCACCCCTTTCGACGCCGCGCCGCTTTCCTTGACGTTCGAGCGCGTGTTCGCTCATTTGCCGCCGGCGGTGTGCGGAAGCGGCGATTCATTCGCAACGGACGGCGGCGCCGCGCACTGCGACGTGCTCGATATGGAAGCCTACGCGCTTGCGAAGGCCTGCTGGCTGGAGCGCGCCGCGTTCGCGTGCGTCAAATACGTGACGGACGGCGCCGACACGGGCGCCGCCGCCGATTGGCAAAACAACGTACACAAGGCGGCGGGCGAATTCTTGAGTCTCTACAGGGCCGTGCACGGAAGTTCCGGCCGCGCTATTCTCACGCCGTGAGCAGCGCCGCCGACCTTCAATCTTCGTGTGATCATGTCGCGGCCGTCGACCTGGGCTTTGTCGAGCTGTCGTGGCTGCAAATGGGCGTGCTGGGCGTGATTCAGGGCATCACCGAATTGCTGCCGATCAGCAGCACCGCTCATTTGCGGGTCATCCCGGGCATCCTGGGATGGCGCGACCCGGGCTCGGCATTTTCGGCCGCCATGCAATTGGCGAGCTTCGTTGCCGTCATCGCGTATTTCAGGAAGGACATCGCGGCCCTGGGCGGCGCCAGCGTGCGTGCCCTTGCGGCACGGGATTTCAAGTCCCCGGATTTTCGCGTGGTGCTCGGCATTGTGCTGGGCACGCTTCCCTTGGTGGCGGTGGGCGCGGCGCTGCGTCCGGTGCTCAATGGCTGCCATTCGCCCCTGCGCGGGCTGCTGGTGATCGGGTGCGCGTCGATTGCGATGTCGCTGCTGCTGGCAATCGCCGAGAAATTCGCACGCCATCGGCGCACTTTCGCCCAGGTCACCTTGCGCGACGGGATCGTCGTCGGCCTGGCGCAGACGTTTGCGCTGATTCCCGGAGTATCCCGCTCGGGCGCCACGTTGACCGCAGGCCTGTTTTGCGGCATGGAACGCGAAACGGCCGCCCGTTTCTCGTTCCTGCTGGGGTTGCCCGCCGTGACGCTGGCCGGACTGTTCGAACTGCGCGTGCTGTTCAATGTGGGATTGAATTCCGACGGCTGGGTGACGCTCCTCATCGGGTTGCTGACCGCGAGCGTCACCGCGTTCATTGCAATTTATGCCCTGCTGCATTATCTCGAACGGCGCAGCACCTGGATCTTCGTTTGGTACCGACTGCTGTTCGGCGTGGGAATCGTTGCCGCGGTGCTGGCCGGATTTCTGCGCAATTGACCTCGCGGGTCCGGGTCGCTGCGGCCCACGGTCAGTCCTGCCGCTCCCAGGTCTGCGAGCGCCCCAACAGGGAAAAGCCGATGTACCCACGAAGCACCAGCCGAGTGCCATCCTTTTCGAGGTGCATCTTGCACCGATACACCGATCCCGACTCGGGATCCAGAATGTCGCCGCCGTTGTACTCGTTGCCGTCCTGTTTCATGTTGCGAATGATGATGAGACCGATGATCGCCCGATCCTTGCGCTCGTCGGTGCAGGGCACGCAGACCCGGTGATCCGCTCCCGGCGTGAACGATTGTTCGATCCGGCCGAACAGCTTGCCGTCCTGGTCGTAGATGCGCACGATGGCGCGCGCCTTCCCGGTCTTGTCATCGAAGGTCTTCCACACGCCGATCGGCGAGGATGCGTCGGCGCAGTAGCAGGCCATGGCCGGGATCACCGCCAGGAGCACGGCACTCAACAGGGCGAGTCGAGAATGGCTGCGCACGGCGCCGCTCTCAGGGCCGCGCTGTGAAGAAGCGGTATTCCGCCGAGTAACGGACGCGCACTTCCTGGCCGGACCGGGTTTGATCGCAGCCGGCGGCCGGGGCTTTGCCGCCGACCGTGCGCAGGCGCTGAATGGACGTGATGGCGCTGAATTTTCCCGCTCCGGAGGTGGACTTGGCGCGCAGCAACAGCCACGCAATGGCGGTGCCGTTCGGAGCGTCGAGTTTCGCCGCCACTTCCCCGATCACCCGGCTCCCATCGGTCGCTTCCCAGGTGGGGCCGGCATAATGCTTGCCCAGGGTCGCGCCCGATTTGAGCCGCAACACGGCCTCGGGAGCTTTCAAGGTCCATGAATAACGCGATGGATCGTCCTGCGCCGCGACGCACTCGTAGATTTGCACCCCGACGCCCCGGGCCGCGATCGCCAGCACCTGATCAGCAGGGACCTTTAGAGCCTGGGGCAACGCAGGCGTCTCGATGCCCGCGGCGCCGGCGATCCTCGCCATGAGGACGCACAGCAGGGTCGACCATGCGGCTTGCGCGTTCAACTTCATGGTTCAATTATACTCATTCGCCGCCGCCGCGTGTCCGTCTCCGGCCTTGGCGGCGGGTCCTGCAACCAGGGAGAGGCCGTGCAAGCCAAATTCTCATTGATCGAGGGCTCCGATGCATCCCCCGAGCCGGTCGCTGCGGCGTGACGCCGCTGACCGGCGCCCCCGGATGGTGTGAGCGTCCCTTGGTCGTGCGATGCGGCGCGTTCGGCGACATGGTGTTGGTGACCGCGCTGATCCGCGACTTGGCCGAGCGCTTCGGCTGCGCAGTCGATGTCCTCACGTCCGGTCCCTGGAGCGAGCCGTTGCTGCGCGGCCAATCGGGCGTCGGCGAGATTCTCACCGTGCGCAGCCGCAAAACGCCTTTTTGGCTCAGTGTCGACCAGCAACGAGCGGTACGGCGGCTGCGGGCACGCGGCGTCGGCCCCACGTGGTATTGCGACGGCAACGACGCCGCGCGACCCATGCTGAGGCGTGCGGGCATCACCGAGGATTTCATCGTGGACGTCCGGCAACATCCCTTGTTGCCCGGCGAACATGCCACCCTGCAGTGGCGGCGACTGGCGCGGATCCTGCCGGCCGCCGCGGCGACCGGGCCACCCGCGGCGCCGGCCGCACCCCGCGATGCCGGGCCGGGCGGATGTTTCCTCGAAGTGAGCGACCGGCAGCGCGCCGATCTTGAGCGTTGGCTGCACGCTCGCGACCTATCATCCGTTCCTCTCATCGCCGTCCAGGTCGGGAACAAACGCACCATGCGCCGCGGCCTGCGGCGCCTCGCGGAGAACAGCAAGTTCTGGCCGAATGAGCGCTGGGCGGCGGTGCTGCGGCACGTTCGGGGGCGCCATGCCGAGCACGCGATCGTGCTTCTGGGCACGGGACCCGAGTATGGACTGAACCAGGAAATCGCCGCGCTGGCGGGCATCGACGGGCTGTGCAACGGCGCGGATGATCTGCCGATTCCGCGGCTCGTGGCGCTGTTGGAGCGCGCTCGGGGTCTCATCACCGTGGACTCCGGTCCGGCCCATGCCGGAGCGGCCGTCGGCTGCCCGCAGGTCGTGCTGTTCGGCAAAGCTTCGATCTCCCTATACCGCCCGTGGGGCACGGCCGGAGCCGACGTGAAGGTGCTGACGGGCCGAGCCGGCGGCGAGCCCAGCATGCTGGGCATCGAATCCGGCGACGTCGCGGCGGCGTGGGATACGCTGGCGCTGCGGCCCGGCTAGAGAAGCGCGCGCAGCATGTCGTGCGTCACCAAAACGACGCCGCGTTTGGTAACGTAGAAGCGCCTCTTGTCCTCCACGGGATCGTCCCCAATGACCATGTCGTCGGGGATCACGCAATTCTCGTCGATGATGCAGCGGGTAATTTTCACGCGGCGGGCGATGGTCACGCTCGGCAGCAATACCGAGCTCATGATGGCGCTGCCCTCCTCGATGCGTACGTCACTCGACAGCAGCGATTGCGCGACATAGGCCCCGGAGATGATGCAGCCGCCGGCCACCATCGAATTGACCGCCATGCCGCGCCGGCCCACATCGTCGAGCACGAATTTCGCCGGCGGCTGTTGTGCCTGATAGGTCCAAATCGGCCATTGGTGGTCGTAAATGTTGAGTTCGGGATTGAGCGAGACCAGCTCCATGTTCGCCTCGTAGAGCGCGTCCAAACTGCCGACGTCGCGCCAATAATTCTGCGCCCGGGTTTCCACGTCCTCGAACGGGTAGGCGAATACGCGCATCCGGTCGATCGCAGGCGGAATGATGTTCTTCCCGAAATCGTGACTGCTGGCCGCGTTCGCGGCGTCTTCGAACAACAACTTCTCGAGTCTGTCCATCGCGATCACATAGATGCCCATCGACGCGCGCGCCAGATGGCCTTTGCCCATGATGGGATCCGGATCGAGCGGCTTCTCGGCGAATTTCGTCACCCGGTTGATGTCATCGGTCGTGAGGATGCCGAATTCGTTGGCTCGCTCGATCGGCACGTCGACCACGCCCACGGTGATGTCGGCTTCGCATTGTTCGTGATACGCGATCATCGGACCGTAGTCCATCTTGTAGATATGATCGCCGGCAAGAATCAGCACGTGCGTGGGGTGGTGCGAACGGATGAATTCCAAATTTTGATACACCGAGTCCGCGGTGCCGCGATACCAATGCACGCCGATCTGTTGCTGAGCGGGTATCAATTCCACGAACTCGCCGAGTTCGCCGCGCAGGTAGCTCCAGCCGCGCTGGATGTGCTGTATGAGCGACTGAGCCTTGTACTGGGTCAGGACGGCGATTTGCCGTATCCCGGAATTGACGCAGTTGGAGAGTACGAAATCGATGATCCGGAATTTGCCGCCGAAAGGGGTCGCCGGTTTGCAGCGATGCTCGGTGAGCGCCTTGAGCCGCTCGCCGCGACCGCCTGCCATGACCACCGCGAGTGTGCCGCTCGTCAATCGGCTGACGTAGCGTCCGGTGTTAGTACGAGCAGCGTGTCGCATAGAGTCCTGATGTCATCGTTAAACGCATCGAGCCGGCTCCCAACGTCATTCGCAGCGTGCCACAGTAACGTCGCGATCGCACCAGGTTTTTAGCGTCGCGGAATTTGCGTTTGCTAGACTTGCGGCCGTGACTCCGCTAAAGCTGTGCATCCTGAGTTCCGAGATCGCGCCGTATGCAAAATCCGGCGGACTCGCTGACGTGACGGGAGCCCTGCTTCCTGAACTCAAGCAGCGGGGCCACGACGTGCGCGCGTTCATGCCGCTGTATGGTTCCGTGAGGCGCACCCGCCCGGAGCTGCAACCCGTGCCGGGCCTGCAAGAGGTAGCGCTCACCCTCGGCGCCGGCGCGTACGCCTTTTCGGTGCTGACGGCGCGCTATCCGGGCACCGAGGCCGCGGTGTATTTCATCGACTGCCCGCAGATGTTCGACCGTCCCACGTTCTATACCTTCGACGCCGACGAGCACCGGCGGTTTCTCCTGTTCACCCGTGCGGCCGCCGAGAGCTGCCGGCGTCTGGGATTCGTGCCGGACGTGTTTCATTGCAACGACTGGCACACGGCCTTCCTGCCGCTGCTGCTGAAGACGATCTATCGGACGGTCCCGGAACTCGCGCAGGCGCGCTCGGTATTGACGATTCACAACATCGCCTATCAGGGCATCATGCCGGCCGCGGCGATTGCCGATCTTGGGCTGAGTGGCTTCGAGGACCGCCTGGATGCCGGCGACCGTGGTGCGGGCATCATTAACCCTCTGAAAAGCGGGATAAAATTTGCCGACGTGGTGACGACCGTCAGCCCCACCTATGCGCGCGAGATTTGCGAGACGCCGCTCGGCATGGGCATGCAGCAGACACTGCGCGAGCGCGGCAACGGCGTCGTCGGCATTCTGAACGGCGTCGATGGCCGCGAGTGGGATCCACGGCGCGACCCGCATCTGAACACCCATTTCGGACCCGGCGATTGGGACGGCAAGCTCGCCAACAAACATGAGCTGCTCGCGGCCACCGGGCTCAACCTCGAGGCGCATACGCCGCTCCTCGGCATGGTGACCCGACTGGCGGAACAGAAGGGCATCGATCTGCTGTTCGACGCGTTGCCGGCGCTGCTTCAGCAACGGGAGTTCGGATTCCTGATTCTGGGCAGCGGCGATGACCGGTACGTGAGATTTTTCGAGGATCTGGCGCGGCGCTTCCCCGGGCGGGCGGTGTTTCGCGCCGGATTCGACGAGGCGTTGGCGCACTTGATCGAAGCGGGCAGCGATATGTTCCTCATGCCCTCTTTGTACGAACCCTGCGGACTGAATCAGATGTACAGCCTTCTCTACGGCACCATTCCCATCGTGCGCAAGACCGGCGGCCTCGCCGACTCGGTGCGGCACTTTGATCCCGCGACCGGGGAGGGAACCGGCTGCGTGTTCAATGATTACGACGTCCCCGCCGTGAGGTGGGGAGTCGGCACGGCACTCGACTGGTTTGACGATCGGGAGAAGTGGCGCCGGCTGATGCGCAACGCCATGGCGCAGGACTTTTCGTGGACCCGGCAGTCGCTCAAATATGAGCAGGTTTACCGGGAGGCAGTGGCGGGCCCGCGCGCGAGCAGGACGTAGCGGCGTCCGTTTGGCAGCGCATAACGGCGCGCGATTCGTAGCTGCAATTGCGGCGCCCAGGGCGGCAGCTCGGCGTCGTCGGCCATCGGCGCCGGGCCGATCCGCTCACCCAGGCCGAGGCGCCCGGCCCACTCACGGAATGTGCGGCTGACATTGCGGCCGGGTAACTGCGCCACGACCAGGGTTTGCGGATCGGAGGCGAGTCGATCGCGCAGGTGTTCGGCCGACTGGGCCGTGACCGGACCGGGAATCAGCCCGACCGTCGTGCGGGCATACATGTCGATGAAGGCACGCGTGGTTTCGTCCGGCGCGAACAGGATCATGGGCCGGCCGCCGGCATCGCGCCCGATCGCCCGGCCGATCGAGCCCAAATCCTGCCAGGCGTCGACGCGGCGATAGATCTGCGACGCTGGGCCTATCAGCAGCGCGCAGTACGCGAGCACCAGCCCGAAGCACGCGCGCAGCAACCGGCCTCGGCCCGCGGCCTGCCAGGAGACGAGCGCGCCCGCGAGCGCGCCCGCCAAGCCGAGCGCGGAAACGGCGGCGAACAGGAACCGGGCATTCAGGACGTCCCAGGAATCGACGCCCAGGAGGATTACCGCGGCCGCGAGCACGATCACCGACAGCAGCAGCAGGACGGAGGTCGCGCGCAGCGCGCGCGCGTCCCAACGGTCCCGCGTCGTTGCAAGATCATTCACCCACCATCCGAGCAGCAGCGCGACGCCGGGAAACGCCGGCGCCAGATAAATATTGCGCGCCGTTGCGGCCACCGAAAGCACGCCCAAGGCAGGCACGAAGGTCGCGAGCGCGAATCGCACCGCTTGCCGCCGCTGCGGGGGTGCGCTTCGCTGCTGCCACGCCCGTCGAACCGCGGCCGCGACCAACAGAGTCCAGGGCCACAGGTATACCGGCAGCTCGATCAGATACTTGCCCGGAGAATTGCGATGCGCGGCGGCGTACTGCAACTCCTCCGGCGCATCGAGGTGTGTGAAGCGGCCCGCCAGGTTGTTCCAAAAGAATACTTTGAGGCGCAGCGGCCCGTCGGGACCGGTGTAAACCACCCACACCCAGCCGAGCACGAGCGCCGCCTGCAGGCACAGTCCCGCGTACAGCTCCCAGCGCAACAATTCGCGCCAGCGCCGCTCCCAGATCACCAGCGTGGCGAGCGCCAAGACGGGCACCATCCAGGCGGCGGCGCTCTTGCTCAGAAAGCCGACGGCCAACGCGAGGTGCATCAGGCAATAGCCGCGCAACCGCTCGCCGGTGCCCGTGGCGTAGAAGCCGAGGTGCAGTCCGAGCAAGGCCACGGCCACCGCGGCGAGCAGCGGCGCGTCGGTCGCGAGCCAGATTGCCGCCTGGTAGGACAGCAGCAGAGTACTCATTGCGGCCGCGGCCGCCAGGCCCGCAGCGGGCCCGGCGCTGCGGCGGCCGATCAGGCCCACGGCGAGCGCCGTCACCAGGGCGTAGAGCACGTTGGGCAATCGCGCCACCCATGCATCGCTGCCCCAGGCGCCGATGGCGGCGCCCGCCACCCAGTAGGCGAAGGGCGGCTTCTCGCAGAATGCTGCGCCGGCCAGCAAGGGAACGGCCTTGGAGGGCTGCCAGCTCATGCGCCAGGCGAGATCGGCCTCACGAGGTTCGTCCGGTGTCCAATAGCCGCGGCCGAGAATGCCGACGCACAGCGCAAGCGTCAGAGCAGCCCACAGCAACCCGAGCGAGGAACGCGATGATGTCCGCAACGCGGTACGCTTGTCAGGTGATGGGGTGGAGCCAGATCATCCGGCGACTATACGTCAAGGGCAACATGAGGCGGACTCTGCAGGGGCGCCGCCAGGGACCGCGACCATCGCAAGGGATCCGCCGGGTCCTGGACGAAGCCGTTGTGACTGTAGAGCGTCCGGCAGGCCATATTGGCGTCGGTTGGCTGCAATAGCCCTTGCATGACCTCGTCCCCGCCTGCGGCGAGCCCGTTCGACAGGTGGGCGAGGAACGCGTCCTCGATCCCCAACCCAAGCGCGCGACAGCTCACGACCAGATGATCGATGCAGTTCCGCTGCACCCAGGCCGCGCCAATGAGGCCGTACTGCGTGAATCGATCCTCGGCTCTCAGCGCGTAAAGTCGATGGCCGGCCACAAAGCGCTGATGGCAATCCTCCAAGGAGTAGCGGCGGCCGGTCGTGTTGAATTGATTCGTCTTGTTCAACAGCTCGAGCGCGCGGCTCATCTGCAGATCGGTCGTGCCGCGAACCAGCGATATGGACACGCGCAGGCCGAGCGTGCTCAGAAATTCATCGTGCGAAACCGCGCTGCGGGCCGACTCGCGCTGCAATTGTGCCTGCATCATCTCGGTTTTCCGGGCCGATTCCCCGGTGATCACCCGCTGCTGTGTTTCCGCGGACCACAGCAGCACGCGCTTCAAGTAATAGAGATTCTTGCCGAGCACGCGTACTTGCGGCAGTCGCGCCTGGATTGCGGCGCGCTCCACCGGATTATCGTCCACCATCACCACGTTCTCGGGCCGAAGATTGAACGTTCTGAGAATGTCGGCCAGGTTTTCCACCTTGCTGCGGAAGTTGATCTTGTAAGCGGCGAAATCCGACAGCGCGATCTGCCCCTGGACGATGCTGTCCCAGTTGTTCAGGATGAAATTCTCATCGTTCTTGCTGATGATGGCCAGAAGGATGCCGCGCTTCTTCAACAGCAGCAGCGCCTCCATGAAACCCATCGGCCAGCCTTCGAGTATGCCCAGCGATCCTTCCGCCGCCACGCCGCGCCACAACGTGTCATCCAGATCCACCACGACCAGTTTGACGGCGTCCCGTTGACCGATCGTGCGGTACATCGCGAAGATCTCATGCAGCACGGCTTCGAAGAATTCGACCCATTTCCCCGAGTAGTGCTTTTGCATCGACGTGGGCGGCTGAATCCGATTGAGGTCGTGGTCGTGGTCGCCGTCACTCAAGGTCGTTCCGTGGGTGAACGACCAGACCATGTCATCCTGACAATGCTTCTTGCCGATTCCGCTCGACACTTGATCGATATCCACGAAGTACGCGTTTTCGCGTTTGGAGATCTCCGCGGCCAGGAACTCGTTGAGCCGCTCGATGAAATGCACGATGTTGCGCAGATCGTAGCGCGGCTGAAAGCGCCCCAGCGGATTCTGCTGAGGGATGAAAAATCCGAGTACGAAAGTGAGCAGCTTTCTCTCGGTATTCAGTTTGAGCACATTGTCGAGGTAGCGCGCCAAATACTCCGTGGTCTCACGCAGAAATTCTTCGTGACTTTGCACGCTGTCGGGAAGGCGAAAATAGGCGCTCCCCAGGATCGTGCGCAGCGGGATGTGGATGATCTGAAAATCGTATTTTGAAGCCTGTTCCGCCGGCAGTTCCGGAAATGCGTCGAAGTTGTTCAGCAAAATGAAGTCGCCTTGGTAGGCCTTGTTGACCATCGACCCGACTTCGGGGATGGCCTCCGCAAGGCAACCCCCCACCACCAGATAACGCGCCGCGCCGTCCGGGGTCATCTGCAGGTCGACCGGCGTGCGGTAGCGGGCGCCATTGTGAAGCGCGAACAGTTCGGGACTGACGCCCGTCAACGGCGCTGCGCCGCCGGCGTCGGATGTCGTGGAGATCTTCGTGGTCATCGGCCCCGATAGTACTGCAACGGCCGTTCAGGCGCTCGCGGGCGGCCGCCTCATCCGGGCCGCGATCGGTGCATTGAGGCGGGGCCAGGAGTCCTAGTCGATTCCGGGAATGTTACGGCGGATATCCGCCGAAAACGTCGGGCTCCGATCGCAGTGCCTGGCGCGGCCGGTGATGAATCCGCGAGCGCGCAGCTCTTCGAGCGGAAAGCGCCGATCCAGGCCCCGGACGCCGTACACGTACTCGGGCATGTAGCCGGAGAACAGCAGCCGATAACTCAAGGGCAGCCGGCCGACGATTGGCTTCATGATTTGATACACGAGCGTCGTGCAGTTCACCGCGATGGTGTTGTAGAAGCGCGCGGAGGTGCGCAGCTTGTTCGCTTCGCCGACGTAACCCAGGAACAGCGAACGCATTGCCGGCGCCGACAGCCGCAACCGGTACAGGTAGACATTTTCACCGCGTACGTTGGTACGCAGCCGGACCACGTCGAGTTCGTCGGCGGCGATGATGCTGAGCTCGAATTCCTTGAAGAATCCGCCGATCTCGGAGAATTCCTGGTTCCTGCGGCGGCGAACCTCCACGGAAAAGACGACGTTCGGCGCGGCCTCGAAGCCGAACGAGATCAACATGTGCGCGATGGCCGGACCGCGCCAATAGGACATGATCATGTCGACCGATCTCAAGCGATCGAGATCGTAGGTTCGGGTCTCCCATCGCGGCGTGTAGTCGGTGCTGCTGCGCCACTCGAAATTCCGCACGCCGTACAGGGTGACCCGGGTGCCTTCGATGGTCCCCGTCGTCATTTGGGCAACATCATCGGCCCAATCGCCATCATGCGTCGGGCGCAGCCGCATCCACCAGATCAACAGCGCGGCGTAGCCCGCCGCATAGCCGGCGAGGCCAGCCGCAAAGCGGTCCAGCCACAGCGCAACCACCATCGCCAGGCTGAAAGCGCCCCACAAGACCACGCCCAACGCCTGCACGGGCCGGCCTCCCGGCATGCGGAACCACAGGGCTAACCCACCCCAAATTGCGGATGAACCCACCACGACGGTTGCGAGCGCTGCGCCTGCGATCCACGGGAGCGTGGCTGTGATCTGACTCATGAACCTCTTTGGAGGGGCAACCGTTGCCGACAAGTCGCACATTGTGCCGTATCCGGCGCCGGCTACGCCGGCGGTTTTCGTCGAGGTGGGCGCATCGCGAACGCCTTGCTCGCCGCCGGTCGTACCCCAGCGGGCGATTTGAATGACCGACATCCATAGCCGTATCGCGGACCCAGGCCCCTCGGGCTGAACCGCTGATGACGCAATGCGCAATTGCCCTTCCTCAACCCAGGTCATCCGTAGAGGGGAGCGGGAGCATCTGCTGCCGAGCATTTAGCGAGCCCTGGGCTCTGTCCGCCTGGCGCCAGCTGAGATATAACTGGCGCTCGCAGAAAGCTACAAGGGGAGGGCGTCTCATGATCAGCGCGACTCGGACGGTGATTGTGGCGCTAGGTTGTGCGCTGCTTTTGAGCGCTTGCGGTGACGGCAAATCGGGATCGGCGGCCTCGGGCGGCGGCGCCGATGCCGGGAGGGTCCTGAACCTCTATATCTGGTCCGATTATCTTGCGCCGACCACGCTGCCAAGGTTCGAGAAGCAGACGGGTATCAAGGTAAACGCTGTCTACTACGACACCAATGAAGCATTGGAGGCCAAGCTGCTTACGGGAAGTGGCGGCTACGACATCGTGATGCCCACGGCGTCGTACTTCGAAAAACAGATCAAGGCGGGCATGTATCTGCCGCTCGACAAGTCAAAGCTGCCCAACCTCAAGAATATGGACCCCGGGCTCATGGCAAAGGTGGCTTTTCACGATCCTGGCAATGCTCACGGCGTCATTTATTTGTGGGGCACCAACGGTATCGGCTACAACGAAAAAATGGTCGCGGACCTGCTGCCCGACGCACCGCTCGACAGCTGGCGAATGGTGTTTGATCCCAAAGTAGCGTCGAAATTGGCCAAATGCGGCATTAGCGTGCTCAATTCGCCGGCGGAGATGATGCGCGCCGTCTTCAGCTACTTGGGCAAGGACCCAAACTCGCAAAAGCCGGAGGATTTGGCTGAAGGCGAAGCGGTGCTCATGAAAATCCGGCCCTACATCCGCAGTATCAATTCCTCGGAGTATATCGAAGCACTCGCCAACGGCGATCTCTGCGTGGCGGTGGCCTACAACGGTGATGTCATGCAGGCGCGGGACCGCGCGCAAGATGCCAATAAGGGCATCAAAATCAAGTACAGCATACCGAAGGAAGGCACGATTCTCTGGTTCGATATGCTGGCCATCCCCAAGGATGCGCCGCATCCCGGGTACGCCCATGCATTCATCAATTTCGTCATGAAGCCGGACGTCATCGGCGAAATTACCAACTTCAAAGGCTATGCCAACGCCAACGCAGTGGCGAAACCGCTTCCGTCGGTCACGAGTGATCCGGGGATTTACCCTACGGCGGACATGATGCCGAAACTCACGGTGCAATTGGCGGATTCGGACGATCAGACCCGCGCCATTACCCGCGTCTGGGAGAAATTCAAGACGGGCCCATGAGCGATGTCCGGTTTGGCGTGTGGTGCTGCACGTTGCCACCGTCGCCACGCCGTTGCCGGGTCGACCGCCGCCGCGGCGCAACGGTCCGCGACTGTTGCGTAGGACAGTGGGCGACATACGGTTGCGAGATCAGCCGGTGGCGACGGCGTTCGACGGGTCGCTAAAATAACGCAGGGTGCGCGCCGAGGTGCCGCACGAAAGAAACCCTTCTGAAGAGGCACATTGACTCATCGAAAGGAGTTCACATGGAACCCACGACGTTTGCTTCAAGTTCTTCCGGTGCCGGCGACGTAATGCCGCTCATGGAGAATTTTCCTTATAAAACCGTCGCCATTTATCCGAAGTTCGGCGACGTCGCAGATGCCTTGATCCTATTGAACCACGAGGGGTTTCCCTCCGAGCAAATCAGTTTGCTCGGGCGCGAGCAAGCACATTGGCGGGAAAAGATCGGGCATGAATGGGAGGCGCTCAGGACCACAAAAGCTGCTCTGGGAGGCGCGGCATTGGGCGCAATCCCGGGGTTGGTGCTTATCGCCGGCATTGCGTTGACCGATGGCGTCGGGGTGCTGGTGGCGGGACCGATGGTCGGCGCGATGTCTGCGCTTGGCATGGGTTCACTGGTGGGCTGTTTGATGGGTGCCGGTTCGAGCAATCTCGACATTGCCGAGAAACTACCCACTGTCGAGGAGGAAGTGGCCGATGCAATCGGACATGGGCATTGGGTGATCGTCGTCCATACTCGCAGGGAGGACGAGGCGATGCGTGCTCAATCATTGCTCCCCAATCGATGCATCGTTCGGGAAAGTGAATCCAGAACGAGGGGGCGGTCTGATCCGGATGCCGAGCAGGTCGATATACAAAAACTCGGCAACGTCGTCGAGGAAGCCTTCGAATCGGTAGCGAAGGTATCCAACCGTCCGGCGCAAGAAGTGCTTTGCACCTTGGAAGAGATCGACGAGGTGGAGCTCAAGGAGGCCGCCGCGGACGCGATGAGGAGAATTGCCGCTGCAACCGACCTCCACACGGCTCAAATTGCCGGCATCTTCAAGTCCAACAGAGTTGCCCCGATTTATGACATCGTTGGCCGGCTTCACGAACAAAGCAAGGTGAAGAGAGCGACCTTCTGAGAACGGACCGCCGAGGGTTGCCGGCCGGCATCGAGCATCGCCTTGCGTATCCCTGGTTTGCCGAAAGACGCCTTGCGCATGCTAGGATTCCTGATGCGCCTACAATTCGTACTCGCCGCGGCCGTTGCCGTACCCTTCTCTGCGCTCGCCAATCCGGGCCTCCATGATTTCAAGACCGTGGCCATCGCGCCGGATGGCCGCCATGTTGCCTCCGTCGAGACGCAGGATGATGGGACCGACAGCGACGCGCCGGCATCGCTCATCATTCGTGATCTGGCGGGCGGATCGCTGACCGTGAAGCTGCCTTGCACCGCCGGCCCGAACTGCAAGGTGGATTCGCCCGCTTGGAGCACTGACGGCCGGCTCGCCTTCCTGGTGTCGCGGCCCAAGGATGGGGCAACGGATATCGACACGCTGGACGCCGCGGGCGGCGAGGTGCGCCGCGTGCTCAGTTTCGACGGGACATTGGACAAATTGCGCTACGGGCAGGGCAACCGGCTGGCCGTGCTCGCGACTGCGAACGCGCACAAAATGGTAGGCCGCACCGAGGCGGGCGCGCCATTGGTGGGCGACATTGGCGGCGAAGCCGACGAACAGCGCATCGCCGTGGTCGAAGCCGGGGCGCTGAGCATGGTCTCGCCGGCGGATCTCTACGTGTATGAATTCGATTTCTTGCGCAACGGCGGGTTCGTGGGCACCGCGGCGCCGGGCGATGGCGACAGCCAGTGGTGGGTCGCAAAACTTTACGCGTTCGAGCGGGGTGACGCACGCGTGCTGTTCGCACCGGGACCGCGCGAACAGCTTGCCGCACCGGCGGTGTCGCCCGATGGGAAGAGCGTGGCGTTCATTGGCGGTTGGATGAGTGATTTTGACTCAACCGGCGGCGATGCCTACGTGCTGCGTCTCGACCAGGCAGCGGCAATGCCAAAGAATCTGACCGCGGAGTCGCGTGCGACGGTGACGGCATTGAATTGGAAGTGCGGCAAGGGGCTCACCGGGATGCTGCTCGCCGGCGATACGGTTTCAATCGCCAGATTGGATGCGCCGAGGGCGAAGCCGGTCTGGTCGGGACAGGAGTCGCTGACCGGCGGAACGGGCGACGGTCTGTCCTGCGGGCCGCATGGAGTCGCGGCGGTGAGTTCGAGCTTTGCCGCCGCCCCGGAGATCGTGGCGGGACGCCTGGGCCATTGGCACGCGATCACGCACGAGAATGCGGGGATTGGCGCGGCATCGTTCACTGCGCGCTCGGTGACGTGGCAGAGCGACGGGTTCGAGGTGCAAGGCTGGCTGTTGCAGCCCGTGGGGGGCGAACCGGACGCCAAACGGCCCATGGTGGTGCTCGTGCACGGCGGCCCGGAAGCGGCTTCCACCAATCAGTTTTTGCCCGCGTCGAGCGACGAGCGGGTGTTGTTGGATGCGGGATGGGCCGTCTTCGAACCGAATTACCGCGGCAGCTTCGGTCAGGGCGAGGCGTTTGCCACTGCCAGTATCCAGGATCTTGGCGGCGGCGACTGGCGCGACGTGCTCACCGGTGTCGATGCGGCGGAGCAGGCGGCGCCGATCGACGATACGCGGCTCGGCATCATGGGCGGCTCCTATGGCGGCTACATGGCCATGTGGGCAATCACGCAGACGCATCGCTTTCACGCGGCGGTGTCCCATGCGGGTGTCTCGGATTGGCTTTCCATCGAGGGCGAGGCCCCGCAGGCCGGATCGGACCAGGTGAATTTTGGCGCTTCAGTCTACGATGATGCGGCGCCTTATCTTAAGGCCTCGCCGATCATGCACATGCGCGGCGTCACCACGCCCATGCTGATTACGGTGGGCGAGCGCGATCTGGAATGCCCGATGCCGCAAAGCGAAGAGTTCTATACGGCGATGCAGGCGCTCGGGGTGCCGGCCGAGTTTCACGTGTATCCGGAGGAAGGGCATGTGCTGAACAAGGCGGAAGATCGCGCGGATTTCCGGGGCCGCAGCGTCAGCTGGTTTCAGCGCTGGTTTGCGGCCGCGGCAAACAATTAGATTGGATTCCGGATTCAGGCAATTCCGCGTTCCGCGAGGAACTCGCCGAGGATGCGCGCCGTGTGACTGCGGCCCGCCTTGCGCGTGATCGCTTCGGGCATGCCCTGAGCGACGATGCGGCCGCCGCCGGTGCCGCCCTCGGGGCCGAGATCGATGATCCAATCCGCTTCGGCCATGATGTCCAGATTGTGCTCGATGACGACGACGCTGTTGCCGGCATCCACCAAGCGCTGCAGCACCCTGACGAGCTTCTCGACGTCGGCCATGTGCAGGCCGACGGTCGGCTCGTCGAGCACATACAGCGTGTGCTGGCGCTCGCGCCGCGCGGTATCGACCCCAAGCTCGTCGGTGCGCACCTTGGCGAGTTCGGCGACCAGCTTGATTCGCTGGCTCTCGCCGCCGGATAGCGTCGGGCTGGGCTGCCCCAGGCTGAGGTATCCCAGGCCGACGTCGGCCATCAGGCTCAAGGGATGCCGCACGCCGCGCTGGGCGGCGAAGAACTCCACGGCGTCCTCGACGCTCATGGCGAGCGTCGCGCCGATGCTCCGGCCCTTGAATTCGATCGACAACGTTTCGCCATTGAAGCGCCGGCCGCCGCAGACCTCGCACAGGACTTGCACGTCCGGCAGGAAGCTCATCTCGATGCGCTGCATACCCTGGCCTTCGCAGGCCTCGCAGCGGCCGCCGGCCGCATTGAAGGAGAATCGGCTCGCCGTGAACCCGCGGATGCGCGCCTCGGTGGTCTCGGCATACAGGCGCCGGATGGAGTCCCAAAATCCAATGTAGGTCGCCGGACACGAGCGCGGAGTCTTGCCGATCGGCGTCTGGTCCACCTCGAGCACGCGGCTGATGCTTTGCCAGCCGGAAATCGACTCGCAACCCGTCACCGGCTCCCGAGTGCGCGCACGATCCGACCGGCTGGGGCGCGACACCAAGCGCTTCAGGTTCTCGAGCAGCACGTCGCGCGCTAGCGAGGATTTGCCCGACCCCGATACGCCGGTGATGACGCTCAATCGGCCCAGCGGGATTCGCGCGTCGACGTCCCGCAAATTATGCAGCGCCGCTCCCTCGATCCGGATCGAGGGCGTGTCGCGATCGACCGGGCGGCGCCGCGAACGCGAATGCCGATATGGCGACGCGAGGCAACGCCCGGTCGCCGAGTCCGCACGGCGCGCGAGATCGGCAGCCGTGCCTTCGGCCACCAAACGGCCGCCTCGCTTGCCCGCACCCGGCCCGAGATCAATCACATGATCGGCGCGGCGAATCGTCTCCTCGTCATGCTCGACCACGACCAGCGTGTTGCCCTTGGCACGCAGCCGGTCGAGCGTGTCGAGCAGTTTGGCATTGTCGCGCGGATGCAGGCCGATCGTCGGCTCGTCGAGCACATAGCACACGCCCTGCAGATTCGACCCCAGTTGAGCGGCCAATCGAATCCGCTGCGCCTCGCCTCCGGACAGCGTGGGGGCCGCGCGGTTCAGCTGCAAGTATCCGAGCCCGACGTCGCACAGGAATTCCGTGCGCGTGCCGAGCTCCGCGAGCAAGTCGCGCGCAATGTCGCGTTCGCGGCCGGCCAATACGATCCTCGCCAGGCTGGCGGCGAATTCCTCCACCGGCAGCGCCGTCAGGGCGGCGATCGACACGCCGCGAAACAGCACGCGGCGCGCGACAGGATTCAATCGCTCGCCGCCGCAATCCGCGCACGCGACCTCCACCGGGTCGGCCGTTTCCTGCCATTTCGTTTCTTCGCCGCTTTGGTCCGCGTCGAAATCCGCCATCTGCAGGCCGGTGCCGAAACAGCTTTTGCACCAGCCGTGGCGCGAATTGAAGGAGAACAATCGGGGATCGAGTTCGGGAAAGCCGGTGCCACAGTTGGGGCAGGCGCGCTTGGTCGAAAACACCGCGTCCGCACCTCCGGCGGCCGCGGCGATGTGGACCACGCCCCGGCCGTGTTCCAAGGCGAGGTCGAGGGCGTCACGAAGTTCGGGCTCGCGCGCGGCGTTCACGGTCAGCGTGGCCACGGGAAGATCGATGCTGTGTTCCATGAATCGATCGAGCCGGGGCCATTTGGCGGTCGGCAGCATGGCCCCGTCGACGCGCAGTTCCCCGAAGCTCTTGCCGCGGGCCCACTTGGCGAGCGCCGTGTACAGCCCTTTGCGGGCCACGATCAGCGGCGACAGAACGGTCACTTTCTTGCCGCGATAATTGCCCAGCACGCGCGCGGCAATGGACTCGACCGATTGCGGTTCGATCGCCGCATCGCATGTGGGGCAATACTGGACGCCCAGCTTCACGTAGAGCAGCCGCAGGAAATGATAGATCTCGGTCAGCGTGGCGACGGTGCTCTTGTGGCCGCCGCGGCTGGTTCGCTGTTCGATCGCGACGGTGGGCGGAATGCCGAAAATGGCATCGACGTCGGGGCGCGACGCGGGCTGCACGAATTGACGCGCGTAAGCATTCAGGGATTCGAGATAGCGCCGCTGTCCCTCGGCGAACAGGATGTCGAAGGCCAAGCTGCTCTTGCCGCTGCCGGACACGCCGGTGATGACCGTGAACTGATTGCGGCCCAGGTCGACGTCGATGTTCTTAAGGTTGTGTTCGCGCGCGCCGCGGATCTCGATCGCGGCCACGGCCGGGACTCGCTCCGCCTGGCTTTGCGCATCCTGCACCATCGTGCCGGCGGAGGCGGGCATCGCCGCCTCCAGCAGGGCGCGCCCGGTATGCGACGCGGAAACGCGCATCACCTCATCGGGTGAGCCGACGCATACGACGGCGCCGCCGGCCTCGCCGCCCTCCGGACCCAAGTCGATGACCCAATCGGCGGCGCGCACCACGTCGAGATTATGCTCGATCACCAGCAGCGAGTGTCCGGCGCCGATCAAGCGCCGGAACGCGCCGAGCAGTTTCGCGACATCGTCGAAATGCAACCCCGTGGTGGGTTCATCGAACAGGAACAGAGAGCCGGCATGCGCACGCACGGCATTGTCCGCGAGGTGGCCCGCGAGTTTGAGGCGTTGCGCTTCGCCGCCGGACAGCGTCGGCACCGGTTGCCCGAGGCGAAGGTAGTCGAGACCCACCTCGGCGAGCGGGGCCAGGCGGGCGCACACTTCCGGGTCGTGCGCGAAAAACCTCAATGCCTCGGAAACCGTGAGATCGAGGACGTCGGCGATGCTCTTCGGCGCGAATTCATCGCGCGTGAGTCGGCATTCGAGAACCTCCGCCCGGTAGCGCCGGCCGTCGCATTCCGGGCACCGCAGGTACACGTCGGAGAGAAACTGCATCTCGACGTGCTCGAAGCCGTTACCGCCGCACGCCGGGCAGCGGCCGGTGCCGGCGTTGAAGCTGAAGGTACCCGCTGTGTACTTGCGCTCGCGCGCCTGCGGCAGTTTGCCGAATATATTGCGAATGGCGTCGAACGCTCCGACGTAGCTCGCCGGATTGGAGCGCGTCGTGCGGCCGATGCGGCTTTGGTCGACCATGACGACGTCGCCGATCAATTCGGCGCCCCGCAGGGCGCGGTGGCGGCCTGGGTTGTCGGCGGGCTTGCCCTTGGCGCGCCGCAGCGCCGGCAACAAGACATCGTGGACCAGGGTGGATTTGCCGGAACCGCTGACCCCGGTGACGCACACCATCCGGTGCAGCGGAATGTCGACGTCGATGTTCTTGAGATTATGTTCGGCGGCGCCTTCGAGCCGCAGCACGCCGGCGTGCGCAGCGATCTGGGCACGGGCGGCGCTTGGCGGCGGCTGCACGCGTTTACGCTGAAAGAGATAGTCCGCCGTGAGCGAACCCTTCGCGCGGGCAAATTCCCGCAGGGTTCCGTAGAAGACTATCTCGCCGCCATGCTCGCCCGGACCCGGACCGATGTCGAGCACGCGATCGGCGGCCTGCATGACCTTCGGATCGTGTTCAACCACGACCAGCGTGTTGCCCGCGTCGCGCAGGCGCCGCATGACCCCGACTATGCGACCGACGTCCCGCGCGTGCAGGCCGATGGACGGCTCGTCCAGCACGAATAGCGTGCTCACCAGCGACGTGCCGAGCGCCGTGGTGAGGTTGATGCGCTGCACCTCTCCGCCGGACAACGTGCGCGACTGGCGGTCGAGATTGAGGTAGCCCAGGCCCACGTCGCTCAAGTAGTTCAAACGACCGCGGATTTCGCGCAGCAACAGATCGATGGCGTCGGCCTGCTGCGCGGGCAGCGAGAGCGTGGCAAAAAAACGCCGGCAGTCGTCGATCGGCAGCAGCATCAGCTCGCGGATGTTGAGTCCCGGCTGTCCCACGCGCCACAGCAGCGCGTCGGGCTTGAGCCGGGCGCCATGGCAGGTGGGGCATTCCGTATAGGAGCGATATCTCGAGAGCAGCACGCGAATGTGCATCTTGTAGGCTTTGGTCTCGAGCCAAGCGAAGAACCGCTTGACCCCATACCAGACGTTCTTCGACCATTCGCCTTCGCCGTCGAGCACCCAATCGCGCTGCGGCTGGGTGAGATCGCGCCACGGCGTGTCGATCGGGATGGAGCGCTTGCGCGCGAACTTCAGCAGATCCGCCTGGCACTCCTTGTTGGACGCGGTTTGCCACGGTTTGATGGCGCCCGCGCGCAGCGACAACGCCCCGTCCGGAATCACCAGGTCGTAGTCGACGCCGATGACGCGGCCGAACCCGCGGCAGGTTTCGCAGGCGCCCAGGGGCGAGTTGAAGCTGAATGTGCTCGGACTGGGATCCTTGTAGCTGATGTCGCAGTCGGGACAATGAAGATCGGTGGAAAAGCGCCAAGGCGGCAACACGCTCCCGGACTCGGCCTGCGGGTAGACGTCGAGCCGTCCCTGACCCACTTTGAGCGCGGCCTCGATGGCGTCCCCCGCCCTGGCCGAATCGACGGCCGACCAACGGAAGCGATCCTGCACCACCTGCAGGGTGTCGCCGCGGCGCTCGTGGATGCGCGTGTAGCCTTGAGCCGCGAGCAGCGCCGTGACCTCCGCCTCGGCGAAGTTCTTCGGCAGCGGGACCGGGAAGGTGACCACCAACCGCGGGTCGCCGGCGTCGCGGGATGCCGCGGCGAGCGCCGCCAGGATGGTTTCCGATGAGTCGCGACGCACGGGCTTGCCGCACCCGCGGCAGTGAGGCACGGATGCGCGCGCGAACAGCAGCTTCAGATGATCGTTGAGTTCGGTCATCGTGCCCACGGTGGAGCGCGACGTGCGTACGGGATTGGTTTGATCGATGGCGATCGAGGGCGGAATGCCTTCGATGCGGTCCACCGCCGGTTTGTCCATGCGGTCCAAGAACTGCCGCGCGTACGGCGAGAAGGTTTCGACGTAGCGCCGCTGTCCTTCCGCATACAGCGTGTCGAAAACCAATGACGACTTGCCGGATCCGCTGACGCCGGTGACGACGACAAGCGTGTTCAGCGGCAAATCGAGGTCCAGCGATTTGAGATTATTTTGACGCGCGCCGCGGATGCTGATTGCTTCCGTGCGCCGCGGATCTAGGGGTGGCATGCCGCCCCAAGTTTACAGGTAACCGCCGGGCCGCGCAGGCCGCGCAAGCGCGCAGGCCGGCAGGCAGGCAGGCCGGCAGGCACGGGCAGGCAGGCAGAGACAGGCAAAGGCGAGAGCAGGCCGGACGGCAGGGAGGGCCAGTCAACCGGCTTAGGAGCCTGTCTGAGTATTCAATGTGGCCGCGCGCCTTACATCCGCTCCCTCTCCCAGCCAACGCGGCTCACGCGGAATACTTGAGACAGGCTCCTGGGGTCAGCGCCCCGCGAATTGCTCCATCATGAGGCCGGTGCCGCCGCGCGTCACGTGCGCGACGATGGCCGTGCGCCGGTGAATCTTGGTCACCAAGCCGAGATTGATCGCGAAGGCAAGCTGCACCTGTTGACCCTTGCGCAGGCCGAGATTCTCGGTCTCGACGAACACGCCGTTTGCGCTCAAATTCTTCGCCTTGCAAATCCGGCTTTTGCGTCCCGACATGACGACGTATACCGTTGTCCGCGCTCGGTGGCGGGTGTGCAAGCGACGCTCCATCGGTATCAGCCTCTTCGGTAGAAGTCTGCGGGAGATCCATTATGCACATCGCGATGCGATTAGCGAAGCGTTGCGTGCGCGGGCTTGGCGTTATGTCCAAGCATTCGATATTCCTCGCGGCGTTAAGGAAAATATCGATGCCGTTCAATGCATTATGGCATCCGGGCCGGCGGATTCCGTCACACAATGAGCGCTCCACACGCCGCGATAAACCGACTCCATGTGCCGCGCAAAGCGCGGCGCGTCCATGAGCGGCGATCGCTCGAGCCGCGGGCGTAATTCTTGCCGCAGTTCGGCGAGGCGTGGGATGTCCTGCGCGAGCGCGACGGCAGCGTCGATGAAGGCGTCGTCGGTTGCGGCGGCCAATTCCCCGAGGCCGAGCTGAAACAATTGGCTCAAGCCGCCGCGGCCCACGCAGGTTTGTCCCACCCGGGTGATCGTGGGTACACCCATCCACAGCGCGTCGAGGCTCGTGGTGTGGCCGTTGTACGGCAGCGTATCCACCCCGAGATCGATGTCGTGGTACGAGCGCAGGTACGCGGCGCGGGCTCGATAAGCAACGAGATCCACGCGCTCGGCGGCAATTCCATGCGCCGCCAGGCGCTGCGCCAAGCGCTGCCTCTGGCGACCGGGGGGTGCCAGCAGCACAAGCCGGCTGCCGCGCAGGGCCTGCATGACTGCGCCCCACAAACGCAGGGTCTGATCCGTGAGCTTGCAGGGGTTGTTCAAACAGCCGAGCGTGAGGTAACCGCGCGCGAGCGCCGGCAGCGCATTGACCTGCGGTTCCGAAGTCAGCGGGTCATAGCACCAAAAGGAATCCGGAAGGCGGATGGTCCGTTCGCTGGCGTGGGTCTCGATGCCCACGGGGTCGAGCCGAGGATCGCTGATTCGGTAGTCCATCGCGCGCATGCCGGTGGTCCCCGGATACGCCAGCCATGCGATTTGGACCGGCGCCGGCTTGCGCGCGAACGTCAATGGCCGGCCCCTGGCCATGTGCATGGTCAAATCGACGAGGATGTCGATGCGGTCGTCGCGAATGACGGCGGCGAGCGCATCGTCGTCCAGCGTGCGCACGTCGCGCCACACGTCCGCCAGCGCGGCAATCCGGCGGGTATGAGCGTCGGCGCGCTCGACGCTCGCGTAACAAAAGATCTCGAAGTCTGCGTGATCGTGTTGCGAGAGCAGCGGAATGGTGAACAGCGACTGGCAATGATCGCGGAAGTCGGGCGAGACGTAGCCGATTCGCAGGCGGCGCAGCGGCGATCGGTCGCTGCGCTGGTGAGGCGCAACGGGCGGGCCGCCGCCGAAACGCCGGTCCCATCGCAAGCATTCCTCGAGAATGGGCTGCGCCTGCGAGGACTGGAACGAGAGCGCGTAGGCGAGGTTGCTGTGAGTTACGGCATTGCCGGGATCGAGTTGCAGCGATCGGCGGAAGCTCTCGATCGCCGCATCGATCTCGCCCATGTCCTTGAGCACGCTGCCCAGATTGTCGTGCAGTGCGGAGTGCCGGGGGTCGAAACTCAAGGCGCGCTGCAGCAGGTCTTCGGCCTCATCGAAGCGGCCTTGGGTGCGCAGCAGGCAGGCGGCGTTGTTCATGGCGATGACGGAATCCGGTTTGGCGCGGAGCGCCGCCTCATAGGCCGTTGCCGCCGCCGCGAAGTCCCCGGTCTCCCGGTGCATGTTGCCGAGATTGACCAACGCGTCCGCAAAGCCCGGGCGCAACTCGGCCGCGCGTTGGTACAAATCCGCGGCCTCGCGCGAATGCCCCAGGGCATGCACGGCATTCCCCAAATTGAAGGCCGCGTCGGCGGAGGCCGGATCGCGAGCGAGCGCCGCGGCGAGGACCGTCTGCGCCGCGGCAAAATCGCGCCGGCGACACAGGGCTATTCCAAGATTGACGGCGTGCGGCGTGGCGTGGGGCTCGAGTTCGATCGCGGCCCGCAGCAGTTCGACTGCCTCGTCGAGCCGACCCACGCCCTGCAGCGCCGTGCCCAGGTTGGCCATGGCTCCCGCCTCGCCCGGTCTGAGCGCCAGCGCGCGCGTGTATGCGGCCGCCGCGTCACCGAAACGTCCGCAGCGTTGCTGGCAGTTGCCGAGATTGTTCAGGGCGCCAAAATGATCCTCTTGGAAGCGCACCGCGTGCTCGTAGGCGTCGATCGCCTCGGCATACTTGCCCTGCGCTTGCAGCGCCGCTCCCAGCCCGAAGTGCGCATCGGCCGAGCCTGGCTCGGCGCGCAGCGCCCGGCTATAGGCGGCCGCCGCATCCGCAAAGCGGCCGAGCGTCTGCAGCGCCTGGCCCAAGCCGACGTGGTAGCGGGGCTCATCGGGGTCGAGGGATGCCGCCTGCTCGATCAACGCGAGCGCCGGCTCCGGATGGCCTTCCTGTAATTCCAGCAAGCCGCATCGGAACAGAGCCGGGGCGTGCGTCGGCACGTCGGCCAAGATTTGCCGATAGAGTCGGCGCGCCTCGGCGAGATCGCCCGCGCGATGTCGGCCGGTGGCCAACTCCATCAAATGGTCAGTGGTCATACGCTGCGACGATACGTGCGCCATCCAATGCGCGGAAAACGAACTACGCGACGTCTTTGCGTCGAATCGCGAGTTGTTCCGGTGCCTCAATGCCCATTTTGACGCGGCGACCGGTACCGCCAAGCAACGTGATTTGAATCGGTCCATTGGCGAACAACTCCGCCACCGTCATCGTGCCATCCGCGCCATCCGCGGGCTGGATTACGATCGATTCATCGGCGCGACGGCTGAGTACTAGCATAGGTCAAGCCCGCGCCAAGGCGCGCTGTGATTTGTTGAACAGTCTTCCCTGCGGGCCGTACGTCGCGGGGGTACCGCCGCGCAGCGCCTGAAACAATTGAGTGATCTGTCCCCGGCGCGCATTGATGATGTAGCCGTTGACTTCATTGGCTATGCGGCAGCCGGCAATCAATTCCAGCAAGTCGCGCCAGCGGTCGGCAATGGCGTCGGAAACGCCCGAGACGACCGGAATTCTGCCGCGCTGCATGTTGGGCAGGGTAATGAGGGCGGCCTGGCATAGTGCCTGGCGTTGCATCTCGAGCTTGTCGATGACGCCCAACAGTGCGGTCTTTTGGGCGGCCTTTTCGATGACCGCCTCGGGCGAGGAGCCCGTCAGTGCGGCACGCTCCGCCTCCAAAGTCGTTGCCAAGGAACGAGCGGCTTCGATCTCGCGTTCCAAGACGACTTCGAGACTGCGGTGGGTGTCGCTGTTCATGACTATTTCAAGTTGCTCTCGAATTGCAGGATCTTGTCGGCAACCCGGCCGGTGTCGACCTTATAGGTGCCGTTTTGCACCGCTTGCTTCACCGCGGCCACCTTTTGGGTATTGACGACCGGCGCGTTGGCCACGGCGTCGCCCAGCTTCTGCAAGGTGAGGGCGGGGCCCGTAAACGTTACCGTATCCGCGGTCGAGGCGGCAGTCGAGGCGGTGCTCGACGCAGCGGAAGCGCTCTCATTTTGAGTCTTATCAATGACTTGAGGGCCGCTGTTGGAGCCCTTGACGGGCGCCAGCGTCTCCGCCGCCTGGTATCCACTGATTCTGTTCGTCACTTGATATCTCCTAGGGCAAGCAACCTACCCATGCGACTGTATCGTCAGGGTAAGGATGAACTTTAATCCGACAGCACCAAATGCTCTCGCTCTTGACGTTATCGACTGTGACGCGCATCACTGAAGGGCCATTTAGAAAACAATTTCGACGACCTGCGCAGAGCGGGCGATTCCCTCGATGATTTTTCCGGAAGATAGGTTTTCGACCTTGACTCGCTGATTGACCAGGCCGTCGCTGAGCGCCTTGCCTTCCATTCTGACGACGATGCCGTCCGCATCGGCGATCAGTGTGACGGTTTGGCCGCGCTGCACCGCCTGGACCCCCAACAGCTGCTGGTTTGTCATAATAGCGCCCCCCGCGATGGCGCGCGCGGCGGTGAGCCCGACCGCGATGTCCGGGTCATCCAGATAACCCGGCGGCAGGCCGACCATGTCGCGTTGCTCGACGGTGAGATCCTTGGCGCTCAATACCGTGCCGACGACCAGCGCATGGGCAGCGAGCACGACCTTGGTCGTACCCACAATTTTGGCGGGGACATACAGATGCCACGGGGTACCACCCTCGCAGCGCAGTTCGATCAACACGCGCCCCGGCACTTGGATGCCGGGAGCTCGTACGGCCTTCACGGGGCTCTCGCAGCGCGGCAACTGCAGCTGGGATTGCAGCGGGCCGACCGTCAGACGCTGCTTATCGGTCAACGGCGGCAATTGGCGCTGCGCCTCGGCCGTCGCCAGCTGCTCCAGCTGCGTCATGTCCTGCAGATCCTTCGCCCGCGCAAACGAGGCGGCAAGGCAGATGATCAGCAGCAAACGGCGGCTTTTTGGCGCTCCATGGGGCATGTAGAGTCACAAGCAAGCCCCGTGCCATATAAGAATGCCGCGACCGGTGGAACCTAGGCCGGCCCGGCACGCCCCGGCACGCCCCGGGACGCCCCGGGACGCCCCGGGACGCCCCGACACGCCCCGACACGCCCCGACACGCCCCGACACGCCCCGACACGCCCCGGCACGATCCGGCACGCCCCGGCACGGAGCCCGGCACGGATCCTGGCCGGCGGCCGACGCTCCTTGCCGGTAGCTCGCGCGATGCGGCAACTTCTTGCCGTACCTAGGGCTCCTGCACACGCCCTACGAGCGACTCCAGGGCCGGAACCGCGTGATTGCCCGGCCAACCGCCGATTTTCGTCGCCTGGCACAGGTCTTGCTTAGCTCTACCCCTGAGGAGACGACACCATGTTCGACAACATTTTCGGAATTCACGAGCAAGCCCTGTTGCTGCACGGGCAGCGGCTCAGCGTGCTGGCAGGCAACATCGCCAACGTCGACACGCCCAATTATAAGGCGCGCGACATCGATTTCGCCGCCGTGCTCGGCAATTCCGACGGCGATACCCCGCTGCCGGTCACGCTCACGGACGGCGCGCACATTGCGGTGAGCGACGGAGAGCTGCCGGCCGGCGAGTTGAAGTACCGCAATCCGTATCAGGCGTCGCTCGACGGCAATACCGTCGAAATGCCGGTGGAGCAGGCCGCTTTCGCCGAGAACAACGTGCGCTACCAAGCCAGTCTCCAATTCATCAACAGCCAGATTTCGCTATTGCAGTTCGCAATCGCCGGCCAGTAACCGGCGGCAAGGGAGCAACCATGTCTTTGTTCAGCGTATTCAATGTATCGGGCAGCGCGCTCAACGCGGAAACGATCCGTCTTAACACCACGGCGAGCAACCTCGCCAACGCTGAAAGCGTCAACGGCGACGCAGCCAAGGTGTACCGGGCGCGTCAACCGGTGTTTCAGGCCATGGTGGACGAGTCGGATATGAGCATGGATGACCAAGCCGCGACGACCGGCGTGCGGGTACTCGGGGTCATCGAGAGCGTCGCGCCGCCCGCCCAGCGCTACGACCCGGACAATCCGCTCGCGAACAAGGATGGCTACGTCTACATGTCCAACGTCAACTCGATCGAAGAGATGACCAACATGATTTCCGCAAACCGCGCATTCGCAACCAACATCGACGCCATCAACACGGCGCGCGATCTGCTGCTCAAGACCATCTCGATGGGCCACTAAGGGCCAATAGGAACTTTTTATGCTCATGAACCACATCCACGCGGCGGCCTCGTCCACGAACGGCACCAGCGGCACCAGCGGCACTACGCCCTCGTCGACCACCAGTTCCGCCGCGGGTACGGGCGGCGTCACGCTGGGCGGAACCGATTTCCTCACCCTGATGCTGGCGCAGCTGCAAAACCAGGATCCGACCAGTCCGATCGACAGCAACGCGTTCTTGTCGCAGCTGGCGGAGCTCAGCGAGGTTCAGGGCATCACACAATTGAACACGTCGTTCTCCAATCTATCGAGTTCGCTGGTCTCGAGCCAGGCGCTGCAGGCGTCCTCGCTGCTCGGGCACCAGGCGCTCGTCAGCAGCTCTACGGCGAACATGGCCACGGCGGGCAGCGCCATCACGGGAGCCGTGCAGGTGCCGCAGACCTCGTCGGACGTCATGCTCAACATCACCAACAGCAGCGGCGCGCTGGTGCAGTCGATCGATCTTGGCGCGCAATCGACGGGCCTTGCGAATTTCTCGTGGAACGGCACCACATCGAGCGGCACCGCGGCACCCGCGGGCACCTACAACCTGAGCGCGACGGTCAACGGAGTCGCCGCGGGGACCGCCGTCGGCACCTACGTCAACGGGACCGTGGAAAGCGTGACCATGGGCGCGGGTACGTCGGGCTTGACCTTGAACGTCGCCGGTCTCGGCAGCGTGCCATTCTCCAGCGTCACGCAAATTTCAAACTAACCGCAATAGAGGATCTCCATGTCAAGTTTCAGCATCGCATTATCCGGACTCACCGCGGCCAGTTCCAATTTGGACGTGACCGCGAACAACATCGCCAACGCGGACACCGTCGGATTCAAAAGCTCCCGCGCGGAGTTCGCAGATGTGTACGCATCCGGCGCCGTGAACCTCAACACGTCGGTGACGGGCGAGGGCGTACGGCTCGCGAGCACCGCGCAGCAATTCACCCAAGGCAACATCAGCACCACGTCCTCGAACCTCGATCTTGCGATCAGCGGTGACGGCTTCTTCACGCTGCAGAGCGGGAACGGCATCGTGTATTCGCGCAACGGCCAATTCGCCGAGGATGCGAACGGCAACGTCGTGAGTTCGACCGGCCAGGCGCTGCAGGTGTACCCGCCGCTGGTCAACGGCGGCTTCAACACCGGCGCGTTGAGCGACCTGAACCTGCAGACGGCGCAAAGCGCGCCGCAGGCGACGACCACGGGCTCGGCAATTCTCAATCTCCCGGCGGGCGCCGCCCCACCGACGGTGGCGCCGTTCGATCCGACCAACTCGCTCACGTACAACCAATCGACCTCGACCACGGTGTACGATTCGCTCGGCAATTCGTACCCGGCGACCTTGTACTTCTCGGCAGTCGCCGCGGCGCCTGCGGCCACGCCGCCCGTGCCGCCGAACACGTGGGCAGTGAATATGACCGTCAACGGCACCGCGGTGGGCGCGGCGCAGAATTTGACCTTCAACAGCGCGGGTGCGGTCATCTCGCCGGCGGGCGGCGGCTTGACGTTCGCCGGATTCACCCCGCCCGACGGCGCGAATCCGATGTCCATGGCCTTCAATTTCGGCGCGACCACCGAGTACGGCGGCAGTTTCGGCGTGACCTCCATCACCCAGAATGGCTATGCCACCGGCCAGTTGAGCACGGTCGCAATCGACGACGCGGGCATTGTGTCAGCCGTCTACACCAACGGCCGCTCGACCGAGCTCGGCCAATTGGCGATGGCCAATTTCCCGAACCCTCAGGGCTTGAAACAGCTGGGCGATACCAACTGGTCCGAGACGTTCACCTCGGGCAACGTAGTGCAAGGCACCGCGGGATCGGCGGGCTTCGGCACCATTCAATCCGGCGCCCTGGAGAGCTCGAACGTGGATTTGACCACGGAACTCGTCAATATGATCACGGCGCAGCGCTCCTTCGACGCCAACGCGCAGGTCATCACCACGGCCAATCAAGAGTCGCAGACCGTCATCCAGATGAATCAGGGCGGCTAATCATGGACCGCGGCCTCTACGTTGCGATGACCGGCGCCAAGCAAATCATGCAGGCGCAGGCCGTCAACAACAACAACATCGCGAATGCCAACACCACCGGCTTCCGCGCCGATGCGGTCTCGTTCACCAGCGACCCAATCTATGGTCCCGGCTACGCGAGCCGCGTCAATGCGGTCGCCGGCGACGCCGGCATCAACTTCGCGAGCGGCGTGCTCAACAGTTCGAATCGACCGCTGGACATTGCGGTGAACGGCAAGGGGTATGTCGCGGTACAGGGGGCCAACGGCAAGGAGGCGTACACCCGGGCGGGCGATCTGCGGGTAACCGCCGACGGGATGCTGGTCACGGCCACCGGGTTGTCGGTGCTGTCGGAGACCGGTCCGGTGCAGGTTCCTCCCGCGACGCAGACCACCATCGGCGGCGACGGCACCGTATCGGTGGTGCCGCTCGGCTTGAGTCCCGCGGCGCAGTCGCAGATCGACCGGATCAAGCTGGTCAATCCGCCGACCTCGTCGCTGCAGAAGGGCCCGGATGGCTTGCTGTACCTGAAGTCCGGCGGCAAGGCCGCCACGGATGAAACCGTCACGGTGAGTTCGGGCGTGATCGAATCGAGCAACGTGAACGCGGCGATGTCGCTCGTCAATATGATCGAGCTGCAGCGCCTGTACGAATTTCAGATCAAGAGCATCAATTCGACCGATACGAACGAGCAGAGCGCCGAGCGCCTGATGTCGGCCACTTCTTAATACTCCAGGAAATCCACATGAATCTTGCACTATGGGCCGCAAAGACCGGTCTCGACGCTCAAAACACCCAGATGTCCGTGATTGCCAACAATCTCGCGAACGCCAATACCACCGGGTACAAAGCGGATCGTGCGGCTTTCCAGGACCTCATCTATCAAAACATCCAGCAGGTGGGAGCACAGAGCACCCAGAACACCCAGTATTCCACCGGATTGTCGCTGGGTACCGGCGTACGCATTGCGGCCACGGAAAAGAATTACGCCCAGGGCAGCGTGCTGCAGACCGGCGGCAATCTCGACCTGTCGGTCACCGGCGAGGGATTCTTCCAGATCACCATGCCCGACGGATCGCTCTCCTACACGCGAGACGGGTCCTTCTCGATGGATTCGCAGGGCAACGTCGTGACCGCGAGCGGCTATCCCATATCGCCGGCGATCACCGTTCCGATCACCGCGCAATCGGTGACGGTGGGTGCCGACGGCACGGTATCCATCACCACGGCAGGCTCCTCCAAGGCGACCACCGTGGGGCAGATCCAGCTGGCCAATTTCATCAACGTGGAAGGCCTGCAGCCCACCGGCAACAATTTGCTGATTGAGTCCGCGGCGAGCGGCGCCCCGCAGGTCGGCAGCCCCAGCACCAACGGTCTGGGCAGCGTCACCCAGGGATCGCTGGAAACCTCCAACGTCAACACGGTGACGGAGCTCGTCAACATGATCGAGTGTCAGCGGGCGTATGAGATGAACTCGAAGGCCATCAGCACCACCGACCAGATGCTCCAGTATTTAACGACGAACCTGTCATGATCCGCCTTCCCGTCTCGTGCGCATTGATCCTCTCGCACCGCCGCCTGCGCCGTCCCGTCGCGCTGGCGTGGGCGCTGCTCGCCACCGCGCCGCTCGCGGGCTGCGGCCTGCTGCCGGCCTCGCACCACAAGAACGATCCCGTCGTCGCGCGCGTGCTGCCGGCGCCGACGCCGCGCACGGACGGGGCCATCTATCAAGCGGGCCAGCAAATGGAGCTGTTTGCGGACTTGAAGGCGCGCCGCGTGGGCGACGTGTTGACCATCGTCTTGAACGAATCGACCAATGCCAGCAAGAGCGCGACCACCACGACCGCGAAGACGACGTCGGTCGCGAACACCGGGCCCACGATCTTCGGCAAGAGCATTACCACCAAGGGCGTTCCCATCCTCGACACCTCGCTCAGCGGGGCGGAGGCCTTCAACGGCGCAGGCACCAGTGCGCAGAGCAACAGTCTGGCCGGCAGCCTGACCGTCACGGTGGTCGACGTGCAACCGAACGGCAATCTGGTGGTGCAGGGCGACAAGACTCTGAAGCTCAATCAGGGTGACGAATTCGTGCACATCGCCGGAGTCGTCCGACCTGCCGACATTGCGACGAACAACACGGTGACGTCGGACAAACTCGCGGATGCTCACATCAGTTACTCGGGTAAGGGAGTCGTCGACAGCTCCAACAAAATGGGCTGGTTGGCCAGATTCTTCAATTCGCCATTTGCGCCGTTCTGACGCTGGATTCGTCCAAATGCTCATGAGAATCGTCCTGCTCTCCACGCTGCTGCTGGCGGTGCCGTTTGCCCAAGCCGAGCGCATCAAGGATATGGCGCAGGTTCAGGGTGTGCGCACGAACCAGCTCATCGGCTACGGCTTGGTGGTCGGCCTCAACGGCACGGGCGACCAAACCAGCCAGGCGCCGTTCACCATTCAGTCGCTCACCAACATGCTGGCGCAGCTCGGCGTGACGGTGCCCGCCAACGTCACTCCGCAGCTGAAGAACGTCGCGGCGGTGTCGGTGCACGCGGTGCTGCCGGCGTTCGTCAAGCCGGGACAGACCATCGACATCACGGTCAATTCAATCGCGAACGCCAAGAGCCTGCGCGGCGGCTCGCTGTTGGTCACGGCGTTGCACGGTCTCGACGGCCAGATCTACGCCATTGCGCAGGGGAACCTGCTCGTCAGCGGCTTCGGCGTCGAGGCCAACGATGGCTCCAAGCTCACCGTCAACGTGCCGAGTTCCGGCCGCATTCCGAACGGGGCCACGGTCGAGCGCGCCGTTCCCACGCAGCTCGCGCAGGGCGAGGCGATCATCTTGAATCTCAACAACCCGGATTTCACGACGGCGACGCGCCTGCTCGAGAGCGTCAACAAGGGCGTGGGCGAGGGCACGGCGACCATCATCGACGGCGGATCGGTTCGGGTTCGCGCTCCCCTCGACATCACGCAACGAGTGGCGTTTCTATCCACGGTCGAGAATCTGCAGGTGGATCCCGCGAGCGCTCCGGCCCGCGTCATCATCAACTCGCGCACGGGTACCGTGGTCATCAGCAGCAACGTCACGGTGAGCCCGGCGGCGGTATCGCACGGTTCGCTGTCGGTCACGATCAAAGAAGAGCAGAGCGTCAGTCAGCCGGCGCCGTTCGCCAGGGTGGGCCAGACGGCGGTGATCACCAATTCGACCATCAAGGTCGATCAGGGATCGAACCGGATGTTTCTCTTCAAACCGGGCGTGGAATTGGAGCAAATCGTGCGCGCAGTCAACGAGGTGGGCGCGGCGCCCGGCGATCTCGTGGCCATCCTCGAGGCGCTGCGGGAAGCGGGCGCCCTGCAAGCCGAACTGGTCGTCATCTGAATCATGACTACGCCGCTCAAATCCGCCCTCTCTCTGCCGCCTGCCGCGCCGGCCGCCACCGGTGCCAACACCTACAGCAACTTGAACGGGCTCGCCGCGCTCAAGAAGGACCCGAATTCGCCGCAGGCGATTGCCGCCGTGTCGCAGCAAATCGACGCGCTGTTCCTGCAGATGATGCTCAAGAGCATGCGCGATGCCAGTGCCGACGTCGGCGAGGCGGACAGCAACGAAATGGGCATGTATCAGGACATGTTCGACAAGCAGATCGCACTCACCCTGAGCCAGCATCAGAGCTTGGGCTTGGGCGCGCAATTGACCAGGCAGCTGTCGGCGGCGGCCGCGGCTGCGTCCGCTGCGCCCGCGGGCACGCCGGCCGCCGGGGCTGCCAACACCTCGGCGCTGCCGGGGTCGGCGACTCCGGCCGATGCCGATGGGCAAGCGGCCGACGCTGAAGAGCCCCCGACCGCGGCGGTCAACCCGAGCGAGTTCGTCAGCCAGGTGTTTCCGGCCATCGAGCGCGCCGCCCAAGCGCTGGGCGTGAGTCCCTACGCGATGCTGGCGCAGGCGGCATTGGAGACGGGTTGGGGCAAGCGCATGCCGCGCAGCGCCGACGGCACGTCGAGCCTCAATCTGTTCGGCATCAAAGCGGACGACAAATGGGGCGGCCCGCGCATCGCCGCCGATACGGTGGAGTTCAGCGGCGGCATCGCGACCGTGCGGCGCGCCGCGTTTCGCGCCTACGGTTCCATCGAGGAGAGCGTCAACGACTTCGCCCGATTGCTGGGCAATTCCCCCCGCTATCGCGATGCCGTGGAGGGCGGGGCCGATACCCAGGCTTATGTCAAAGGCATCGGCAGATCGGGCTACGCCACCGATCCGCAATACGCCGACAAGCTCAACGATATTTTGAACAGCACCACATTTCGCAGCGCCGTACGGAGGCGCAGTGTGTTGCTGTGACTTGGGCGCCGGTTCATCCGCGCCGGTCGGCACTTCAGAAACCTCCGAAGCTGCCGATAGCCCCCGCAGTGGGTAAATCTCAAGGAAGGGCGTAGCCCCGGAGAAGCATCTTGTCCGACATATTCTCAATAACGACATCCGCGCTCGAGGCGTTCCAAAAGGCGATTTCGGTCACCAGCAATAACATTGCCAACGCGAACACGCCGGGCTATGCGGAAGAGACGGTGGATCTCACCAACCAGGTGCCCCAGTCCGCCGGATCCGCGCCCATCGGCGACGGCGTCGGCATCGCCGGTATCAGCCGTGCCATCAATCAACTGGCGGACAACCAGCTCAATGCCTCGCAGAGTTCCTTGAGCCAGCTCAATTCGCTGCAAACGTACACCAACCAGATCGACAACATCGTCGGCACCACGGCCGGCGGCTTGTCCACCGCGCTGCAGAATTACTACAGCGCCTGGTCGACGCTGTCGACCGATCCCACGTCCACGGCCTCGCGCCAGGCCTTGATCAGTGCCGCGCAGGCCGTCGCCGCCAGCTTTCAATCCACGAGCAGCCAATTGCAGGGCTTGAACAGCTCCATCAACGGCAGCATCACCGCGGATGTGAGCCAGATCAATTCATTGAGCTCAACCATCGCGTCCCTCAACGCGCAGATCGTGGTCAACACGGCGGCCTCGGGCGGACAGGCGCCGAACGACCTGCTCGATCAGCGTGACGCCGCCATCTCGAGCCTGTCGAATCTCGTGGGGGTATCCACCACGACCGACAGCAACGGAGAGGTGAACGTCTACATCGGCAACGGCCAGCCGCTGGTGCTGCAGTCATCGAGCACGGCGCTGACCACGGTGCCGAATCAATTCGATTCCTCGCAACTGGAGGTCTCGACCGCGACGGACGGCAGCAATAACATCAGTGCGCAGATCACCTCCGGCGACCTGGGGGGTCTGCTGACCGCGCGCACCCAGGCGGTCGACCCGACCGTCAATCAAGTGGGCCAAATTGCAACCGCATTCGCGCAATCGGCCAATTCCCAGCAAAATTCCGGCCTGGACCTCAACGGCAACTTCGGGGCGAATCTATTCTCGGTGGGGGCGCCGCAGGCGGTGGCCTCGAGCGGCAACACCGGCACGGCCAGCGCGAGCGTCGGCATCACCAACGTCGGTGCGCTCACCGCCAATGACTACGTCCTGTCCTACACCGGCGGCGCCTACAGCTTGACCAATGCCACCACCGGCAGCGCGGTGGCCTTCACGGGCAACGGCACCGCGGGCAATCCGATAACCGCCGACGGCTTGTCGATCACGATGTCGGGCACCCCGGCCTCGGGCGATCAGTTCCTGATACAGCCCACGGCCACGGCCGCCGGTTCGTTCAGCGTGGCGCTCACCAACCCGTCCGGCATCGCCGCCGCGGGCGCCCTCGAAACCTCGGCGGCCGTCAGCAATTCGGGCGGTGCGTCCATCAGCAGCGGCACCGTCGTCGATGCGAGCAATCCCAATCTGCTCAACACCACCACCATTCAATTCACCAGTCCGACAACCTACTCGGTCAACGGCGCCGGCAGCTTTGCGTATACGTCGGGCGGCGACATTTCGCAGAATGGCTGGCAGGTGCAAATCTCGGGCTCGCCCGCGGCCGGCGACAGCTTTACCGTGCAGAGCAATGCCGGCAACACCGGCGACAACACCAACGCGTTGGCGGCCGCGAATCAGCAAACTCAGGGCGTGCTGTCGAACGGCACCATCAGCATCAACGGCGCCACGAGCGCGCTGGTGACATCGGTGGGCAGCCAGGCGGAACAGGTCAACACCGCGCAGACGGCCCAGTCGGCCGTCAACACGCAGGCCCTCACCAACGTCCAGTCCGTCTCGGGCGTGAATCTCGATGAAGAGGCCGCGAACCTGGTGCAGTGGCAGCAGGCCTATCAGGCCTCCGCACAGGCGTTTTCCATCGGCAATGCGACCTTTACGACCTTCATGGATTCGATCAACGGCACGTACTCCTAAGGAGGCGACAACCCTATGCGCGTCACTCAAAGTCTGGAGCAAACCCAATTCCTGGCGCAATTGGATACGCTGGAATCGAACATTGCGACCACGCAAAGCGAAATCTCCTCCGGGTTGTCGTTCACGACTCCCTCGCAGAATCCGGCGGCGGCCGGCGAGGTCGACAGTTACGACCAAGTGCTGGCGCAGAGCCAGCAGTACTCGGCCAATGCGAATGCCGCGCAAACCGGCCTCAACACCGAAGATACGGCGCTCACGCAGGTGACCACGCAGCTGCAGAGCTTGCGCGATCTCGCCTTGGAGGCGAACTCGGGCACGGAGTCGACTCAGAACTTGAGCGCGATCGCCACCGAGGCGCAGCAGATTCAACAAAGCCTGCTCTCGCTCGCCAACACCCAGGACGGCAACGGCAACTACATCTTCGCGGGATACGCGACGCAAACCGAGCCGTTTTCCCTGACCGCGACCGGAGCGACCTACTCCGGCGATCAAGGTCAACCCAAGGTGCAGATTGCGGCGGGACAAACCGTGGCCTCCGCCGACAACGGCGACACCGTGTTCAACCAGATCAAAACGGGCAACGGGACCTTCACGGTCGCGGCCAGCGCCAATAATACGGGCTCCGGAGTCATCGGCGCCGCCACCGTGACCGATCCGGCCACCTACACCGCCGGCGACTATTCCATCAGTTTCACCGGTGCCGCCACCTATCAGGTGTTGAATTCGCTGAACGCCGTCGTCACGACCGGAACCTATACGTCCGGCCAGGCGATTTCGTTCAACGGGGTGCAGGTCACCCTGACCGGTCAGCCGGCGACGGGCGATTCCTTCGCGGTCGCCCCGAGCACGAATCAGAGCATCTTCACGACCGTGCAGAACCTCGTGACCGCGCTACAGTCGGCGAACGGCAGCGCTGCGTCCCAAACCCAGCTCAACAACACCATCGCGGGGACGGTCGACAATATCGACCAGGCGCTCAATCAGGTATCGACCGTGCAGGCGAGCGTCGGCGGCCGTCTCGATTCGATCACGACGCAGCTGTCGGTCGGGACCAGTCAACAGGCTCAGTTGCAGCAATCGATCTCGAACCTGCAAAGCCTCGATTACGCCAGCGCCGTCACCACATTGGAGTCGCAAAACACGACCCTCAGCGCCGCCATGCAGGCCTTCTCGCTCACGCAGGGCCTGTCGCTGTTCAAGTATCTGAGTTAGGCGGTTCTTAGGCGCTGCGCGCCACCTTTCAACCGGGTCGAGGCGACCCGGGCCGATGGGCGCGCAGCGCGCGAAAGCAGGGCTCAATGGTGATGGCCGCCTGCGCCATGCACGTGGCCGTGCTCGAGTTCCTCCGCCGTCGCTTCGCGAACGCTGACGACTTCGACGTCGAAATGCAGAGTCTGGTCCGCCAAGGGGTGGTTGCCGTCGAGCGTGATCATATCGCCGACCACGGCCGTGACGGTGAACAGGCGCATGCCGTCGTCGGTCCGCGCCTGGAACTGCATGCCCTTTTTGATTTCCCCGGCGCCCTGCAGCGTGCGCTTCGGCACACGCTGGATCAACGCTTCATCGCGCGTCCCATAACCCTCTGCGGGAGGAACCACGACGGCCAATGTATTGCCGTCCTGCTTTCCCTCGAGCGCCTTTTCCAAGCCGGACACGAGATTGCCGTGACCTTGGATGTAGGCCAGCGGATCGCCGCCGGCGGAGCTATCAAGCACGGCGCCGCCGTCGTCTTTGAGCGTGTAATGAATGGTGACCACACGGTCTGCAGTAATTTCCACGTTAGATTTCTCCGGTAACTCAACTTCAATGTGCCGCTTGCGTGTCCAACTTCGCCTCGAGATCATAGGCTTGGGCGCGGGTGATGCGCACCTGTGCGAACTCGCCGACGCGCAGCTTGTGCGCTCCGCGGATGTGCACGACTCCGTCGATCTCCGGGGCGTCGCTCGTGGACCTCGCCACGGCGGCGGCGCCGTCGACGCGGTCGACGAGCACCTGCATCGTGCGTCCGACCTTCTGCGCCAGACGCTTGGCGCTGATCCGGGCCGCGAGTTCCATGAAGCGTGCGCGACGCTCCTGCTTGAGCTGGGGCGGGACGCCGGGCTGCCGCAGGTCATTCGCCGCCGCTCCGTCGACCGGCGAATATTCGAAACAGCCGACGCGGTCCAACTGCGCGACCTGCAGCCATTCGAGCAGCTCCTCGAAATCCTGCGCGGTCTCGCCCGGAAAACCGACGATGAAGGTGCTGCGAATCGTGATGTCGGGCACCTGGCTGCGCCACGCGGCGATCCTTTGCAGCGTGTCCGCCGCCGCGGCCGGACGCTTCATGAGCTTCAGAATTCGCCTGGACGCATGCTGGAACGGGATGTCCAGGTAGGGCAGCACCCGCCCCTCGGCCATGAGCTCGACCACCTTGTCGACGTGCGGGTACGGATAGACATAATGCAGGCGCACCCAAACGCCGAGCTCACCCAAGGCTGCGGTCAGATCGTAAAAATGGGCGCGGCGCTCCCGGTCACGCCAGGATTGCGGCGCATACTTGAGGTCGACGCCGTAGGCGCTCGTATCCTGCGACACGACCAGGATCTCCTTGACCCCGGCGCGGACCAGCTGTTCGGCCTCGCGCAATACCTCGCCGATCGGCCGGCTGACCAAATCGCCGCGTAGCGACGGAATGATGCAGAAGCTGCAGCGATGATTGCAGCCCTCGGAAATTTTCAAATACGCATAATGGCGCGGCGTCAATTTGACGCCCTGCGCCGGGATGAGATCGAGGAACGGTTCGTGCTTCGGCGGCAAGTGCTCGTGCACCGACGCCATCACCTCCTCGTAGCGCTGCGGCCCGGTGATTTTCAGCACCTGCGGGTGGCGATCGAGGATCTTCTGCGGTTGCGCGCCCAGGCAGCCGGTGACGATCACCTTGCCGTTCTCGGCCAGCGCCTCGCCGATGGCATCCAGCGATTCATCCACCGCGGCGTCGATGAATCCGCAGGTGTTCACGATCACGAGGTCCGCCTTGCCGTAGGTGGCGGCAACCTCGTAGCCTTCCGCCCGCAAACGAGTGAGGATGCGCTCGGAGTCGACCAGGGCCTTGGGGCAGCCCAAACTTACGAAGCCCACTTTGGGGCTGTTACGAACTGCGCTTTTCAATGGAATGATCGACCTCGGCGGGGAGGAGACCATTTTACTCCAAAACCGCCGTCGGGAGCCTGTCTTCCTTCTCCTGGGCTCAAACCGCCGAGCAATCAAGGCTCTCTTGCCACCTAAGTAATGCCGTTGCTCCTGGGCGCTGAATCCGCTTTTCAGACAGGCGGTGGCGGCGTCTCGGCGGCGGCGGCCGGAGCGCTATCGGCGGCTGCGGCGAGCGCTGCATTGGCGGTATCGGCGGCGGCGGCGAGCGCGGCAAGAGCGGCGGCGGCGGCAAGAGCGGCGGCGGCCCGGTCGATCACTTCGTCCCAGGCGCCCGCGCGCGGCTGCCGAAACTGGCGCAGGCAGCCATACCACGGTGAATCGTCGCGGCCCTGCAACCA